>JAGPEG010000041.1 GCA_018057165.1 Tabrizicola sp.
TCAGGTCGTGCCCGGTCGGTCGGCCCGTCACCAGATCCGCCACCACCCGCCCCATGCCCGGCCCGATGCCGAAACCATGCCCGCTCATCCCCGTGGCGATGGTCAGGCCCTTGATCGGAGCATGATTGACGACAGGCACCACGTCGGGCAGGCTGTCGATCATCCCGGCCCAGGCGGATTTCAGCTTCGGCCGCCCCAGCGCGGGGAAGGCTGCGGCAAAGTGATCTTGCACCTTCGCAATCATTGCCATGTTCGGGGCCGGATTCAGGACACGCTGGCGTTCGAACGGACTCTCCTCCGCAAGCGACCACCGGCGTGAGGTGCGCCAGGCATCAGGATAGCCGTCGGGTGCCGAGAAATGGAACGAGGTCGAACGGAAATCCTTTTTTAAAACAGGCATGTAGACGCCGAAGCTTGCGAATGCGTCAGGGCCGATGTGAAAGTCATGCCTGGCGCGTGGCGCAATGGTCAGACCCCCATCGGCGTTTCTGCGAAAAGCAAAGTCCCTGTCCCCGGCATTGCCGGGAAAGATCTCCGGCATCGGCTCGGTTGCCGCGACCGAGGCGAGGACCGAAAGTTGCGGGATGCGCACCCCATGCTGGCGAAGGAACAGCCGCGACCAGGCCCCCGCCGCGACCACGACATGATCGCAGGCCACCCGCCCCGCTTCCGTCACCACCCCCGCGACCTTCCCCGCTGCCAGGTCCAGCCCGCGCACCGCACAGGATTCGCGGATTACCACGCCCTTCTCTTCTGCCACCGCCGCCAGCGCCGGAACCGCCACCCAGGGTTCGGCCCGCGCGTCCGAGGCGGTGAAAAGCCCGCCCTGCCACGGTGCCGACGCCCCGTTCAGCATCGCCAGCGTCTCGCCCGCCGCCAGAAGCCGCGTGTCCAGCCGATGCGCGCGGGCATGCTCGGCCCAGGCCTCGAAGCCCGCGATCTCGGCTTCGGTCTGCGCGAGATACAGCACCCCCGTCTGCCGGAAGCCCAGGGCGTCGCCCATTTCCGCCGCCAGCCGCTTCCAGATCGCCAGGCTTTCCACCATGATCGGCAGTTCGCCGGGGTCCCGCCCCTGCTGGCGCACCCAGCCCCAGTTGCGGCTGGATTGCTCGCCCGCGATCCGGCCCTTCTCGCACAGGACGACCGACAGCCCGCGCTCGCGCAGGAACCAGGCGGTCATCACCCCGATCACGCCGCCGCCGACCACCACCACATCCGCGCGCGCGGGAAGCCCCCCGGCAAAGCGCACCGGCGAGGCTTCCGAGATCGGAAAGCTCACGCCAGCCGCTCCAGCAACCGCTCCATGAACTGTTGCCCGGCCTGAAACTCGCTGACCTCCAGATATTCGTCAGCCTGATGCGCCTGGGCAATGTCGCCCGGCCCGACCACCACTGCCGAATAGCCCGCATCCTGGAACTGCCCGGCCTCGGTGCCATAAGAGACGACGCCCGTCGCATTCTCCCCCGTCAAGGCCCGCGCCAAAGCCTCCGCCGCCCCGTCCACCTCGGGCCGCAAGGGCGAGACATCGAAGAACTTGTCCAGATGGACCCCCGCCTCGGGGCGCCGCGCCTTCAGCGCCTTGTCCAACGCCTCTGCCGCCGCCCGGAACGCCCCGGCATGGGCCTCGATGTCGTCATCCGGCACGCAGCGCATTTCCACCGCAAAGCGGCAGTCGGCCGCCGTGATGTTGTCCGCCGTCCCACCCTGGATGCGCCCGATATGCAGCGTCGTGAAGGGCGGATGGAACCGCGCCCCAACCACGCCGCGCGGGCGGGCCAGGATGTCATCATTGTGGTCGTTGACCCATTGGATCAGCCGCGCGCCCTCCATGATCGCCGACACCCCCTCGGGCAGCAGCGAGGAATGCACCTCATAGCCCTTCACATGCACCGCATAGCCCGTGCCGCCCTTGTGGCCGGTGATCACCTTCATCCGCGACGGCTCGCCGATCAGCGCGACCGCGCCCTTCGGCACCACCCCTTGCATCGTCTGGATCATCGGTGGCGCGCCGGTGCAGCCCACCTCTTCGTCATAGGACAGCGCCAGCTGCAAGGGCCGCACCACGCCCCGCCTTTGCGCCTCGACCAAAGCCCAGACTGCCAGCGCGACATAACCCTTCATGTCGCAGGTTCCGCGCCCGTAAAGCCGCCCGTCACGCTCCACCACCACCCAGGGGTCCGAGGTCCAGGCCTGCCCGTCCACCGGCACCACGTCGGAATGCCCCGACAGCACCACCGCCCCCTCGACCCAGGGTCCGGCATGGCCGATCAGCGCCGCCTTCTGCCGGTCCTCGTTCCAGTGCCGGAAGCACTTCACCCCATGGCCGGTCAGGTAGCCCTCCAGCCAGTCGACCAGCGCCAGGTTCGTTGAGCGGCTGACGGTCGGAAACGTGACCAGTTGCTCCAGAATCTGACGCGCTGTCAGCACGGTCATCGCGATTTTCCTTGCCAAGACTACATCTGGTAGCCAGCCTGTCGCCGAGGCGCGAGCAAGTCAATATCTGGCAGAATGACGCGAACTTCTATCATTCTGCCGGTTGAACAGTCTGGAATCGCGCCGCAAATCGGGATTGATAGAAGGCCAAGAATCGGAAAGAGTTGACCACAAGACGGTACTCTGAAGCCGTCAGGCTGAAAAACAGCCAATAATAACAAGACCTAAAAAGTCGCGGGGAGTATTGAATGGCCGAACCGGCCGCGTCCGTCCTTGAAGTCAGGGACCTCAAGACCGTTTTCAGAACCCGCGGTGGTGAAATCCACGCCGTGAACAACGTGAGCTTCCACCTCAAACCGGGGGAACTGCTGGGCGTCGTCGGCGAAAGCGGTTCGGGCAAGTCCGTTACCATGATGTCGCTCCTGCGGCTTTTGCCCGCACCTCCGGCCGATATCCGCACCGGCAAGGTGCTGCTGAATGGCCGTGACCTTCTGGCAATGTCGGACGACGAACTCCGCGGCGTGCGGGGTGCCAAGATCGGCTTCGTCTTCCAGGACCCGATGACCTCGTTGAACCCGGTCTTCACGCTGGGCAATCAGATCATGGAGCCGCTGATCAAGCACATGAAGATGTCGAGAGCCCAGGCCCAGGCCCGCGCGGTAGAGCTTCTGGAACTGGTCGGCATCCCCGACGCGCGCCGCAGGCTCTACCAGTATCCGCACCAGTTTTCGGGTGGGATGCGCCAGCGGGTGATGATCGCCATCGCGCTGGCCTGCGACCCCGACGTGCTGATCGCCGACGAACCCACCACCGCGCTGGATGTGACGATCCAGGCGCAGATCCTCGAACTGGTGAAAGAGCTGCGCCAGAAGCTTGGCATGGCGATCATCTGGATCACGCATGACCTGGGTGTCATCGCCGGGATCGCCGACCGGGTGATCGTCATGTATGGCGGCCAGGTCGTCGAACATGCCCCGGTGCGCGAGCTTTTCGCCAACCCGCAGCACCCCTATACCCGCGCACTTCTGCAAACGATCCCGCGCATCACCGGCGACCGCGACACGCGGCTCAAGGTGATCGAGGGCCAACCCCCGATCCTTAGCGCGCCGCTGACCGCCTGCCCGTTCCGCGCCCGCTGCGAACACCGCTTCGATGCCTGCGATGCCATGAACCCGGCCCGCCGCGCCATCGACGGCCAGCCGATCGGCCATGGCCATGACGTTGCCTGCCACTGGCACGCGCCCGCCAAGGCGGAGTCCGCCCATGCTTGACGCTCAGGCCACCCCGCTGGTCCAGGTCCAGGACCTGAAGATGCACTTCCCGATCTACACCGGGATCTTCCGCAAGCACACCGGCGACGTGAAGGCGGTGGACGGCGTGTCCTTCGACATCATGGCCGGTCAGACCCTGGGCCTTGTCGGCGAATCCGGTTGCGGCAAATCCACCGTGGGCCGCGCCATGCTGCGGCTTTACGAACCCACCGCCGGGCGCGTGGTGATCGACGGCGACGATGTCGCCCGCATGGCGCCCGAGGCGTTGCGCAAGAAGCGCCCCTCCATGCAGATGGTCTTCCAGGACCCGCAAGCCAGCCTCAACCCCCGCATGTCGCTGGCCGAGATCGTCAGCGAACCGCTGGACGAACACACCGGCTGGTCCCGTGATCAGAAGCTGGAACGGGTCTATGAGCTGATGGATCAGGTCGGCCTGAACCGCCGCTTCGTGAACCGCTTCCCGCATGAATTCTCCGGCGGCCAGCGCCAGCGCATCGGCATCGCCCGCGCCCTGGCGCTGAAGCCCCGTTTCATCGTCTGCGACGAACCGATTGCGGCCCTCGACGTGTCGATCCAGGCGCAGGTCGTCAATCTTCTGGAAGACCTCCAGGAAAAGCTGGGGCTGACCTATCTCTTCATCAGCCATGACCTTTCCATGGTGCGCCACCTCGCGCAGAAGGTGGCCGTCATGTATCTTGGCCGTATCGCCGAGCTGTCACCGTCGAAAGACCTCTACGCCCGCCCGCTCCACCCCTACGCCGAGGCGCTGCTCTCTGCCGTCAACGAACCCGACCCCGTGCTTGCCGCCCGTCGCAACCGCATCATCCTGAAGGGCGACGTCCCCTCGCCGGCGAACCCGCCGCAGGGCTGCAACTTCTGCACCCGCTGCCCCAAGGTGATGGACATCTGCAAGACCGTGAAGCCCGACCTCCTGGAGGTCGAACCCGGCCGCCTGGTCGCCTGCCATCTCTATCCGACAACAACCGCCGCCGGATCAACCGGCGCATCCGAGGCCCCCGTGAACAAGAAACACGAGCGTAACCAACAAGGAGAGACCCGATGACAATGAAAGCCGCCCTCCTGGGCGCAGTGGCCGTGATGGGGCTTGCCCCCGCAGCCTTTGCCGAACGCGGCACCGATGGCGAGGTGAAGCTCACCTTCCCGCAGGCCGTGTCGATCATGAACCCCTACCTCTCGGGCGGGACCAAGGACATCTACGCCTCGTCCATGGTGCTTGAACCGCTGGCGGGCCTCGACCCGAATGGCGTGATGGTACCGAAGCTCGTCACCGAAATCCCGACGCTTGAAAACGGCGGCATCTCGGCGGACATGACCTCGATCACCTGGAAACTGCTGCCGGATCTGAAATGGTCGGACGGCTCGGCGGTGACGGCAGATGATGCGGTCTTCACCTGGCAATATTGCACCCATCCCGAAGGCGGCTGCTCGCAGGCCACCAAGTTCGAAGGCGTGGCTTCGGTCGAGGCGGTCGATCCCTCGACCATCAAGGTGACTTTCGCCGCGCCGAAGGCGAACCCCTACACCGCCTTCGTCTCGGCGCTGTCGCCGGTCCTGCAGAAGGCGCAGTTCGAGGCCTGCCTCGGCGCTGCCGCCCCGACCTGCACCGATGCCAACAACATGCCGGTCGGCACCGGCGCGTTCAAGGTGACGGGCTTCACCGTCAACGACACCGTGTCGATGGCCGCGAACGAAAACTACCGTGACCCGGCCAAGCCCGCCTTCGCGACCGCCGTGATCAAGGGCGGCGGCGATGCCGAAGGCTCGGCCCGCGCGGTGATGGAGACCGGCGAATTCGACTATGCCTGGAACACCCAGATCCCGCCCGAAACCCAGGCCTCGATGGCTGCCGCCGGCAAGGGCGAATTCGTCGTCGCCTTCGGCACCCTGGTCGAGCGGCTTGAGATGAACACCACCGACCCCGACCCCGCCCTGCCGGAAGGCGAACGCGCCACCGTCAAGCACCCCCACCCGATCCTGTCGGACATCAAGGTGCGGACCGCGCTGTCGAAAGCCATCGACCGCTCGATCCTGGTCGAGGTCGGCTACGGCGCCGGCGGCAGACCGACCTGCAACGTGATCCCCGGACCGGAAGGCTGGGCCTCGGACAACGAGGGCTGCATCGCGCAGGACATGGAAGGCGCCAAGGCGCTGCTGGATGAAGCCGGCTGGAAGGACTCGGACGGCGACGGCATCCGCGACAAGGATGGCAAGAAGCTGCACATCCTGTATCAGTCCACCGTCAACCCGATCCGCCAGGACTTCCAGGCGCTGATCAAGGACTGGTGGACCGAGCTGGGCGTCGAGGTCGAGCTGAAGGCCATCGATCCCGGCGTCTTCTTCGGCGGGGATCCGGGCTCGCCCGACACCTTCCAGAAGTTCTATGCCGACGTCGAGATGTATGCCAACAACTCCGACAGCCCGGACCCGGAGGTCTATCTGGGCCAGTACCAGTGCAAGAACGCGCCAAGCCCGGAAACCCAGTGGCAGGGTGAGAACATCAACCGCTTCTGCACCCCGGAATACGACGCGCTCTTCGCCGAACTTGGCGGCACCACCGATATCGCCAAGCGGCAGGAAATCGCCAAGAAACTGAACGACATGGTGACGAAGGACTCCATGATCGTGGTTCCGCTGGTCCATCGCGGCACGCTCTCGGCGCATTCGAACGCGCTTGGCGGCGTGCAGATCAACGCCTGGGACTCGGAACTGTGGAACGTCGCGGACTGGTTCCGCGTGAAGTGACACAAGTCTCGCGGGGCCGGTGATCCGGCCCCGCACCTTCCTTCTTCCTGCATACAGGGCACAGGCCGCCATGCTTACCTTCACGCTTCGCAGGCTTCTGCTGGCCATCCCGACCCTTCTGGTCATCAGCCTGGTGATCTTCCTTCTGGTCGATCTGGCCCCCGGTTCGCCCATGTCCGAAATTCCGCTCACCGTTCCGCCCGACGTGCGGCAGAAGATGATCGAGGCGCTTGGCGCCGACCAGCCGGTCTTCGTGCGCTACTTCCTCTGGCTCCGCCAGTTCTTCTGGGTCGAGCCGATGACGCTGTTCGACGGCTGGTTCGGCACCCATGTCGTCGAGGGTGAACAGCGCATCCTGTCCTGGCAATCGCGCAGCCCCGTCTTCACCATCATCGGCCAGCGCCTGCCGCAGACCATGATCGTGATCGGCACCGCCTATCTGGTCGGCATCCTGATCGCGCTGCCCATCGGCATCTACTCCGCCTACCGGCAGTATTCGATCTTCGACCAGGGCGGCACGCTTTTTGCCATGCTCGGCTTTTCCGTCCCGACCTTCTTCTCGGGCACGCTGTTCATCATCATCTTCGCGGTCTGGCTCGGCTGGTTCCCGACCAAATACGACACCACGCTTTCGGTGACGGACTGGGACAGCTTCCTCAAACAGGTCAGGCAGATGGCCCTGCCCGTGATGACCCTGGGCCTTGCGAACGCCGCCACGATCAGCCGCTACATGCGATCTTCCATGCTCGACAACATGACGCAGGACTATGTCCGCACCGCCCGCGCCAAGGGCATGACCGAACGCACCGTCGTCCTGAAACATGTCCTGCGCAATTCCCTGATCCCCGTCGTCACCGTCATCGCCCTTGGCATCCCGGCGATCTTCGGCGGAGCGATCATCACCGAGAATCTCTTCGGGGTGAACGGCATCGGCGCCGCCCTGATCGGGGCGATCCATGCCAGCGACCTGCCGATGGTACAGACGCTCGCCTTCATCTTCGCCGTGCTGATCGTGCTCTTCAACCTGATCGCCGATATCGTCTACGGCCTTCTAGACCCCCGGATCCGCTATGACTGACGCGACCTCCGCCCCCCCCAAACCCGCCAGCCCGCGCCGCGAGATCTGGCAGCAGTTCCGCACTCACAAGGGCGCGCTTTTCGGCCTGATCGTGATCGGCATCCTGATCGTCGCCGTCCTCATCGGCCCCTATCTCTGGGTGCCGGAAAAGCTGACGGTCGCCCAGGCGATCAAGCTGAAGAACCAGGGCCCCTCCCTGCGCTTTCCGCTTGGCACCGACCAGCTCGGGCGCGACATGCTGGCGCGGATGCTGCTTGCGGGCCGGGTCTCGCTGGCGGTCGGCATGGTGGCGATGACCATCGCCATCGTCTTCGGCACCTTCATCGGCACCATGGCAGGCTATTTCCGCCGCCTCGACGGCTTCCTGATGCGCATCACCGACATGTTCCTCGCCCTGCCGGTGATCCCGCTCCTCCTTGTCATGGTGATGCTCTTCCGCGACCGCCTCGCCGGCATTCTCGGCCCCGAGCTTGGCGCCTTCACCCTGATCGTCTTCGCCATCGGCGTCACCTCTTGGATGGCCACCGCCCGTATCGTCCGGGGCGAGGTGCTGACGCTGAAGGAACGCGAATATGTGCTGGCCGCCCGGTCCATCGGGGCAAGGCCGAACCGGATCATCCGCCGCCACATCCTGCCGAACGTGGTCTCGCCGGTGATGGTCGCGGCCACCCTGGGCGTGGCCGAGGCGATCATCACCGAATCCGTGCTCTCGTTCTTCGGCCTCGGCTTCCCGCCCGATTTTCCAACCTGGGGGCGGCTGCTCTATGACGGGCTGCAATACATGCAGGTCTATCCCGAACGGGTGGTCTGGCCGGGTCTGGCCATTTCGCTGACCGTGCTGTCGGTGAACTACATCGGTGACGGCTTGCGTGACGCGCTGGACCCCAGGATCAGGGGCCGCTGATCAGTGCAGCCGGTTCCGGTTCCGGATCCGGCGCACCATCAGCCAGACCCCCAGCACGACGACCGGCACCAGCCCGGCCAGCAGCGCCTCGGGGCCGATATGCAGCGCATGGGCGGCGGGTTTCAGCAGGTAGGCGCCAAGGCTCACCGCATAATAGCTGATCGCCACCACCGACAGGCCTTCGACCGTGTGTTGCAGCCGGAGCGCAAGATCGGCGCGGCGATCCATGCTCTCCAGCAGCCGCTGGTTCTGCGCCGAGCGTTCGACATCGACCCGCGTCCGCAACAGTTCCGCCGCCCGCTCTGCCCGCTCCGCCATCGCGGCCAACCGGCTTTCCGAGGATTTCACCGTCCGCATCGCCGGGTCATAGCGCCGCATCATGAATTCGCCGAAGGTCTGCCGCCCCTCGATCCGCATTTCGCGCAGGACTTCGATCCGCTGGTTGACGATGGCCTCATAAGCCGCCGTCGCTCCGAAGCGGAAGGAAAACTGCACCGCCAGGCTTTCCAGCTCGGCCGAGATCGTCAGAAGGTTGTGCAGCGCCACTTCCGGGGCCGGTCCCGCCTCGTTCAGTCCGGAAACCAGCGCCGACAGTTTCGGGTCCAGCGCATTCAACCGCTTGCCCAGATCGCGCGACCGCATCAGTCCCAGCATCGACATCGCCCGATAGGTCTCGATCTCGCACAGCCGCTGCACGATCCGCCCGACCCGGCGCGGGCCGGTGCCCCGCGCCACAAAGACCGCAAAGCGCATGTGCCCCGCCGGATCAATGCGGAAATCCCCCGCCACCACTGCGGCCCCGTCCACCACGCGGGCCACGGCCAGGCTTTCCGGCACGAACCACTCGTCCAGCCGCTTCAGCACCTCCGCATCGCTCTCCGGCATCGGCTCCACCCGGATCAGGACCGAGGTCAGCCGCTTGCCCGGCGCCGCCGCCAGCCAGTCTTCGGGCAGCACCTCGGCTTCCGCCGGATCGAACGGCCGGGCCGAGATGCCCTTGGTGAAGGCCGAATAGGTGACAAACTCGGTATGGCTCTCCCATTTCAGCGCGGCCCGTCCGATGGCCCCCTGAAAATGCGTCGCCCCCGGCTACGGATGCGCGCTGCCATGCCGGTCGAGGAGCGCCAGCAGATGCGCAAGCTCCGCCTCCCGGTCCCGGTTCTGCGCCTGCACCGGCTCCTTGATCGCGACGTAGACGGCGGTCGAAGGCACCTCCAGCGCCGGAAACGGCCGCGCATGCAGCTCGTTCACGGTGGCATAGCGCAAGGGATGGTCAGGGATCGGCATCTTGGTCCTCGGGGATTGCCCGACGAGAGTTAGGGCGTGCCGCAAGCGCATTCCAGCAGAATACCGGAATACCAGGGTATGCCGCTCCTCTGTTGCCCAATCGCCCATCGCTCCGGGGCAGTCTGGGTTTCGAATGCCCGAAAGCTCGGCGGAAACGGTTTGCGGGCAGATCTTAAGAAATGCCTAACGCCCGCGAGCAAGTCCTTGATTTCCTACGGCGCTAAAATCTGTCCACCGTGGAGAGGCGGGGCGGGCAATGCCCACCCCGCCCGGTTGTCACTCGATCATCGGCAACAGGCTGTCGAGGCTCTTCTTCGCGTCCCCGTAGAACATCCGGGTGTTTTCCTTGTAGAAAAGCGGGTTCTCGATCCCGGAATACCCGGTCCCCTGCCCCCGCTTCGAGACGAACACCTGCTTGGCTTTCCAGCACTCCAGGACCGGCATCCCCGCGATGGGCGAGTTCGGGTCCTCCTGCGCCGCCGGGTTCACGATGTCGTTCGACCCGATCACGATGGCCACGTCCGTCTCCGGGAAGTCCTCGTTGATCTCGTCCATCTCCAGCACGATATCGTAGGGCACCTTCGCCTCGGCCAGCAGCACGTTCATATGCCCCGGCAGACGCCCCGCAACCGGGTGGATCGCGAAGCGCACGGTCTTGCCCTTGGCCCGCAGCTTCCGGGTCAGCTCCGACACCGACTGCTGCGCCTGCGCCACGGCCATCCCGTAGCCGGGGATGATGATGATCGAATCCGCGTCGTTCAGCGCCGCCGCGACGCCTTCCGCGTCGATGGCGATCTGCTCGCCGGTGACTTCCATCGCCGGGCCTGTCGTGCCGCCGAAGCCGCCCAGGATCACGCTGATGAAGCTGCGGTTCATCGCCTTGCACATGATGTAGGACAGGATCGCACCCGAGGAGCCCACCAGCGCGCCGACGACGATGAGCAGGTCGTTCGACAGCGAGAAACCAATCGCCGCCGCCGCCCAGCCGGAGTAGCTGTTCAGCATCGACACCACGACCGGCATGTCCGCCCCGCCGATCCCCATGATCAGGTGATAGCCGATGAAAAGCGCGGCCAAGGTCATCCCGATCAGCGCCAGCGAGGACCCCGACTGCAGGTAGACCGCCAGCAAGACAATCGAAATGATCGCCGCCGAGGCATTCAACAGATGCCCGCCCGGCAGCTTCTTCGCCTTGCCGTCGACCTTGCCCGCCAGTTTCCCGAAGGCGATGACCGAGCCGGTGAACGTCACCGCCCCGATGAAGATACCCAGGAAGGTCTCGACCCGCAGGATCGACACCTCGACCCCGGATTTGTGCGCGACGACGGCGGCAAACCCCTCCAGTGCAGCGCGGGCCGCTTCGTCCATGCCCATCACCCGTACCATCTCGATATGGGTGTTGAAGCCGATGAACACCGCCGCGAGGCCGACAAGGCTGTGCATCGCCGCCACCAGCTGCGGCATCTCGGTCATCTGCACCCGCTGCGCGACGATCCAGCCGATAGCCCCGCCGCCCGCGATCAAGACGACCGACAGCCACCAAAGGCCGAAACCCGGCCCGTAAAGCGTCGCCGCGACGGCCAAAGCCATGCCGACGATCCCGTACCAGACCGCGCGTTTGGCGCTTTCCTGGCCCGACAACCCGCCCAGCGACAGGATGAACAGCACTGCTGCAACGACGTAGGCCGCCGTGGTAAATCCGAATTCCATGACGGCCCCCTTACGACTTCTGGAACATGGCGAGCATCCGGCGCGTCACCATGAAGCCGCCGAAGATGTTGATCCCGGCCATGAAGACCGACAGCGCCGCGAGGAGGATCACCAGGAACGACCCCGACCCGATCTGCATCAGCGCCCCCAGAATGATGATCGACGAAATCGCGTTCGTCACCGCCATCAACGGGGTGTGCAGCGAATGCGAGACGTTCCAGATCACCTGAAAGCCGACGAAGACCGCCAGCACGAAGACGATGAAGTGGCTCATGAAGCTGGCCGGAGCATAAAGCCCCGCCAGCAGCATCAACCCGCCGCCGATGGCCAGCAGCCCGACCTGGTTTCGTGTCTGCGCCTTGAAGGCCGCAACTTCCTGCGCCCGCCGCTCGACCGGCGTCAGTTCCATGGCTTTCGGTTTCGACTTCTGCACCGCAATCGCCGCGATCTTCGGCGGTGGCGGCGGGAAGGTCACCGCCCCCATATGCGCCGCCGTCGCCCCCCGGATCACGTCATCCTCCATGTTATGCGCGATGACCCCGTCCTTCTTCGGCGTCAGGTCGGTCAGCATGTGGCGGATGTTGGTGGAATAAAGCGTACTGGCCTGCGCGGCCATCCGGCTGGGGAAGTCGGTGTAGCCGACCACGGTCACACCATTGTCGGTCACGATCTTCTGGTCCGGCACCGTCAGGTCGCAGTTGCCGCCGCGCTCGGCCGCAAGGTCGACGATGACCGAGCCCGGCTTCATCATCTTGACCATGTCCTCGGTCCAGAGCTTCGGCGCGGGGCGTCCGGGGATCAGCGCGGTGGTGATGACGATATCCATCTCCGGCGCCAGCTCGCGGAACTTCTTCAGCTGGGCCTCGCGGAACTCGGGCGAGGACGGGGCCGCATAGCCTCCGGTCGCCGCACCGTCGGTCTGCGCTTCGGCGAAGTCGAGGAAGACGAAGCTCGCCCCCATCGATTCAATCTGCTCGGCCACTTCGGGCCGCACGTCAAAGGCATGGACAATCGCACCCAGCGACGTGGCCGTGCCGACTGCCGCCAGCCCCGCAACCCCTGCACCAACCACCAACACCTTGGCCGGGGGCACCTTGCCCGCCGCCGTCACCTGGCCGGTGAAGAAGCGGCCAAAATTCGCCCCGGCCTCGATCACCGCGCGATACCCGGCAATGTTCGCCATCGACGACAGCGCGTCCATCTTCTGCGCGCGGCTGATGCGCGGCACCATGTCCATCGCCACGATGGTCAGGTTCTTCTTCGCCGCCGCCTCCAGCAGTTCGGCGTTCTGCGCCGGCCAGAAGAAGCTGATCAGGGTCTGCCCGTCGCCCAGAGTCTGCAGCTCCGCCGCGTCCGGACCCCGCACCTTGACGACCACATCCGCCGCCGCGATCACCGAGGCCGCATCCGCCAGAACCTCGACCCCTGCCGCAGCATAGGCCGCATCCGAGAACCCGGCCTTCGCCCCCGCCCCCGCCTGGATACAGGACGAATGCCCCAGCTTCGCCAGTTGCGTGGCCGAATCCGGCGTCATCGCCACCCGGTTTTCACCGGGAAATACCTCTGTCAAAGCGCCTATCTTCACCCTGGTCCCCGCTCCTCTGCCCGAGAGTCACAATCTGATCCGTTGCGTCTAGCATTGCGCAACAATATTTCAAACTCTACTTTCTTCGCCCATCCCCGCGTCATTTCCGCCCCAGCCAACGCCGCGTGCGCGCGGCCCAGAGGTCGAACTCCGGCCCGAATGCCTCGGTCAGGCGGGCTTCCTCGTCGCGGATGAAGCGGGTCTGGATCAGCCAGACGAAACTGAAAACCAGCGGAAGCGCAAGCACGGCGTCAAGCCACAGGATCGCCCCGGCTAGGATGATCGCATCGGCCAGGTAGATCGGATTGCGCGACAGGCCGAACACCCCGCTTGTCACCAGCGCCGTCGGATTGCGGCGCGGGATCACCGTCGTCCGCGCCCGGGCCATCTGCAGCACTGCCGCGCCCATCACCAGCGCGCCCAGCACCACCAGCCCCGGCCCCAAGGTGCTGCCCAGAGAGCCGTAAACGGGGGGTGAGAGAAGCGACAACACCCAGGCCGCGCCGATATGCAGCGCCAGCCAGCTTGGCGGAATGTCGATCTCGCGAAGCAAGGAACGCAACCGGGGGCCTCCTGTATGGCCCCTCTAGACGCTGCGTCACCCGGCTGCAAGCCGTTCAGCCGATGGAGCGGGCCGATGCGGCACTCTTTCCATCGGAAGCGACATAGCCACATCACAACCATTTCAAGCTTGAAATTTATCGCTGCCCCCGCCATAACTTTGGAAACTCCGAAGGACGCACCCATGCCCATCGATTTCGCTGCCACGAAAGCCCGTTTCCATCTGCCCGAAGGGGTCATCTACCTTGACGGCAACTCGCTGGGCCCGATGGTGAAATCCGCCCCCGCGCGCATGGAAAAGGTGATGCGGGACGAATGGGCGGAACTGCTGATCCGCGGCTGGAACAAGGCCGGCTGGATGGCACAACCCGCGATGCTGGGCGACCGGATCGGCAAGCTGATCGGCGCGCCCGCTGGCTCCGTGATCCTGGGCGACACCCTCTCGATCAAGGTCTACCAGGCGCTTGCCTCGGCTCTGGAGATGAACCCCAAGCGCCGGGTGATCCTGTCCGACACCGGCAACTTTCCCTCCGACCTCTACATGGCTGAAGGGCTGTGCCGCACGCTTGGCGGGCAATACCGGCTGAAGACCGTGGCACCCGAGGAGGTGATGTCCGCCATCGACGACACGGTCGCCGTGACGATGATCACCGAAATCGACTACCGCACCGGCCGCCGTCACGACATGTCCGAGATCACCCGGCGCGCGCATGAGATGGGGGCGCTGACCGTCTGGGACCTGGCCCACAGCGCGGGCGCATTGCCGGTGGATGTGACGAAGGCCAAGGCCGACTTTGCCGTCGGCTGCACCTACAAATACCTGAACTCCGGCCCCGGCGGCCCGGCCTTCATCTATGTCGCCCCGAAACACGCCGACACCGCCCGCCCGGCCCTGTCCGGCTGGCTCGGGCATGAATCCCCCTTCGCCTTCGACCTGAATTACCGCCCCGGCGCGGGAATCGAGCGGATGCGCGTCGGCACCCCGCCGATCCTGCAGATGGCAGCCCTGGACGCCGCGCTCGACGTCTGGGACGGCGTCGACCTGCACGAAATCCACGCCCAATCCCTCCGCCTGCAGGATCAGTTCATCAAAGGAATCGAAGCCCGCGCCCCGATGCTGCAGCTTGCCACCCCGCGCTCGCATCTGATGCGCGGCAGCCAGGTCAGCTTCCGCCACCCCGAAGGCTATGCCATCATGCAGGCCCTGATCGCCGAGGGTGTGATCGGTGACTTCCGCGCGCCAGATATCTTGCGCTTTGGCTTCACGCCGCTTTACATCGACGAAGACGACGTCGCCCGCGCGGTTTCCGTGCTGGCGAAGATCATGGACTACGGCACCTGGGACAAACCCGAATTCAAGAGCCGCTCCCGCGTGACCTGAGCCGAAGGGGTGTTCGCATGGCCCAGCATCGCTTCCTTGCCCTCGCAGCCCTGCTCGCGGTCGCGGGCTCCGCTGCACTGGCCGATCCGCTTCGCCTGCAGCGCGGGGTCAACGCCGAGCAATGGAGCAACTGGGGGACGATCGCCGAACTGATGGCCGACCCCGAGGCATTGGCGGTCTTTCCCGACTGGCGCCGCCACGTCACCCCGGCGATGTTCGATGCTCTGGCCGATGAGGGCTTCGACTTCATCCGCCTGCCGCTCGACCCCGGTCCCGCGCTGGTCTACGGGCCCGGTCCCGACCAGGACCGCATGATCGACGGGATGCGCGCCGCTGCCGACCTGGCGCTTGATGCCGGATTGAAGGTGATCGTCGATCTTCATCCCATTCCGCGCGGTGATGAGATCGGCGGGGCCGAAAGCATTGTCGGCGACCAGTTTCCCGATTACGTCACCCTTGTCGGATACATCGCCGCGCGGCTTGCCGATCTTCCTGCCGACCGTGTGGCGCTGGAGCTTCTGAACGAACCCATCTTCGACTGCGATGGCGTCTATGCCGGTGCCCCGCCCAAATGGCCCGCCATGCAGGCCCGGCTGCACGCCGCGGCCCGCAAGGGGGCGCCTGACCTGACCCTGATCCTGACCGGCGCCTGCTGGGGTCAGGCCGCAGCCCTGGCATCGCTCGATCCGTCGCTCATCCCGGACGACAACGTCCTGTGGACCTTCCACAGCTACGCGCCCTTCACGTTCACCCATCAGGGGGCCATCTGGATCGAGCCACCGCTCAAATATATCACCGGCATCCCCTTTCCGCCCTCGCTGATGACACCGGACGTCATCAAAGCGGTCACTGAAGCCGCGATCACGCGGATGACCGAGGCCGAGGGTACGGCAGATGCAGAGCTGATCGCCCAGATCGTGCGGGACTATGCCGCCACCTCCGAAAGCGCCGTCAACGAAGAGATCACCCGCGCCGCCGCCTGGGCCGATGCGCATGGCATCCCGCGCAACCGGCTGCTGCTTGGGGAATTCGGCGCGCTGCATACGCCGGATGAAGTGCCGCAGCCGATGGAATGGTATCACGCCTTCATCAGCGCCAAACGCAGGGCCGCCGAAGACGCAGGCTTTGGCTGGGCCATCCTCAGCTGGAATGGCGGCATGGGCGTGGCCATGCCCGACGACCCCGACCGCCGCCTCTCGCCGGACACCTGCCGCGCCCTGGGCCTGCCATGCGGCAACTGAGACTGCCTCCGCTTTGCCGTCCCTCCGGCTGGGTCGCGCTCTGGCGGCGGATGGGCAATCTGTCGATCCTGAACCGGAAGGCTTCTCTCTCCTCCTGAAACCCCTTTTCATTTTTGGAGATCGAGATGTCCCCCACCCCTTACAACCCCGCCGAGGATGGCGCGCAGATGGCCTTCGACGGCCGCATGTCCTATGGCGATTACCTGCACATCGACCAGATTCTCAGCGCCCAGACCCCGTTGTCGGATGCGCATGACGAGATGCTGTTCATCATCCAGCACCAGACCTCGGAGCTTTGGATGCGCCTTGCGCTGCATGAGCTGGACGCCGCGCGCCGGATGATCGCTGCCGACCGGGCGCAGGAAGCCTTCAAGATGCTCGCCCGCGTGGCCCGCATCTTCGAACAGCTGAACAACGCCTGGGACGTGTTGCGCACGATGACGCCCGCGGACTACACCACCTTCCGCGAGGCGCTCGGCCAGTCTTCGGGCTTCCAGTCCTGGCAATACCGGCTGGTCGAATACGCCACCGGCAACCGCAACCTTGCGATGCTGAAGCCCCACGCCCACCGTCCCGACCTGATGGTGAAACTCGAAGCCGAACTCGCCCGCCCCAGCCTTTATGACGAGGCGCTGCGCCACCTTGCCCGCCAGGGCCTGCCGGTGCCGCAGGACGTGCTGACGCGCGACATCCGCCAGACCTGGGTCCCGCATGACGGGGTCCAGGCGATGTGGGAAGTGATCTACCGCGACCCGACCGCTTATTGGCAGGCCTATGAACTGGCCGAGAAACTGGTGGATTTCGAGGATTACTTCCGGCGCTGGCGTTTCAACCACCTGACGACTGTGGCCCGCGTCATCGGCATCAAGCGCGGCACCGGCGGCACATCCGGCATCTCCTACCTGCGCCGGATGCTGGACGTGGAGCTTTTCCCCGAGCTCTGGTCCGTGCGCACCACGCTTTGATCTAAGCCCGCCTGCGTGCCGGAATCTGCGGCATGCAGGCAACTATGCCTTGGAAATCAGCCGTTTTCACGGCCCCGTGATCGCATTCAAAACCCTGCGTGGTTTGACCTGCCGGTTGCGCTCGTCTAGCTTGCGAAGCAACGAACCTGCGACATTCTGCCGACGGGTCGGAAAATGTGTGGATGATTTTATGCTGCTGACTTCCCGTCGTTTCCTCCGCCTGAGCCCCGCCATCCTCGCCGCCGCGCTTCTGGCCGCCTGCGTCGACCCTGCCGCGGGACCGACCGCCTCGACGCAAGCTCTGCCGAAGGCCGGCGAGAACGTCTATGTCGCCACGATGGACGCCGGGATCGCGATCCCCGCGCTTCCGGTCGACAAGATTCCGGAATCCCACCGCCGCCAGGTCGTCGCCTATGAAACCGACCAGCCCGCGGGCACCATCATCATCAACCCGAAAACCAAGCTGCTCTACTACGTCCTCGGCAAGAACAAGGCGATCCGCTACGGCATCGCCGTCGGCAAGTCCGGGTTCGAATGGTCCGGCGAGGCCATCGTGGCCGAGAAGAAGACCTGGCCGCGCTGGATCCCGCCGAAGGAAATGATCGCCCGCCGCCCCGAGCTGCAGAAGTTCGACGAAGTCGGCCAGCCCGGCGGCCCGACGAATCCGCTTGGCGCCCGCGCGATCTACCTGACTTCGGGCGGCCGCGACTACGGCTACCGCATCCATGGCACGCCGGAATGGCAGTCGATCGGACGCAACGCCTCGTCGGGCTGCATCCGGATGATCAACCAGGACGTGCTGGACCTCTACAGCCGCGTGACCGGGGGCGAGAAGGTCATCGTGCTGACCGCGAGCGGCGAGATGCCGAAGGGCCTCTACATCCCGAAGACCATCGCGCCGAAAGCCAGCGCCAAGCCGAAGGCCGCCGAGGTTGTGGTCCCTGTCGGTGCCGTTCCCGCGTTGAAGGTGCTGCCGCCGCCCTCGATCACCACCGGCACGCCTCTGGTGGCCCCGGCCGTCGCTCCGGTGACACCGGCTCCGGCGGAAACCTCCACGACCGCACCGGCAGCCACCGCACCCGCCTGCAAGGTCGCGCTGGTGGATGGCGTCTGCCCGCCCGGAAACTGAGCGGACCGACAGCAATGCAAAAGGGGGCGCCCATCAAGCGCCCCCTTCGTCATTTCCGGCCGGTCACTTCAGCCAGCGGTCGTAGTCACTGACCAGCAGATGCCAGGGGGCCTCGTCCTCCACGATCTCGGCGAAGCGACCGATGGGCTCGCGGAAGATGTTGTCGGTCAGGTCGTCGTTGACGGTGGACACCTCGCCGATCAGCACATCGCCCCCCTCGCCCCAGAAGGCATGCCAGTCGCCCGGCATCAGCGTGACGCTTTCCCCCGGCGCGAGCTTCAGCTTGGTCCCCGGCCCATAG
>JAGPEG010000189.1 GCA_018057165.1 Tabrizicola sp.
CGGTGGTGCCCCAGCCAAGGGGGTTCACCCGCAAATGGTAGGGCTGGCGCGACACAGGGGGCGGGTATGAGGCTGGAGAACACCACGCCTTTCGCCGCGAACTTCACCCTCGCGCTGGACAAGCAAGGGCATGAGGTGATCGTGCTGGTGGTCCGGGCCACTTTCACCCTGACCGACACGCGCGGCACGCCGACGCTGGTCGCCCCGGTCCAAGCACCACTGATCGAGGCCGATGTCTTCGGACCTGATCCTGCCTGGGACGCCCCGGTCTTCGAGACCGATTTCGCCCATTTTCGCCCGCGCTGCGACGTCCTCTGTCACGCCCGCGCCCACGCCCCGCGCGGCGAGCCTGCGACGACGGCGGATGTGGGCATCCGGCTTGGTGCTTGGGCGAAGAAGTTCACCGTCCACGGCAGCCGCATCTGGCTGCGCGGGGCGGCGGGCCACACGCCATCGGAGAAGCGCCCCTTCCTGGTGCAGGACATCGGCTATGACCAGGCCTATGGCGGCATCGACCCCGAGGCTGAAAACCCCGCCATGGCCAAGGCCTTCCAGGAAAACCCCGCGGGCCTCGGCTACTACCCGAATTCGGTCAACCGCGAGGGCAAGCCGCTGGCCCAGACCTCGGAATTCGGTCTGGACGCGGTCTCGCCCGACGGCGGCTTCCCGCCCATGGCCTTCGGTCCCCTTGGCCGCACCTGGCTTCCCCGTCGCCAATACGCGGGCACCTATGACGATGCCTGGCTCGACAACCGGGTGCCGCTTCTGCCGATGGACTTCGACGACCGCTACTTCCAGGCCTCCGCCCCCGACCAGCAGATCCCCTACCCCACGGGCGGCGAGCCGGTGGAGCTGGTCAACCTCTCGCCCGGCGGTCGGCTTTCCGGCGAAATTCCCAGAACCCAGATCGTCGTGACCTTCGAGAGGAAGTCCGGCCGCGTCACCCAGCGGATCGCCAACCTCGACACCGTCCTGTTCCTTCCCGAAGCCGCCCACATGTGCCTGACCTGGCGCAGCCGGATCACCGCCGAGCGCGACCTTTTCGAATTCGCCCGCGCCCTCATCGTCGAACGCCCGCTGGAGGGCGCAACCCACTGGCCTGGCGGCGTGAAAGGCGGCCCCCATGGCTGAGAAAGGCATCGCCCCCGGACTTTCGGTCATCGGCTACGGCATCTGGTCGGCGCTCGGTCCTGACGGCCCCTCGACCATCGCCGGCATCCGCGGCCAGATCATCGGCTCCGAGACCGGCAACCTCTGGGACCCGACCGCCGGGGCCAATCTCAACTGCTTCCGTGTCGCCGCGCATCAATGGTGGGAGGGTCCGAGCTTCCTCCCCGACCTCGCCACCCCGCCGATCGAGGAATGTCTGGCCCAGGTCGCCACCCTGCCCGCCACGCTGCGTCGACCGGCGTCCGAAATCCCCATCCTCGTCACCGTTGCCCCGCCGGACCGCCCCGGTCGCCCCGGCGATCTGGAAACCCGGATGCTCGACGGCCTCACCCGCAAGCTTGGCCGCCCCCTGCCCCCCGGATCGGGTGTGATCGGCGGTGGGCGTTCGGGCCTGCCGCATCTTCTGGCCACCGCGGCCCGCCAGTCCGCCCGCTACCCGCTGCAAATCCTCGTCGGGGTGGAGAGCTTCCTGCGCCAGGTGATCGCTCAACACTACATCGACAAGGGCCGTCTCCTCTGCGGCGCCAACACCTCGGGCTTCACCGTCGGCGAGGCCGGGGCGGCGATCCTTGTCGCCCGGACCGGCAGCACCGAGGGCCCGGAACTGGCGATCACCGGCCTGGGCACCGGGCTGGAACCCAGCCGGGACGGTGGCACCCGCGAACAGGCGGTGACCGGCGAGGGCCTGACCCAGGCATTCCGCGCCGCGCTGGCGGTGACGCAGATTCCGTTCTATGATTTCCCGGCATTGATTGGCGATCTGAACGGCGAGCATTTCAAGTTCAAGGAGCAGATGATGGCCCAGATGCGCCTTGACCGCGCGCCGCCCGAAGGCCGCTCCCGCCGTCCGCGCGGCTATACCGAACACTGGAACCTGATAGAGAACACGGGCGAGATCGGGGCCGCCCTGATGCCCGTGCAACTGGCCTGGGCCTTCGAGATGGGACGCGCGGGCCTTCTGCCACAAAACCGCGCCCTCTGCTTTGCCGGAGAAGACGACGGCCGCCGCGTCGCGCTGAGCGCCGAGATGCGGGGGCTGCCATGAGCGTCTTCGCCAACGGGCTGGAGGTTTCGGGCAAGGCGACGCCAAACAAGACCATCGCCGCGATGCCCGACGTCTGCCTGTCGCCCCCGCCGCCGCCCGCGGGGCCGGTGCCGATCCCCTATCCGCTGACCGGCATGGCGTCGGACACGACCGACGGTTGCACCAGCGTCTTCGTGAAGGGGAAAGAGGCGGGCAAGAAAAACGGCAGCAAATATTCCAAGACCACCGGCGACGAACCCGCCACCAACAGCTTCGGCGCCGGGGTCGTCACCCACAAGATCACCGGCCCGCTGAAATTCGCCGCCTATTCCTTCGACGTGATCTTCGAAGGCGGCGGAGCCGAGCGGTTCACCGACCTGACAACGCAGAACCACATGAACGCGGGGAACTGCTCCGTCGGGATGAGCGCGGCACAAGCAGCAGCCGGGATGGGCCCGAAGGAAAACCCTTGCGCGCAGCTGCAATCGGCGAACGAAGCCGTCCGGCGCAACATGCGCGAGCGTGAAAACAAGCGAAACAAGAAGAATCCGAAGAAAAAGCGCACCAACAACGCCTCCAAGCCGACCATCACCCATGGCGTATTTACCCCCAAGGGTGGTTCCGCATCAGTGGTTCGGGCCTGCTCCAATCGCAGGATGGGGGCCTATTTCTCGTGTATGGCCAAGGGCACGCCGCAATATGCCAAAGGCAGCAAGAAAACACGCAAATCCAGCGGGGCCTGCGGTGGGCATGTCTATGAAGAAAATCGTGCCGATCAGCGACCGCATTCGGCACATACCGAGGCGCGGATCATCGAGGACCTGTTCAAGAGCGGCCCGTCACCCGTCGGTGGCACGCTGGTCCTGGGGATCGACTGGAACACATCGACGCCCCCGGATACGTCGCAGGATGCCTGTGAACACTGCAAGAAGCTGCTGTGTGCGGTTGGCGGCAATGGCCCGGATGCCTGCATGACCATCAAGGTCTGCGTTGGCAGCCCGGTGGCAAAGCCGAAGGACGTCAAGGATGTATACTGCTGACGGGTGATGAACATGGAATGGTATGAAACTGCAATTCCGGCGACCATAGCAGAAGCCCCCCTCACCTTCGCATGGGAGGGGCCGGACAAGCACATCGGCCCCGTCGAGCGGGAAACGCCCTTGCTGGTGAAGCTGAAAAACAAGACGACCAACGGGACGACGGCCCTGGCCGCCGCGACGGCCACCTGGGGCTTTCTTCGGTTTGCCCATCATCTTGAGCTTGCGCCCTACCTCAAGTTTGCCGAGGCGGTATTCCTGCAGATGCCCGCCTCCGAGATGATTGATGTTTCCAGCGTCAAGGGCGAGCCGGTTCCGAACAAGCCCCCTGCCGTGTCTGCGATCAAGCGTTTGCGGCGGCTCTTGATGTCGGCGGTGAACCCTGCGCGATGGGGCGACACGATCGACCAGCCGTTCCGCGAGACATTCCATATCGTTCATCTCGTCCGCCATGTCCTCGACCGGCAGTCGCATCGTGAATTTGACGACTGGTTCGACACCGCGGTCGCACGGATCGACCAGATCGCCGTCCGCCCCCCCGAACAGGATCGCGATTGGGACGCCGCCAGCGAAGCCGAGATTGCTGACTATATCCGTCTGTTTCGTGGGCCGCCGATTGCGCCGCTGATCTTCGCAAAGCCACTGGCGGCGGACCAGATGGCAGGGGAATACCGCGCCTTCGCCACCCCGGAGCGGCTGGCCGCAAACCCGTTCATCCGCCCTGACCATCACCCGATTGCGACATGACCTTGTTGTTCGATCAGTATCTCGCCATGGCTTCGGGGAAAGCGGAGTTGGGCTTTGCCTGGGACGAATGGCGCATCCACGAGGACTATGCCGACAGTGAAACAGGGTTTGAGGACCGGCTGGAGCTTCTGTCCGACGCGGCAAATCTTGCGCTGACAATAGCCCTGGGCGAATGGATCGTGGCGGGGCTCAGGTCATACGATGACCCTGATCGCATCATTGCCCAGTATGTCCAGTCTGCCTGGGCTGCCTTTTCAGACCGCTTCCGTCCGACCTATTTCGAAACCGACGACGAAGACTGGCGCGGTCCGTGGCGAGGACTGCTGAACATGACCTTGATCGTCGTCAACGACGCCGTCTTCTGCCGCGATGAAGATCCGGACGTCTCTGATCGCGCCAATCAGTTGCTGTTCTATTGCCAGAAGCTGTTTTCCGATCTCCCGGCTTTCGATGGCTGGTTGAGAGAATGCCTGGATCGTCTGGAATCCGACTTTCCCTATCGGGACGGCGATCCTCCGATGATTGACCTGCCCGCCAGTCCCGTGATCCCGCGCGAAGCCTTCGGACCCGGCACTGTGCGACCGGCTGACCCCAGGGCCATGGTCGATGCCTTTCTTGACCGTATTGCCCTGTCGAACCCGTTCCTGTCCGGCGAGGACCTCTAGCCTGCATCGCTTGACCGACCGCAATTCGGGCTGTCGATCACGGCCATCATCCTGCATGTGACAGGTCGGCTTTCTTGGCAAACCGGCGCGGACGAAAAGATTGCAGAACCTCAGCCTCTAGAATGAACCGCAACACCTGAGTGTGGAGAGGGGGTTGCAATGGAGAGGCGGGGTCGGCATCTGGACGGTGCGGAGCGGGCGGTGATCTTTGCGGAGCATCGTCGGGGCACGAGCCAGCGGGAGATCGCGCGGCTTCTGGGGCGGTCGGCGAGCACGATCTGTCGGGAACTGGCGCGGGGGCGGGTGTCGCCCGGTTCGGGGGGCGGATGGAGGTCGGGGTACTGTCCGCAGGCTGGCCAGCGCGCCTACGACCGGCGTCGGCGGCGCTGTCGGCCCCGGCGCAAGCTGGAGCCTGGCGGGGCGCTGTGGTGCGTCGTCTGGCACCGTCTCGTCACATTCCGCTGGTCGCCCGAGCAGATCGCCGCGACACTCTCAGCCATGCACCCGATGAACCGAAAGCCCGCGTGAGCCACGAGACGATCTACGCGATGATCTACGCCCAACCGCGTGGCGGGCTGAAGGCGGCGCTGGTGGAGGCTCTGCGCCAGGGCAAGCACCGGCGCGGTGTCG
>JAGPEG010000190.1 GCA_018057165.1 Tabrizicola sp.
CTTGCGCCGGTTCAGCAAGCGGAACTGGATCCCCGCCTTGTCCGCCATCCGGCCCATGACGCCGTCCAGCGCATCGATCTCGCGCACCAGATGGCCCTTGCCCAGCCCCCCGATTGCCGGATTGCACGACATTGCGCCCAAAGTCTCGATCCGCAGCGTTACTAGAGCTGTGGACACGCCCATCCGGGCCGCTGCTGCTGCCGCTTCAGCGCCCGCATGGCCGCCGCCGATCACGATGACATCGTAGTGTTTCACGTGGAACACCTTTGGGAACACCCTTCACTTGCCGATGCAGAAGCTGGCGAAAATCTCGCCGAGCAAGTCGTCCACATCCACGCGACCGACAAGGGCATCCAGTGCCCTGACAGCCTGCCGCAAATGCTCTGCCGCCAGCTCGACGCGCGAGTCAGGTCTTACCACTTCCGCCCGTGACTCGGCCAGAGCAGCAATCGCCGTTGTAACAGCCACGCGATGCCGCTCGCGCACTAAAGCGCCTGCGGAGCCCACTCGTTCACTCAGGATTTCGCCGATCCGCGCTATCAGCTCGGGCAGACCCTCGCCCGTCCGCCCCGACACAGCAAGGCCAGATACACCCGATCTTGTGTCCGCTTTATTCAATACCACCAGATCGTCTCCGGTCGGCGTCAACCCCGGCAGCGAAGGCCCATCCGTCAGGAACAGGCGCAAATCCGCCGTCTCTGCCCGTGCCAGCGCCCGGTCAATCCCCGCCTGCTCCAGCCGGTCCTCGGTTTCCCGCAACCCCGCCGTGTCGAGGAACGTGACCGGCAGTCCGGCAATCTCCATCCGCACTTCGATCACATCCCGCGTCGTCCCGGCAATCTCGGACGTGATCGCCGCCTCCCGTCCCGCCAACTGGTTCAGAAGCGTCGACTTCCCCGCATTCGGCGCGCCGACAATGGCCACTTCGAACCCGTCGCGAATGCGCTCTGCCGCCGCCACGCCTGCCGCTTCGCGGCCAAGGTCCGCCATCAGCCGGTCGATCAGCGCCAGCACTTCGGGCGAGACATCCACCGGCACGTCCTCATCGGCGAAATCAATCGTCGCTTCCAGCAAAGCCCCCGCCCGGATCAGATCGCGCCGCCAACCGTCAACCTTCTGGCCCACGGACCCAGACAGCACACGCACCGCCTGCTTCCGCTGTGCCTCGGTCTCGGCGTCGATCAGATCGGCGAGGCCCTCGACCTGCGCCAGGTCCAGCACGCCGTTTTCCAGCGCCCGCCGGGTGAACTCACCCGGTTCCGCCAGCCGCAGCCCCGGTTGCTCCGCCAGGGCCCGCAGCACGGCTCCCACCACCGCCGGGCCACCGTGGCAGTGCAGTTCGACCACCGCCTCGCCGGTGAAGCTCGCCCCCTCGGCAAAGGACAGCACCAGCGCCTCGTCCAGAAGCTCGCCGTCCCAGCTCAGCCGCCGCAGCCCCGCAATCCGCGCCGCAGGTAGCGACCCGCACAACGCAAGGCCGGCCGCAAACGCTGCCGGTCCCGAGACGCGAACCACGGCGAGGCCCGACCGACCCCGCGCCGTGGCGAGGGCATAGATCGTGTCCATCGCCGCCAGAGCCTTAGGTGTTCATCGATTCGAAGAAATCAGAGTTCGACTTGGTCTGCTTCAACTTGCCGATCAGGAATTCGATGGCATCGGTGGTGCCCATCGGGTTCAGGATGCGGCGCAGGACATAGGTCTTCTGCAGATCGGTCTTTTCGACCAGCAGGTCCTCTTTCCGGGTGCCGGATTTCAGGATGTCCATCGCCGGGAAGACGCGCTTGTCGGCGACCTTGCGGTCCAGCACGATTTCCGAGTTACCCGTGCCCTTGAATTCTTCGAAGATCACTTCGTCCATCCGGCTGCCGGTGTCGATCAGGGCGGTGGCGATGATGGTCAGCGAGCCGCCTTCCTCGATGTTCCGGGCCGCCCCGAAGAAGCGTTTCGGGCGTTGCAGGGCGTTCGCATCGACACCGCCGGTCAGCACTTTGCCCGAGGACGGGACCACCGTGTTGAACGCCCGGCCCAGACGGGTGATGCTGTCCAGCAGGATCACCACGTCGCGCTTGTGTTCGACCAGGCGCTTGGCCTTCTCGATCACCATTTCCGCCACTGCAACGTGCCGCGTCGCCGGTTCGTCGAAGGTCGAGGCCACGACCTCCCCCTTCACCGTGCGCTGCATGTCGGTGACTTCCTCGGGACGTTCGTCAATCAGAAGGACGATCAGATAACATTCCGGGTGGTTGGTCGCGATCGAGTTGGCGATGTTCTGCAACAGCACCGTCTTACCCGTGCGCGGCGGGGCCACGATCAGCCCGCGCTGTCCTTTGCCGATGGGGGCCACCAGGTCGATGATCCGGGCCGAGCGATCCTTGATCGTCGGATCCTCGACTTCCATCTTCAGCCGCTCATCGGGGTAAAGGGGCGTCAGGTTGTCGAAGTGGACCTTGTGCTTGGCCTTTTCCGGGTCGTCGAAGTTGATCCGCGTGACCTTGGTCATGCTGAAATACTTCTCGTTGTCCTTCGGGGCCTGCATCAGGCCTTCGATGGTATCCCCGGTCCGCAGGCTGAACTGGCGCAGGATTTCGGGACCGACGTAGATGTCGTCCGGACCCGGCAGATAGTTGGCCGAAGGCGACCGCAGGAACCCGAACCCGTCCTGCAACACCTCCAGCACGCCGTCGCCGCCGATCTCCCAGCCTTCCTCGGCATGTTCCTTCAACAGCGAGAACATCATCTCGCCCTTGCGCATGCTGGGCGCGTTCTCGATCTCCCATTCCTCGGCCATGGCCAGAAGATCGGCCGGGGTCTTGGCCTTGAGTTCAGCGAGGTTCAAGCGTTCGGTGGTCATGGGATACCTTTGGGCGGAGCAGCCCCTGAGGGCAGGTCGGCACGGATGGGGACGGGAGATGCCTTGGGCCGGACAGCCCTGCAAGGCCGCACCTAATGGCCGTCGGGGCAAAAGTCAATCAGTAGCGAAGGATGACCGAGAAGACGATCACCAGCATCAGCACCGTCGGCACCTCGTTCATGATCCGGTAGGTCCGCCCGCTGCGGGTGTTGGTGCCGCGGACAAAGTCCTTGCGCCGGGCCGAAAGCCAGCCATGGAACCAGCCCATCACCAGAACGGCCCCGGCCTTGACCCAGGGCCAGGCGAAGGACCAGTCCACCACCCCCGGCGTGAAGACCAGGGCCAGCCCGAAGACGAAGGTCGCGATCATCGCCGGGTTGATGATCCCGCGCAGCAAGCGCCGCTCCATCACCTGAAACATCGCATCGGTCTTCGACCCCGGCTCCACCTGCTCGGCGTGATAGACGAAAAGCCGCGGCAGGTAGAACATCCCCGCCATCCAGGAAATCACCGACACCACATGCAAGGACTTCGTCACAAGGTACCAGTCCGCCAGAAAATCCGTGATCGTCTCAAGCATTTCATCCACCCCGAAGGTCGCGCCCCTCTTCTATAAAGAATAAAGAAAAGAAGGAATGTGGATGATGTAGGGCCTGTGCATAACGGGATTGCCCACCCCGCCCCCAGAACGCTCCACAAGGACGGGGCTGGGGGCAAATCCGGGAAAAGATCGCAAGCGCAAGAAAACCGTTGATTTTATCATTCAATATCAAAATCTTGATCGAAATCTCGCATTGCACTTCGTCCACAGGCTGCACCATCCCGACCCTGGGCACGGCGCTTTTTCCCGTCCCGCGTGACAAGTCCCTGCACAGCGGGATATCTCTGGCCCGACCGCCCCGGCCTGCGGCAGAAGCCCACAGCCCTCCCGGTTGGGCGGTTTCTCCCCGGCCGGGGCCCCAGGAACAAACCGCGGATATCCACAGCCCCCATGCCCCTGATCCTCGCCTCCACCTCACCTACCCGCCTCGCCATGCTTCGCGCCGCAGCCTTGCTCCCACCGCCATCGCCCCCCGCGTCGATGAAGCCGCCATCCGCGACACCCTCACAGCCGAGGGTGCCTCCCCCCGCGACATCGCCGATACCCTGGCCGAGATGAAGGCCCGCAAGGTCGCCGAGAAACACCCCGACGCAACCGTCCTCGGCTGCGACCAGGTCCTCGCCCTTGACCGCGAAACCTTCGCCAAGCCCGAAACCCCCGATGACGCGCGCCAACAACTTCGCCAGCTAAGGGGCAAGACCCACAAGCTCCTCTCCGCTGCCGTTGTCTATGAAAACGCAGAACCCGTCTGGCGCCACGTCAGCGAAGCCCGGCTGACCATGCACCAGATCTCCGACGCCTATCTTGACGACTACGTCACCCGGAACTGGGACAGCATCCGCCACTCGGTCGGCTGCTACAAGGTTGAGGAAGAAGGCGTCCGCCTGTTCTCCGCCATCACCGGCGACCACTTTACCATTCTTGGCCTACCGCTGCTCCCGCTGTTGGCATGGCTTGGCAACAAGGGCATGATCGCCCGATGACCGATCACCCCCGCATCCCGCTTGCTGCCGTCCTCGGCCATCCGATTGCCCACAGCCGCAGCCCTGCGCTGCATGGCTACTGGCTGCAACGCTACGGCATCAAGGGTCACTACATCCCCATCGACATCGCCCCCGTTGACCTGCCCGAGTTGATCCGCACCCTTCCGCGCCTCGGCTTCGTCGGCTGCAACGTGACCATCCCGCATAAAGAGGCCATCCTCCACATCGCCGACATCGTCACCGACCGCGCCGCGCTGATCGGGGCGGCCAACACGCTCATTTTCCGCAAGGACGGCAAGATCCACGCTGACAACACCGACGGCTCCGGCTTCATTGCCAACCTGCGCCAGAACGCCCCGCATTGGGCCCCCGCCTCCGGTCCCGCCGTGGTGCTGGGGGCCGGTGGCGCCGCCCGTGCTGTCGTTGCCGCGCTGATCGAGGTCGGCGTCCCGGAAATCCGCCTCGCCAACCGCACCCGCCCCCGTGCCGACGCGATCCGCTCCGATTTCGGCGCAAAGATTCACGTTCATGAATGGGTTCAGGCCGGGAACCTGCTGGATGACGCCGTCACCGTGATCAACACCACCTCGCTTGGCATGACCGGCAAGGCCGATTTCCGGGTTCCCCTGGACAGGCTGAACCCGCACGCGCTCTGCAACGATCTGGTCTACACCCCGCTCAAGACCCAGTTCCTGATCGAGGCCGAGGAACGCGGCGCCACCATCGTCGACGGGCTTGGCATGCTGCTCCATCAGGCCGCCCCCGGCTTTGAACGCTGGTTCGGCACAAGGCCCGAGGTGGACGAGGCCACCCGCAGGGCTGTCCTCTCGGCATGA
>JAGPEG010000042.1 GCA_018057165.1 Tabrizicola sp.
GGCCCGCGTCCAGCGCGATGCGGCGGAGGGTCAGAAGGCCCGTCAGCCAGAGGCGCGTCGAACAATCGGCGGTCGCAAAGCGGTCGCAGCGGCCGCAGCCCTGGGCGAAGAAACTGTCGGGGTCGGTGATCATTGCACGGTCGGTCATCGGAGCCTCCTGCGGGTCAGTGTCGGTGCGGGCGCAGGCGGGTGCAAGGCCGGATGTGACGCGACGAGCCCTGGGCCCGCGCCGGTCCCGCGATGGACCGGGCAACAACCCGGTCGATTCCGGATGATCGTTCGCGATCCTGCCCTTTTCCACGAAGCTGCCATTTTCTTTCCCGGAAATTCCCCAGATCGGCCATCACGGGACACAACTTATGGAGGAGTAATTCATCAACCAACACCATTCATGGGAGAAGAAAATGGCCCGTTCGAAAACCCTGCTGACCTGGTGCTTGCGGGCGGTGTGGCGTGAAGACCCGGCGTTGCGGCGGATCAAGAGCCTGCAGGGGTGCCGGACGGCCCGCGCAAGCTCTGCCATTCCGGTGTTCTTCACCCAGAAGGCGCGGCTTGGGTAAATCGGCGACCGTCAGACTGGCCGCAATCCGGATGCGGTCGAAGAAAGGTGCCGACGCTCCCCCCTGCCGCGCCTCCCATGGCACAGCTTTGGCAGAGGGTTCCGTTCGTCCTGACTTACAGCACCCGCGGGATCTTGCCCGCCTCGCGCCAGATCGGGTTTGACCAGGCGCGTTTCCCGGCGGCGTCGATCACCGAGATACGGACCCAGGGGCTGCCGAGCAGCCGGTCGAGCGGGATTTCGGCGCGGGTCATCGACTGGCCGTGGACGCCGCGCGCGCCGGTGCCCCAGCCCATCGCGACAACCGAGACGGCGGCGGAGCATTCGACATGGGCCATGTCGCCGTCGATGCGGACATCGTGGATCTGCGGCCCCTGGCTGGAATAGAAATCGCCGCGCTTCAGCGCCGCAAGCAGGGCCTCGGGGGTATTTTCCGTCGCCTTCACCATGACCCAGCCGCCGAAATGGTCGGGTTCGTGGAAATGCGCGTCGTCGGTGGCGATGAGCGAAATCCGCCGGCCCTCGGTCAGCAACAGGTCGGCGATCCCGGCACCATCGGGGCGGTCGCAGCCCGTGGCGCAGCCGTGGTTGTAGATCTCGACCGCATGGGCGGCCTCGATCGTGCGGGCGTCGGCCAGCGTCAGGCCGGACCATTGCGGATGGGCGATGGCGACGAAGGCCCCGGCGGCCACGGCGCGGGCGGCGATGGCGGGGCCGCTCTCCTGCCCCGGCTCGGCGATGAAGCTGGTGGTCGTCGGGGGGGCGAAGTCATCGGGCAGGCCGACGGCAAGGATATGCCACAGCTCGCCATTCGACTGCGCGCCGGAATGCAGTTCGGCCCCGATCAGCGTGGTGAAGCCTTCGCTGCGGAAGGCGCGGGTGTCGGTCATCGGATAGCCGTAGATGCCGATGAAATGGTCGGTGATCGCCAGGAAATCATAGCCCTCGGCGCGGTAGCGGCGGCAGACCTCTTCGGGCGAAAGCACGCCATCCGAATTGGTGCAATGCGTGTGCAGGTTGCCGCGCCAGAAGCGGCCGGGGGCGGTGAAGGCAGAGGGGCGCATCGTGAGGGGTCCTTTTCGGGCAGCGTTCGGTGCGGGACGGTCCCGCGCTTTCGGCGGAACCTTGCCCGGCGGCGGCGAAGCCTGCAAGGGACTGTCGTGGCCGGGGGCGGCACATGCTATCAGTTTGCAATGTGAGGTTGTGGTGGGTGGTGTGATGAAGATGGAACGCCTCGATGCGGGCCTGACCCCGTCGGAAGATCGCGAGATTGCCATTTGGATGGCGAGCCGTGCCGAGGAGATCGCGGCCTTGCTGAAGGCGCTGAGCCATGAAGGGCGCTTGATGATCCTGTGTCATCTTGCGGCGGGCGAAAAGTCGGTGACAGAGCTTGAGGGCCTTCTGGGCCAGCGGCAGGCCGCCGTCAGCCAGCAGCTTGCCCGGCTGCGGCTGGAGGGGCTTGTCTCGACCCGGCGCGAAGGGAAGGCGATCTTCTACGCGCTGCAGGATCCGCGGGTGATGGGTCTCTTGCGCGAGCTGCCGGGAAGCTTCGGCTAGCCGCGCCCGATATAGGGCATGTCACGGGCCATGATCGTCACGAAGGGCGTGTTCACCTCCGGGGGCAGGCTGGCCATGTGCAGGACCATGGCCGCGACATGGGCCACATCCATCACGGGTTCGACGCGGGTCTCGCCACTGGCCTGGGGAACGCCGGTGGTGAAGGCGGCGGCCATGTCGGTCAGCGCATTGCCGATGTCGATCTGCGCGCAGGCGATGTCGAAGGCGCGGCCATCCAGACCAAGCGTACGGGTCAGGCCGGTGACGGCGTGTTTCGACATGGTGTAAGGCGCGGAACCGGGCCGGGGCACATGCGCCGAGATCGAGCCGTTGTTGATGATCCGCCCCCCGCGCGGGGACTGGCGGCGCATCAGGCCGAAGGCGGCGCGGGCGCAGAGGAACATGCCGGTGATGTTGGTGCGGCTGACCTCGAGCCAGGTTTCGACCGGGATGTCGTCGATGGGGGCGGCGGGGGCGGAAATGCCTGCGTTGTTGAAGAGAACATCAAGGCGGGGGAGTTCGGCAAAGGCGGCCTCGACCGCGTCCGGATCGCCCACATCGGCGATCAGGATGCGGGCGCTGTGCCCTTCGGCGGTTTCCTCCAGGGCTGCGCGGCGACGGCCCAGCAGCGTGACCTCCCAACCCTCGGCCAGGAAGCGGCGGGCGGTGGCGCGGCCGATGCCGGCCCCGGCTCCGGTGATCAGGATCGAGCGGGTCATGCGGCGGCCTTTTGCAGGAAGTGGTATTTCAGCAGCCAGAGCGAGACCCGCGCGACCATGGCGGCGGGCAGGCGCGTGGCGGCGGCGATCTCGGCCTCGGTCGCGCCCTGGGGGCCGGTCGTGGCATAGGCGGCAAGGATGGTCTCGATCCTGGCGGGATCTTCCAGCAGGCGGCGGCGGGCGGCGTAGTTCCGAAGCGTGACGGTCTCGGACACTGTGGGGCGATGGGCGGCCTCGGTCGCGGCAAGGCGGCGATCCTCGGCGGCGAAGGCGCTTGGATAGGCCGCGAACATCTCTTCGACCGCCGGGCCGACCGGGAGCAGGCCCGGATCGCGCGGGGCGAGGGCCGGGCCGCCCCGCGCACGGGCATGGGCCAGCATCGCGGCCTGTTCACTCCAGAGCGCCTGCATCTGGGGGATCACCACCGACCAGTCATATAGCCGCCGCGCCCGGTCGCGCGCTGCGGCCCCCATCCGCGCCCGCAACGCGGGGTCGCGGGCCAGCGTCACCAGCGCGCGGGCCATTGCCGCGACATCGACAGGCGTCATCGCGGAAAGCTGGCTGAGATATTGCAGGTAGCTGTCGGTGCCACCGAGATAGCGCGAGCTGACATAGGCCGAAAGCCCGGCGCGGGGCAGTTCGGTCGGGATGCGGAAGCCGGTGTCGGGCGTCACGGTGTCCTTCATCCCGTCCCAATCCGAGACGATCACCGGCAGGCCCGCCGCCATCGCCTCCACGGGGGCCAGACCGAAGGTTTCCTGCAGGTTGTCGATGGGGAAGACGAAGACATCGCCGCCCGAAAGCGTGGCCTTGCGTTCGGCGGCGTCGCTGCCATCAAGCACATGATAGCCGCAGCCGGGCATCAGCCTTGCGGCGGCGGTGGCGATGGTTTCGGCCCAGTGCGCTTCGGAGAACTGGCCGCAGAGGACGAGATGCAGCCCGGGCCCATCGGGGCGAAGCTCGGTCGCGGCAAGCTCCATCTCCAGGAACAGCGGCAGCGGGTCGAACTTTTCGTCCGGGGTCAGCCGCGCGATGGAGACGACGACCAGATCGCCGGGTTCGGCGCCGATGCGGGCGCGCAAGCTGGCGCCAAGCGCCGGGTCGGGCTGAAGGCTGGCGCAGTCCACCCCCAGGGGAAGCACCGGCAGCAGCGGGCGCGCAGGCAGGACCGCCCCCGGAAACCGCTGCGCCAGATGCGACTCGGCCAGTTCCATCACCCGGCGGACCGAGGCCTGCACCGCCTTCGAGGTGCAGATCACCGCGTCCCAGGGCATCTGCGGAGCGGAACGCAGGTCGAAGAGGGTCTGCATCACGTTGCGGGTCGCGGTGGTGTGGGTGATGCCACACAGCGCCCAGGCGGCGGCACCCTGCGGGGCACGGCGCCAGCATTCGGTCGGCGAAAGGGGCGCGGGGTAGAAGACGACCTCGACCGGAGCAAGCGCCTTCGGCGCGTCAAGCCGGACCGCGCGCAGGGGTCGGGTCACGCCCGCCGCACGGGCGAGATCGGCGAAGGCGGCATGGTCGGGTTGGGAATGGGCGAAGGAGACGAATTCACCTACATCGCCATGGGCGAAGAAGCCGCGCAGGAAGCTTTCGCCCGCGACACGACGGCCATTGATGCCCTTCTTCGTCGGGTCGTAGCCATCGGCGGCATACCAGATCGCGGCATTGGTGGCGGGCATGCGGGGCCTGTTCCTCGGTGTCCCCCCATCGGTAGAGACTGGGCAGCACTTCGGCAAGCCGGTTCAGCCGGCAGGCCCCTGGGCGCGACGGATCAGGATCACCCGGCGCAGGAAGGCGAGAAGGAAAAGCGCCGTCAGGATCAGGATCACCGTCGGCGCGGGGGCCGAATCGAGGTGGAAGCTGGCCCAGATGCCGGAAAGCATGGCGAAGAGGCAGACGGCGGTCGCGGTGATCAGCATCGCGCCGAAGCTGCGGCTGGTCAGGAAGGCGATGGCACCGGGCGCGATCAGCAGGCCGATGGCAAGGATCAGCCCGACCGAGGAGAGCGTCGCGACAATGTTCAGCGCGAGGATGGCGAGAAGGCCGTAATGCAAGAGTTTCGTCGGCAGACCCGAAACCTGCGCCTGCGCCGGATCGAACGCATGCAGCATCAGGTCGCGCCATTTCAGCGTCAGGATCAGGGTGACGGGCACCGCAATGGCGGCGGCGGTGATCAGGTCGCCCTGCCCCACCCCCAGCATGTTGCCGAAGAGAATGTGGTCCAGATGGATGTCCGTCGGGAAGGCGGTGATCAGCACGACGCCAAGGGCGAACATGGCCGAGAACACCACGCCCATCACCGTGTCGCGCTTGATCCGGCTGTTGTCGGCAATCCAGCCGGTCAGGAGCGCGCTGCCGAGGCCCGCGACAAAGGCCCCGATCAGCAACGGCAGGCCCGCCATATAGGCCAGCACGATGCCGGGCAGGACGGCGTGGCTGACCGCGTCGCCCATCAGCGCCCAGCCTTTCAGGACCAGAAAGCACGAGAGGAGCGCGCAAGGCGGGGCGACGATCAGGGCGATCCAGAAGGCGTTCTGCATGAACGGGAACTGGAAGGGCTGGAGAGCCGCGTCGATCATGCCTTTGCCCGGCGTTTGGCGGCGAGAAGGCCGTGTTTCGGGGCGAAAAGGAAGGCCAGGACGAAAAGTGCGGCCTGCAGGAGGACGATGACGCCTCCGGTTGCACCGTCAAGGAAGTAGCTCAGGTAAGCGCCGGTGAAGCCGGTGGCGGCCCCGATCCCGGCGGCAAGGGTCAGAAGGCGCGGAAAGCGGTCGGTCAGCAGATAGGCGGTGGCGCCGGGGGTCACGACCATGGCGACGACAAGGAAGGCGCCGACGGTCTGCATCGCGGCGACGGTCGAGGCGGAGAGAAGGGTGAAGAAGATCACCTTCAGCAGATCGGGCCTGAGACCGATGGTACGGGCATGGGCCTCGTCGAAGAACGTGACCATCAGGTCCTTCCAGAGGACGAGGAGGATGGCAGCCGAGACACCGCCGATGATCACGAGTTGCAGGGTGTCGCCGGGGGAAATGGCCAGGATGTTGCCCATGGTGATGGTCTGGATCGAGACGGAGGTCGGGTAGATCGAGATCAGGAACAGGCCAAGGCCGAAGAAGGAGGTGAAGATCAGACCGATGACGGTGTCGGTCTTGAGCCCGGTGCGGTTGGTGAGAAACAGCATGGCGGCGGCGGCGAGCCCGCCGGAGAGGAAAGCGCCGAGCGCGAAGGGAAGGCCGAGGATGTAGGCTCCCGCGACGCCGGGCACGACGGAATGCGAGAGCGCGTCGCCGATCAGCGACCAGCCTTTGAGCATGAGATAGGCGGAGAGGAAGCCGCAGACCCCGCCGACGAGGGCCGAGACCCACATGGCATTGGTCATGTAGCCATAGGTGAAGGGCTCAAGCATGGGGGCCGCCGCACGGGTTGGGGCGGTTTTCGCAAGGAGCGCTGGCGCGCAAGTCTTTTGTCTCGCCGTTTTGCGTGAAGAACGCAAAACGGCTCGGAGCGCCTCTGGCGGGAGTATTTGGAAAAAGAGCAAGCCGGAAGGTCATTGGTCGCCCTTCCGGCCGTAATGTACGAAGGGGCGTTCGTCGTCGGTCAGAATGCTGATCTCGCGGGTATCGTCGTCTTCGTGCAGGTCGGGGCCGCCGAGGGTGAAATGGCGCAGGACCCCGCCGAAAGCCTGTTCCAGATTGTCACGGGTGAAGGTGGTGTCGGTCGGGCCGAAGGCAAGGACGGTGCCTTTCACCAGCACGGTGCGGTCGCAGAAATCGGGGACCGAGCCGAGGTTGTGAGTGGAGACGAGCATGACATGGCCCTCGTCGCGCAGGGTGCGCAGAAGCGCGATGATCTGCTCTTCGGTCTTCACGTCGACGCCGGTGAAGGGTTCGTCGAGAAGGATGATACGCCCCTCCTGCGCCAGCGCGCGGGCGAGGAAGACGCGCTTCTTCTGGCCGCCGGACAATTCGCCGATCTGGCGCTGGCGGAGGTCGGTGAGGCCGACACGGGCCAGCGCCTGATCGACCTTGGCGCGGTCGGCGGCAGAGGGGCGGCGGAGCAGTCCCATATGGCCGTAGCGGCCCATCATCACCACATCCTCGACGAGGATGGGGAAGGACCAGTCCACCTCCTCGGCCTGGGGAACATAGGCGACGAGGTTCTGCCGCAGCGCGTCGCGCACCGGCATCCCGAGAAGGCGGATCGTGCCGCGGGCGATGGGGACGAAGCCCATGATCGCCTTGAAAAGGGTGGATTTCCCCGCACCGTTCACGCCGACAAGCGCGGTGATCGTGCCTTGCGGGATCTGGAAGCTGGCGTCGGTGAGGGCGGTCAGGCCGTTCCTGTAGGTGACTGTGACGCCTTCGGCGAAGATGCCCTCACTGGTTCGGGTATCGCGCATCATGCCCTCAGTTCGCCGGGGTCAGGCCCCTGGCGATGGTTTCGGTGGTGACTTTCAGAAGGTCGAGATAGGTCGGGACCGGCCCGTCGGTTTCGGACAGGCTGTCGACGTAGAGGATGCCGCCGAAGGCAGCGCCGGTTTCGCGCGCGACCTGTTCGGCGGGTTTCGAGGAGACGGTGCTTTCGCAGAAGACCGCCGGAATCTGATGCGCGCGGACGCCGTCGATCACCGCCTGGACCTGGCGCGGGCTGCCCTGCTGGTCGGCATTGATCGGCCAGAGATAGAGTTCGTGCAAGCCAAGGTCGCGGGCGAGGTAGCTGAACGCCCCCTCGCAGGTGGCAAGCCAGCGGTGGCCTTCCGGCAGGGCGGCGATCTCGGCCTTCAGGGGGTCGAGGGCGGCGGAGAGTTGCGCCTTGTAGGCTTCGGCATTCGCCGCATAGGTCGCGGCATTGGCCGGATCGGCGGCGGAAAGCGCCTTCTGGATGTTGTCGACATAGATCCCGGCATTGGCAAGGCTCATCCAGGCATGGGGATTGGGCTTGCCGTCATAATCGCCGCCGGTGATCGAGATCGGGTCGATGCCGTCGGTCAGGGTGGCCGAGGGCACATCTCCGAGGTTGCCGAGGAACTGTTCGAACCAGCGTTCAAGGCCAAGGCCGTTGCGCAGGATCAGATCGGCATCCGCTGCGCCGACGATGTCCTGCGGCGTCGGCTCGTAGCCGTGGATTTCCGCGCCGGGCTTGGTGACGGAGACGACCTCCACCCCCTCGCCCGCGACGTTGCGCGCCATGTCGGCGATCACGGTGAAGGTGGTGACGACCTTGAGCCGGCCTTCCGCCTGAGCGGTGAATGGCAGGGCGAGCAGGCTGGCAATGAGCAGGCTAGGGCGAAGAAGACGCATGGGCCACCTTTGGTTGGGTCAAGTAGAATGTAAATGAGAAGCATTTGCAAGTAGGCAAGAGACAAGTTTGCGCTGCCCGCGACACCCGGCGTGTTATGGCCTTACCTGCCCCGCTGCACGAGCCGCACCAGAACTGGTGCCAGGACGATCACCACCAGGATGCGCACGACATGGTGCAGCGCCACGAAGGCGACATCGGCATGGATCGCAAGCGCGATGAGCCCCATCTCGGTCAGACCGCCGGGGGCGAGGGCGAGGAGCGCCTGGTCGATCCCGACCCCCGCCCCCGCCTGCATGGCAAGGGCCCCGGCCAGTGCCAGGCAGAGGGTCAGCACCGTGGCCCCCAGACTGTAAAGCCCGGCGCGGAACAGCATCCTTGTGTCGATCCCGAGGAAGCGGCAGCCGAGGATGGTGCCAAGCGCGACCTGGGCCGCGTTGATCAGCATGCCGGGTGGCGCGCTTTCGGTGATCCCGGCCATGTGGATGGCGGCGGACAGGATGAGCGGACCCAGGAAGCTGGGCGCGGGAAGCCGCAGCTTCGCGCCAAGCAGCATCCCCAGCACGGCGCAACCGACCAGCACGGCGGCATCCGTCAGGTCCAGCGCCTTTCGCGCGACGGCCCCGCCCGCCGCCCCCACGTCATAGCCCAGCACCAGCCGGAACAGCACCGCCATCAGCCCGATGGTCAGCACGATGCGCAGCGAATGCGCGAGAACGATGGCAGGCACGTCGGCCCCCTTCGCCTCGCCGAGTTCGACCATTTCCGAGAGGCCCCCCGGCATTCCGGCAAAATAGGCGGTGGTCCAGTCCTGCCGTGCGACGAAGCGATACCAAGGCACGACAACAGCGGCGACGGCGGCAAGATAGACCACCAGGATCGAGAGCGTGACCAGGGCCTCGCCCGCCTGGCCGATGACGGCGGGCGAGAAACGCGACCCCAGCAGCACGCCGATCACCGCGACGATGGCCGGTCGCAACCGCATCGGACCCAGGACCGGCAGACCCGCGACAGCGGCGATCATGGTGATGAAAAGCGCGCCGAGCATCCAGGGCAAGGGCAGCGCCAACCCATAGAAGGCAAGGCCGCCCAGGCTTCCCAGAGCAAGACCGGCGGCGATGCGGGCCAATGGCGGCAAGGATTCGTCCAAGGTCAGGCAGGCCCGGCGACTGGCCGGACAGCAAGGACCGGAGCGGGCGGGAGGGGCTGGCGCACCCAGCACGATTCGAACGTGCGACCTTTGCCTTCGGAGGGCAACGCTCTATCCAGCTGAGCTATGGGTGCCTGCGCCCGTCCTTAGCGGAAGGCCGCGGGGGTTTCAATGGCGGAAGCGCGTCAGGCGAAGAGATCGTGCGCCAGCTCCAGCGCGCTGATCAGGGCGTCGACTTCCCCGCTGGTGTTGTAAAGCCCGAACGAGGCGCGGCAGGAGGCGGTGATGCCGTAATGCGCCATCAGGGGCATGGCGCAATGGGTGCCCGCACGAACGGCGATACCGCGCTTGTCGAGGATGGTGGAAATGTCATGCGCATGGGCAGCTCCCTCCATCGTGAAGGAGAAGATCGCCCCCTTCCCTGCCGAATTCCCCTGCACGGCCAGCCAGTTGAGACCGTTCAGCCGCTCGCGGGCATAGTCGCGCAAGCTGCGTTCATGCGCCGCCACATTGGCCATGCCGAGGGACATCAGATAGTCCAGCGCCACGCCAAGACCGATCTGCTGCACGATGCCGGGGGTTCCCGCCTCGAACTTCATCGGCGGGTCGTTCCAGGTGATCGCGTCGCGCGTCACTTCGCGGATCATGTCGCCGCCGCCGAGGAAGGGCCGCATCTCGGCCTGGCGCGCGCGGGAGATCCAGATGCCGCCCGATCCCGAGGGTCCGTAAAGCTTGTGGCCGGTGATGGCATAGAAATCACAGCCGATGGCCTGCACATCGACCGGCATATGCACGGCGGCCTGGCTGCCATCGACGAGCACCGGCACGCCCTTTTCCCGCGCGCCCCGGCAGATCGCGGCCACATCGACGACGGTGCCCAGCACGTTCGACATCTGGGTCACGGCGACAAGCTTCGTCTTCGGCCCGATGGCGTCGATCACCGCCTGGGGATCAAGATCGCCATTCGCATCGACCTCGACCCATTTCAGCACTACCCCCTGCCGTTCGCGCAGGAAATGCCAGGGCACGATATTGGCGTGATGCTCCATCACCGAAAGCACGATCTCGTCCCCGGCCTGAAGGCGCGGCGCGGCCCAGGCGTAGGAGACGAGGTTGATCGCCTCGGTCGTGCCGGTGGTGAAGACGATTTCCTCTTCCGAGGCCGCATTCAGGAACCGGGCGATCACGCTACGGGTGGATTCGTATTTTTCGGTCGCAAGGTTCGACAGGAAATGCAACCCGCGGTGGACGTTGGCATATTCCTCGGCATAGCCCCGCGTCACCGCGTCGATCACTACCTGCGGCTTCTGCGCCGAGGCGCCGTTGTCGAGGTAGACCAGCGGCTTGCCGTTCACCTGCCGCTTGAGGATCGGGAAATCGGCGCGGATCTTCTCGACGTCATACATCGGCAAAGGCCTCCGGGCCGAGGATCAGGACAATCGCGATGCCAAGCACGAAGCCGGTGCCAAGCCCGGTCAGCACCAGCCCCAGGAACACGCGCCCCCGCGAGCGGAAGCCGTGCAACTCGGCGATGAAGGCGGTCATCAGCCAGAGGAACAGGGCAAAGCCAGCAAGGCCGATGATCCCGGCGAAGGGCGGCGCGACAAGCGTGGCGATCAGTTGCAGAACCTGAAGCGCCAGCATCAGAAGCTGCAGCCAGACCACGATGAGAAGCGCGTCGGGAAAGCTGCCCTGCCCGTCGAAGGCCCGCCCGACGCGGTGGATCAGGATCACCGTCAGCGCCAGGAACAACCACTGGAACAGCGCCGTGCGGAAGGGGCTGGCCAGCATGAAGGCGCTGAACGGGTCCAGCGCGGCCAGGTTCGGCCCGACCTGAAGATTGGCGAGAAGCGCCGAGACCACGGCGACCAGAAGAAGCCCCGCCGTCCGCGCCCGCATCGGCACGCCTTCGGCCAGCAGCGCCCGTGCGGCCTGCCGGGGTTCTTGCAGCGTCAGTTGCGCCAGAGCGCCGATGCGGTTGGACAGCGTCATCCGAGTTCGGCCTCATGCAGGAGGGTGGCCCAAAGCCAGAGGAAAGCCGCGCCGACGAGAAGTGTCACCAGCGTCAGCGCCGGGCCAGAGCCGATCATCCCGGCGACAAGGCCTTGCAGCAGCATCAGCGGCCCGATGCTGGCAAGCGCCCAGAAGAGGGCGATCCGCGCGCCATACCACGTCCCCTGCCCGCCCATCGCCCGCGCCGCCAGATGGCCAAGTGCGGCCAGCCCGTACCAGACCGGGATCGTGGCCAGGACGGCAAGCGCCCGCGCCATGATGCGGGGGCTGGCCGAGGGTTCGCCCGCCAGAAAGGCCTCGCGCGCTGCGACGGGCCATTGCCCGACGAAGGCCAGCGCGAGAAAGACCAGGAGGAAGGAGAGCGCAAAAGGCTCCGACCGCCCGCGTGCAAGGTGCTGACGCAAGATGCTGCGCGGGCGCCGCCAGGTGGCGACAAGGTCGGTGGTGACGGTCATCCTTTGGTCCCGTGCCGCGCCAGCCAGCGTTCCAGCCGGGCGCGGATGTCCTCGGCGATGGCTTCGTCGGCGATTTCCTGGATCGCTTCGGCCAGGAAGGCGAGCACCAGCAGCGCCTGCGCCGTGCGGCGGGGAACGCCACGCGATTGCAGGTAGAACAGCGCGGTCTCGTCGATGGCACCCGAGGTCGAGCCGTGGCTGCACTTCACGTCATCGGCGTAGATTTCCAGCTCGGGCTTGGCAAGGAACTGGCTGTCCTCGTCCAGAAGCAGCGACTGGCTGATCTGGTAGCCGTCGGTCTTCTGCGCCCCGGCCTTCACCAGGATCTTGCCCTGGAAGACCCCCGTCGCCCCGTTCATCAGCACCTTCTTGAACACCTGACGGCTTTCGCAGGCCTCGGCGGCATGGGTGACGAAGACGGTGTCATCGTGGTGAAACTCGCCGTCCCCCACGGTCGCCCCGGCCAGATGGGCGCGGCTTTCGGCCCCGGTCAGCTCGACCACCGCCTCGTTGCGGGTGAGGCGGCCGTTGGCGGTCAGGGTGAAGGTCCGCATCTCGGACCGCTCACCGAGGCGGGCGAAGATATGCGTCACCGCACGGCGTTCATGGTCGCGGCCCTGGATGCGGATGTGATGGAACTGCGCGCCATCGGCGATGTCGGCCTCCAGCACATTGGAGAACCGCGCGGCGGCGGGGCCGTTTTCCAGAAGGGTCAGGCTGGCCCCGGCCTCCAGCTTCACACAGTGGTGCAGGATCGCATCGGAAGTCTCGGATTCATGGACATAAATCAGCGAAACGGGTTTGACCGCCCTGCCCGTCACATGGATCAGCACGCCGTCCGTCGCATGGGCCGAATTCAGCGCCGCGAAGGGCCGGGCGACCGGGGTCTGGCCGCGCGCCTCCAGCACGCCGTAAAGCCCCTGCGCCCAGTGGATGTCCTTCGACCCGGCTTGCGACAGCCGTTCGATGGTCACGCCGGACAGGGTCAGGTCATCCGAGGCCGCCGGATCGAAGACGCCATCGACGAAGACGATCTTCAGCCGGTCCATGCCGTCGAAGGGGGCGGCCTCGTCGCTGGCGTCAAAGCGGTGCGCCAGCGGGGCGTCGGGGGCGTTCAGGCTGGCGGGGTCGGTGTAGCGCCAGTATTCGTCACGCCGTGCGGGCAGGCCCATGGCGATGAGCCGGGCCAGAGCCTCCGTGCGCGCCGCCTGAAGCCAGCCCCTGCCGGACAGCGCCGGAAGCGCCGCCAGCCGCGTCTGAAGCGCGTCTTCCTTTGCCTTCGGCAGTGCCATCAGCCCACCTCGCTCAGAATGTCGGCATAGCCGTTGGTCTCGACTTCCAGCGCCAGTTCCGGCCCGCCGGTCTTGACGATGCGGCCTGCCGCCATGATGTGAACGACGTCCGGTCTGATATGGTCAAGCAGCCGCTGGTAGTGGGTGATGACCAGGAAGGACCGGCCCGCGCTGCGCAGCGCATTGACCCCGTCCGCCACCAGCTTCATCGCATCGACATCAAGGCCCGAGTCGGTCTCGTCCAGGATGCACATCCGGGGTTCCAGCATCGCCATCTGCAGGATTTCGTTGCGTTTTTTCTCGCCGCCCGAAAAGCCCACATTGACCGGGCGCTTCAGCATCTCGGCATCGATCTGCAACGCCTTGGCCTTCTCGCGCACGAGTTTCAGGAAGGCGCCCGCGCTGAGTTCCTCTTCGCCGCGCGCTTTCCGCTGCGCGTTCACCGCCGTCCGCAGGAAGGTCATGTTGCCGACGCCGGGGATTTCGACCGGATACTGGAAGGCCAGGAACAGGCCCGCGGCGGCGCGCTCCTCGGGCTCCATCTCCAGCAGCTCGTGCCCGTCCAGCGTGGCCGAGCCTTCCGTCACCTCATAGCCGTCACGGCCCGAAAGCACATAGGACAGCGTCGACTTGCCCGACCCGTTCGGCCCCATGATCGCATGGATCTCGCCCGCACCGATCTTCAGATCGACACCGCGGAGGATCACCTTGTCCTCTTCTTCAAGTTTGACGTTCAGGTTCTTGATTTCAAGCATGATTTCTTTCCTTTTGGCGTCAGCGCGGATCTGTGAACCAGCCGATTGCCTGGGTGGCCATCTCGGGCGGGATCGCGCCGGGGGTGACGGTGAAGCGGGCCATGCGGCCGATCACTTCCTCCTTGCGGGCAAGCTTTTCAACGCCGTGGTAATAGCTCCGCTTGCGATAGTCGTCGAAAAGCACGGTGACGGGCCTTGTCGCGCGCAGCATCACGGCGACCAGGCAAGAGGCGCGGAACCGACCGTCGATCAGCACCAGGTCGGGCTGGACGAAATCCGGTCGATCCCAGACGGACAGCGCGTAACCGGGAAACTTGCGGTACTCGCGCGCCCTCATCGGCACGCCCCAGGCGCCTGTCGGGCCGATATCGGCCCAATGCACCCGCACCCGGTCGGAAAGCGGGGCGACATGCGCCGTCAACCGTTCGGCCCAAGCCTTGTCGCTTTCCACGCTGAACACGGTGCGGCCAAGCTCGGCGGCCAGAACGGTGGACCCGCCGCTGCCGTATTCCAGGATTATGTCGGACGCCTCGTAGTGACGGCAGAGGAATTCGCTTTCCTCCGGGCCGAAGGTCAGCGCGAAGCTGGGGGCCTCGGCCTCCGGCGCGATGGCTTGCGCTTCCATATCCTGCCCTCCCGGCGCCCTGTCGGACCCAGGCCGTTCCGCCTTCGTCATCACCCGACCGAGCCTTCCAGCGAAATCGCGACCAGGCTTTGCGCTTCCATCGCGAATTCCATCGGCAGGGCCTGAAGCACCTCCTTGCAGAAGCCGTTCACCACCAGCGCCACCGCCTCTTCCTCGTCCATCCCGCGCGAGCGGCAGTAGAAAAGCTGGTCATCGTCCACCTTGGAGGTGGTCGCCTCATGCTCCACGCGCGAGGAATTGTTGCGCACTTCGATGTAAGGCACGGTGTGCGCCCCGCATTTGTCGCCGATCAGAAGACTGTCGCACTGGGTGTAGTTCCGGCTTTCCTTGGCCTTCGGGTGCATCGACACCAGCCCGCGATAGGTGTTCTGCGCCCGCCCCGCCGAGATGCCCTTCGACACGATGCGCGACTTGGTGCGCTTTCCGAGGTGGACCATCTTGGTGCCGGTATCGGCCTGCTGGGCGTTGTTGGCGATGGCGATGGAGTAGAATTCGCCCTGCGAGTCATCGCCCCGCAGGATGCAGGACGGATATTTCCAGGTGATCGCCGACCCGGTTTCCACTTGCGTCCACATCACCTTGGCCCGGTCGCCCCGGCAATCGGCGCGCTTGGTGACGAAGTTGTAGATGCCGCCGACCCCGTTCTCGTCGCCCGGATACCAGTTCTGCACCGTGGAGTATTTCACCTCGGCGTCCTTCAGGATCACGATTTCCACCACCGCCGCGTGCAGCTGGTTGGTGTCGCGCTTCGGAGCGGTGCAGCCTTCCAGGTAGCTGACATAGGCGCCCTCGTCGCAGATGATCAGCGTGCGTTCGAACTGGCCGGTATTTTCCGCGTTGATGCGGAAATAGGTCGACAGCTCCATCGGGCAGCGGGTGCCCTTGGGGATGTAGACGAAGGAGCCGTCACTGAAGACCGCGCTGTTCAGCGTCGCGAAGAAGTTGTCCGTCGGCGGCACGACCGAGCCGAGGTATTGCTTCACCAGTTCGGGATGCTCGCGCACCGCCTCAGAGATCGAGCAGAAGATCACCCCGGCCTTCGCCAGTTCCGCCTTGAACGTGGTCCCAACCGAGACCGAGTCGAAGACCGCGTCCACCGCAACCTGACGCGGTTCGGATTCACCTTCAACTCCGGCCAGAAGCATCTGTTCCTTCAGCGGAATCCCAAGCTTGGCATAGGTCGCCAGCAGCTTCGGGTCCACCTCGTCCAGCGACTTCGGCTTTTTCGCCATGCTCTTCGGCGTCGCGTAGTAGAACTGGTCCTGATAGTCGATGTCCGGGTAGTTCAGCATCGCCCAACGCGGCTCTTCCATCTTCAGCCAGCGCCGGTAAGCCGCCAGGCGCCAGTCCAGCAGCCAGTCCGGCTCGCCGTTCTTGCTGGAAATCAGCCGAACGATATCCTCGGACAGGCCCTTCGGCGCATAGTCCATCTCGATGTCGGTTTCCCAGCCGTATTTGTATTTGCCGGCCATCGCCTGCACGGTCTCGATGGTCTCGCGGTCCACGCCATCGCGAACTTCGACAGCGTTGGTGGCGGCCTCGGTGGTGTCCAGAACGGCGGTCATCATGTTTCCTTTCAGGCAGCCCGCGCGCGGGCCTTGGCATAGGCGGCGGTCCAGGCATCGCCGAACCGCAGCACGTCGTCTTGTCTCACCCCCGGGCCGATCGAGACCCGGATCGCCTGCCCCGCAAGCGGATCGGCATAACCCATCGCGGACAGGATGCGGCTTGACCGCACCTTTCCGCTGGAACAGGCCGAGCCTGCGGAAACCGCAAACCCCGCAAGGTCCATCGCCATCACCTGAGTCTCACCGCGCCAACCCGGCGCGATCAGGCAAAGGGTGTTCGGCAGTCTAGGCAAACTATTCCCGACGGAAATAGTCCCGATTGCCGCAGCCGACAACTGCAATTCTAGAATATTTCTAAGTTCGGCGATCTCGTCCCAGATTCCATTGGCCAGATCCTGCGCGGCAGCCTCGGCGGCGGCGGCGAAACCGGCGATGCCGATCAGGTTTTCGGTCCCCGCCCGGCGGCCCATCTCCTGCCCGCCGCCCTTCAGCTGCGACGGCACCTCGATGCCCTGCCGCACCACCAGCGCGCCGATTCCCTTCGGGCCACCCAGCTTGTGCGCCGAGACAAGACCCATCTCGCAGCCGAGCCAGTTGAAAGCCAGGGGCACCTTGCCGAAGGCCTGCGTCAGGTCGCTGACCGCAAGGCCCGGCGGCAGGTCCTGCATCAGCCCGGTTTCCGAATTCGCCAGTTGCAACGCCGTCCGCGCCGGGTCGCCGACCGCAACCCTGCCCTGCCCGTCCACCGGCAGCGACGGCTCGCACCAGGCCACCACTGCATCATGCTCCACACCCGCCGAGACCAGCCCCCGGCCCGCGCAGGCCAGAGCCGCCGCCTCGGTCGCGCCCGAGGTGAAGACGATATCCGCCCCCTCCGCCCCCAGCGCCGCCGCGATCTTCGCGCGGGACCGTTCCATCAGCGCCTTCGCCGCCCGCCCCTCGGCATGGACGGACGAGGGGTTGCCCACCACCTCCATCGCCGCGATCATCGCCGCCTTCGCCTCGGGGCGCAGGGGGGTGGTCGCGTTCCAGTCGAGGTAGAGTCTGGTCATTCCTCATCCACCACGCGGAACAGGTTCGGCACCGCCGGGCACGGGGTCAGGTCGTTCTTCACCACATCCGACAGCCGCACCTGATGCAGGAAGACATAGACATTGGCCGACAGGCTTTCCCACAGCCGGTTGGTCAGCGACTGCGCGCGGCTGCCGGACACCGCGCCCGAGGCCCCGGCGCCGGTGTGCATCGCGTCCACCGTTTCCTCCACCGCCTCCATCACCTCGCTGATACGGATGTCGTTCGGGCTGCGGGCCAGCTTGTAGCCACCGCCCGGACCCCGCACCGCCTCGACCAGACCCGCCCGGCGCAGCTTGACGAAAAGCTGCTCCAGATAGGGCAGGCTGATGTCCTGCCGCCGGGAAATCTCGGCCAGCGAGACAAGGTCATCCCCCTTGGCCAGCGCAAGGTCCGCCAGCGCCACCATCGCATAGCGCCCCTTGGTCGACAGCTTCATTCCACGCCCTCCGCCCCTGCCGGGGAATTGCAACCGCATTGACGCCAAGCGCGGCGCACATTACCTCAGTCAAGCCCCGAAAAGTCGGCCCAGGTCCAGTCCGGCCCGCTTTAGAACGGTTCTAGTTTATCCGAGCGAAAGCGTCAAGAAATCGCTCCCACATGAGAAGAATGCAATGCCCGAGGTAATCTTTGCCGGCCCCGACGGACGTCTTGAGGGCCGCTACCACCCGCAAAAAGACCGCGACGCCCCGATTGCCATCGTGCTGCACCCGCACCCGGCTTACGGCGGGACGATGAACAACAAGGTCGTGTATAACCTGCACTACGCCTTCTACAACCTGGGTTTTACCGTGTTGCGCTTCAACTTCCGCGGCGTCGGAAGGTCGCAGGGCGAATATGACCAGGGGATCGGCGAACTCAGCGACGCGGCCTCCGCGCTCGACTATCTGCAGGCGATGAACCAGAACTCCAAACAATGCTGGGTCGCGGGCTTTTCCTTTGGCGCCTGGATCGGGATGCAGCTTCTGATGCGGCGTCCCGAGATCACCGGCTTCGTCTCGGTCGCCCCGCCCGCGAACCTTTACGACTTCTCCTTCCTTGCCCCCTGCCCCTCCTCGGGCCTGATCATCAACGGCTCCGCTGACAAGGTCGCCCCCCCGAAGGACACCAAGACGCTGGTCGGCAAGTTGCACGAGCAGAAGGGCATCACCATCACTCACACCGAGATCGAGGGTGCGGACCACTTCTTCAAGGACGAAGAGGCGCATATGCAGCCGATGATCCAGACGGTATCCGATTACGTCCGCCGGAGGATGACGGAGGCGACACGGTAATGT
>JAGPEG010000191.1 GCA_018057165.1 Tabrizicola sp.
GGCCCCCGGCACCGGCGTCCCGTCCGCCCGGCCCATCCAGATGCCGATCACATGCCGTCCGTCGAAACCGATGGCCCAGGCATCGCGGTGGCCGTAGGAGGTCCCGGTCTTGTAGGCCAGCCGGTTCGACGGCGCCCCTGGCGGCGGGGCCAGTCCCGCCAGAATGTCGCCGACCTGCCAGGCCGCGACCTCGGACACCACCCGCTGCCCCCCGGGCACTTCGGTATCCAGCCGCCAGGACAGGGGCCGCACCACCCCGCCCCTGGCAATGGCTGCGTAAAGCTGCACCATGTCGGTCAGCGTCACCCCCACCCCGCCCAGCGCAATCGCCAGCCCCGGCTGATTGCCCGGAAAGACCGGCTTCATCCCGGCCTTCTCCATCGCCGAGATCAGCTTGGCGGGGCCCAGGGCATCGGTCAGCTCCACCACGGGGATATTGCGCGACAGCTGCAACGCCTCGCGCATCCGGATCGTGCCCATGTAGAGCTTGTCGAAATTCTGCGGCGCATAGGCCCCGAAACTCATCGGCTTGTCGTCGATCATCGTTTCGGGATGGCCCAGCCCTTCGTCGAAGGCGAGCGCATAGACCAGCGGCTTCAGCGTTGATCCGGGGGAGCGCAAGGCCCGCGTCATGTCGACGAACCCCTGGCGCAGGTCCGCCTGATAGCCCGCCGAGCCGACGCTGGCGAGGATTTCGCCCGAAGCATGGTCCGCCACCAGGATCGCGATCTGCAACTGCTCGCCCCGGCCCGCCAGCGCCTCCTGCGCCAGGGTCTCCAGCTTCCTTTGCAGCTTGCCGTCGATGGTCAGCCGGTGCGCCAGCGCCTGCGGTTCTTCCTGCCGCGCCCGGTCGGCCAGATGCGGGGCCAGCGCCGGGAAGGGCTTGCGCAGGCCGGGCACCTCTTCGCGCAGCGCCGCCTCGGCCTCGTCGGCGTCGATCACCCCTTCCTGCACCGCCCGCTGAAGAACCCGGTTCCGCGCGGCCTCGGCCCGGTCGGCGGCGCGGTCGGGGCGGCGGCTTTCCGGGCTTTGCGGGATCGCGACCAGAAGCGCGGCCTCGGCCGGGGTCAGCCGCTTCGGCTCCTTGCCGAAATAGCTGATCGAGGCCGCCCGCACCCCTTCAAGGTTTCCCCCGAAGGGCGCCAGATGCAGGTAAAGCTGCAAGATCTGATCCTTCGTCAGCCGCCGCTCCAGCGCCAGCGCCACCCGCATCTGCCGCAGCTTGCCGCCAACCTGGCCCGTCGTGCCTTCCTCCAGCAGCCGCGCCACCTGCATCGTCAGGGTCGAGCCGCCCGAGACGACGCGCCCGTTCCACGCTGCCTGCAACCCCGCCCGCAGGACCGACCGCCAGTCCACCCCGGAATGCACACGGAACCGCTTGTCCTCATAGGCCAGCAGCATCCGCAGATAGAGCGGGTCCACCTTGTCCGGCGGCAAGGCCAGCCGCCAGCGGCCATCGGCCACCGTATAGGCGCGGAGGAGGTCGCCGTCGCGGTCCAGCACCTCGACCGACATCTCCAGCGCCAAGGGGGGCAGGACGGTCGCGTCGATCCATTGGTCGAAACGGTCGCGGCCAAGGGCGGCAAGCCAGAGGGCCAAGGCCAGGGAGATGATCCACCGCGCGCGCATCAATGCCCTGCCAGGAACTGAGGGACAGTGAACTGTACGTCGAGAAACGCAACAGAGGGACGCGCCCTCCCTCGGGTGGGCGCCGCAACGGTCGAGGTAGGCGCTTTATGGTGCAACTTCTCCCACCGCAGTTCGGGTGACTTACGCCGCAAAGCGCCCTCCCAAGGCGGAGGGAGGGCGCGGCCCGGCGGCCTTGATTCCGGGCCAAGAGGGTCCCTCACTTCGTGATCGTGATCTCGCCCGTCTCGCTCCGCGCCCGGAAGTCGGGCCGGTACATGTCCTCGACCGAGGCCGCCGCATGATGGAACGTGCCCGGACTGACCGCCCGCACCACATAGGCCAGCTTGAACGGCTGGTCCGAGGACCAGTCCACCGCCGTGATGAAACGGTCCTGCCGGAACTCGCTGTGCGCGACCTCGTTCAGCGTGTCGAGCCAGCCCAGCTCGGACGTGGACCCCGCCGACATCAGGTTCGGGTTGTCGATCTCGAACCCTGCCGGCAGCGGGTCCGCCACTATCAGCCGCGCCTCGCCATAGCCGAAGGGCGTGACCTCCAGCACCGTCACCAGGCGCGTCCCCGCCGCCACGGTATCAAGCGACACTTCCTCGCCCGCCATCGTGTAGTAGGTCCGGGTGATGGCATAACCGTTGCCCCCCGCCGGTTCCGGTTCCGAGGGCACGCCATAGGTGGTGACGGTGACGGTCGTGTCCGCCCCGTCGTTCTTCACCACCACCGGCGTCACCGCGCCTGCGTCCAGCACCCGCACCAAAGGCCCGGAGGCCTGCTTGCCGTCGATGCTGATGCCGTCCGCACCGGGCCGGTCGATCAGCGCGTTGGTCGCGAGCAGCGCCCAGGTCGCCTCTTGCGTCGACAGGTTCTGGCCCTGCACCGCGATCCGGTCGGTCAGCGCCTCGCGATCTACCGCCTGGCTACCAGCCTCCACCGCCAGCGTCAGCAAAGCCGCCGCATCGCGGTAGCGGGTGCCATAGTCCACCCGCCAGACCTGGCCGACCTCCGGCTCCAGCGCCTCCATCTTGGCGACGGCCTTGCGGAACATCGCATCCGCCCGCGCCTGATCGCCATAGGACGCCAGTGCCGCGCCAAGCTGTCCTTGAGCGATGGGGGTGGAGAAGTCATCCCCCTTCACGTCGGCATAGTAGCGCAGGTCGCCCACCGCCGCCGCACCTTCCCGTGCAAGGACCATCAGCGCATAGGCCAGGGCCTCGCCCCCGCCGTTGGTTTCCGCGCTGAAGTCGGGCGCGTAGTTCACCTGGTTGCGCAGGTTCGCCAGCGCATTCTTGAACGCGATATCCGGCACCTGGTAGCCCTGCGCCTTGGCCCGGCTCAGGAAATCGGTGACATAGGCGTCCAGCCAGAAGTCGCCCTCGCCCGGACCCCAAAGCCCGAAGCCGCCGGTCGAGGACTGGTTCGCCAGAATCTCCACCACCGCCTCGTCGATGCGCTTCTGGATATCCTCGGCACCCTTCAGGTCCATCACCTGCGCCACTTCATCGAAGTACAGCAAAGGCAGCGCCCGGCTGGTCATCTGTTCGGTGCAGCCATAGGGATAGCGGTCCAGCGCCGCCAGCAGGCCCGGCGCATTCAGCCGCGCCAGGGGCCCAACCGCCATCGTCGCCTTGCCCGATCCTGCGACCAGCCCGGCAAAGACATTCTCGTCGAAGGTGAAGCTCTGCCCGCTCGCCAGTTCCAGCCGCGATACCCGTGCCACTTCCGGATCGTTCACCTGCACCGGCACGGTCAGCGTCTTCTTCAACACCTTGCCGTCCGGCGTGGTCAGGCTGACGTCGATGGTCTGAATGCCCACCCCGCCCGCCGTCACCGGCACCTCGAACACCGCCTTGGCCTTGTCGCCCAGATCAAAGCCCGAAGGCACCTCGCCCAGCGTCAACCCATTCGCGGTCACGTCCAGGCTCATCCGGCCCGACGGCCCGGTGGCATGAACGACTTCCAAGAGCAGCCGCGAGCTATCGCCCGGCGACATAAAGCGCGGCACCGAGGCCGTCACCACCACCGGATCGCGCACCAGCACATCGGCGCTGGCCTGCCCGACCCCGGTCTTCGACCAGGCCACCGCCATCACCTTCACTGTGCCATTGAAGCTTGGCAGGTCAAACGTCGCCCGCGCATAACCATCGGCCCCCACCGTCACCGGCCCGGTGAAATAGGCCACCAGTTCCTCTGTGGGGGGCGGGGCCTGCAACCGCGCCTGGGCGCCTGCGTCGCCACCGGAGCGGACCTCGCCGGTCGCCCCGTTCAGCCCGTCGATCAACCGGCCATAGATGTCGCGGATGCCGACGCCCAGCCGCCGCTGGCCGAAGTAGTAGCCCTGCGGATCAGGGGCTTCAAAACCCGTCAGGTTCAGGATGCCCAGATCCACCGCAGCGATGGTGACATAGGCGGTTTCGCCCGCCGTCACCCCGTCCACCTTCACCGCCACATCCAGCGGCCCACGCGGCGCAGCTTCCGCCGCCACCTCGACCACCGCCGAAAGCGCCCGCGCACCCGGATCAATCGCCGCATGGGTCAGCCCCAGCGCCCGCGCCGGGTTCCGCCCCGCCGCCACATCCATCGGTCGCAGGACCGAGGCGGTCACATAGACCCCCGCGCCCCATTCATCCGTCACCGGAAGCTGGATCAGGTTCTCACCCTCTTTCACCTCGACCGCCTGCATCGCCACCAGCCGGTTCGACAGCACCGTCACCAGTGCCGTGCCTGCCGCACGCGGCACGATCCGCAAGGTCGCGGTATCGCCGGGCTTGTAGGCCGGTTTGTCCAAGGACAGTTCCAGAGTGTCGGGCGTCGCCGAAGCATCCGCCGGGGCATACCAACCGGCATAGAACTGCATCGAGGTCGCGGCCTTGCCGCCGTCCGACCGTTCGACCAGAAGCTCATAGGTGCCCCAGTCGACATCCGCAGCGATCTCCACCGGGGCTGCGCCCAGATTGCTTTCGCCTTCGGCCACGATGGACCGGCTCACCACCGGCTCCCAGCTCCAGTTGCCGTAGCTCTGATACCACTGGTAATCATACTCCACCCGGCTGACCGTCCACTTCACCGGCAAATCGACTGCGGTGTCGCCTTCGACTGCGATGATCTGGAACCGCGCTTCGCCGCCTTCCGGGGCCACCCCGTCGAACAGGGACTTCACCCCGATCATCGGATCGGCCGAGGCCACGGCCTTCGTCACCTGACGCTCCACCGGACGGCCCGAGCCTTCGGCGACGCGGATCGTCACCCGTGCTTCCAGCGGGCGATGCGGGTCCTCGATCTGCGGCAGGTAGACCGGCAGGACGGCATTGCCCTGATCGTCGGTCTCGGCCCCGTTCAGCGATTCCATCTGCGCGCTGAAGGGCTGGTCATAGCGTCCGAAGACAAAGCCCGGAAAGGCCGCCAGCCCGTCGGCGGCACGCAGAAGCACCTCACCCTCGATGGCGAGGCCCGCACCCGGCGCACCGAACAGATACTTCGCGGCCAGGTTCAGATCGACGCTGGACTCGCGACCGACATAAAGCGGCTCCTCCGCCATGGTCAGGTCAAAGTCGATGCGTTCCGGCAGGAAATCCTCGACCAGGAAGGTCTTCGACGCCAGCGC
>JAGPEG010000043.1 GCA_018057165.1 Tabrizicola sp.
CGTCTACCGGGTGGCGCAGATGCATCACGACCTGGAGGTGCCGGGGGTGGCGGTGCATTACGCCTGGCCCTCGCGCGGGTCGGCGCTGGGCTATGTCTATGACCGCGACTCGATCCTGTTCGCGCGGTCGGGCTTCGTGACGTTGCTGGACGAGGTGGAGGATGCCGGGGCGAAGGATGTGATCATCGTCGCGCATTCGATGGGGGCGTTCCTGACGATGGAGAGCCTGCGGCAGATGGTGCTGAAGGATGGGCCGCATGCGCTGGACCGGATCAAGGGCGTGGTGCTGATCGCGCCGGACCTGGACCTGGACGTGTTCCGGGCCCAGGCGAAGGATATCGGCAAGCTGCCGCAGCCTTTCGTGATCTTCGGCAGTTCGCGCGACCGGGTGCTGAACATCTCGGCCACGCTGTCGGGCACGGGGGACCGGCTGGGCAATATCGACGGCGTGGCGAAGATCGCCGACCTGAACGTGATCTACCTGGATACCGCAGCCTACAGCACCGGCACCGGGCACCTGAACCTGGGCGAGAACCCGGCGCTGTTGAAGCTGTTCGGCGGGCTGGTGGGAATCTCGGATGCGTTCACTGCGGATGCCCGCGCCAGGGTGGGCCTGTTGCCGGGGCTGGTGCTGACGGTGCGCAACGCGACCGAGGTGGTGTTGCGCCCGGTGGGGGCAATCGGCGAGGGGTCGCAGTAGCCGGGGTTTGGTCTGCTGCATCAAGCGCCGGGGGTTTCACACCCCCCAGTCCGCCGGTTTCTTGAACCGATGGCGAAACCGGCTTCCTACCCGTGGAGCATTTCCAAAAGAGCAATGCGAATTTTAGATAAGTTTTAGGTACTTATCGTTTTCGCAGGTAGACGTAGTAGGCTCCGCCGCCGCCGTGTTTCAGATGGGCCTCGCTGACTTGCAGGACGGCGGGGCCAAGGGGCGGCAGGTGCAGCCAGTGCGGGACCTGATGGCGCAGCGCGCCGACGCGCTGGGGGATCGGGCCGGTGTCGTCGCGGCGCTTGCCCTTGCCGGTGATGACCAGCACAAGGCGCAGGCCCTGGGACTGGGCGTTCAGGATGAAGCGGATCAGTTCGGGATGTGCCTCGGCCAGCGTCAAGCCGTGCAGGTCGATCCGGGCTTCGGGGTGCAGTTTGCCACGGGTCATCTTCGCATGGGTGCCCGCGTCCATGCGCAGGGCGGTCTGGCCGAGGAGATCGGGCAGGGTGGGGGCGAGGTCGCGCTGTTCCGGCTTGCGGTGTTTCTCGCCCAGAAGGAAAGGCGAGAGGCGCGGTTTGGCGGGGGCGAGCGGGGCAGGCTCGGGCGCGGGCGAAGGGTCGGGCAGGTGGATCGGAGGACTGTGCAGGGACCGCGCCGTGCGGGCGACCGTGCGCCAGAGGTCGGATTCCTCGGGCGAGAGGTGACGGCGGCGGGCCATTGCAGCTATTCGTCTTCCAGCATCGCGAAGGCACGGTCGATGGGCAGGAGCAGGACCATGCGGCCGCCGTCCTTGACGGTGCCCGCAGCCTGACCCGCATCTGCGCCGGTGCCGTAGAAGATGTCGGCGCGCTGCATGCCCTTGATCGCGCCGCCGGTATCCTGCGCCACCATCAGGCTGCGGATCGGGCGGTTGCCGTCCTTTTCGATCCAGACCGGGGTGCCGAGCGGGGTGAATTTCGGGTCGATGGCGATGGAGCGCAGCGTGGTGATCGACCGGCCCATGGCGCCGATGGGGCCGTCCTCGGCCTTCAGCGTGCCGATCTTGCGGAAGAAGACATAGGAGGGGTTGGTGTCGAGCAGGTCCTGGCCGGAGCCGGGGTTGCTGCGGACGTAGTTGGCGATTTCCGGGGCGGAGACCTGGTCGAGCGAATGCGTGCCGCGCCGGACCATTTCCTGCCCGACCGAGCGGTAGGCGTGGCCGTTCTTGCCGGCATACCCCACACGGACGACGGTGCCGTCGGTCATGCGGATGCGGCCGGAGCCCTGCACTTGCAGGAAGTAGACATCGACCGGGTCGTCGAGCCAGGCGAGTTCAAGCCCGCGCCCGGCGATGGCCCCGCCTTCGATGGCCGATCTGGTGTGGTAGACCATGCCCTCCTGCAACTCGGGCGGGCGGCGGTAGATCGGGTATTTGAAGCGCCCGGTGCGGGTGGGGGAACCGTCGAGCTCCGGCTCGAAATAGCCGGTGAAGAGGGCGGGGGGATTGCCCACCACGACCGGCTTGAAGAACAGCTCGAAGAAGCTGCGGGCCGAGGCATCGTCTTTCGGGACATCGGCGGCCATGGCGCAGATCGGTTGCCAGTCGGGGGTCTTGATCAGGTCGCAGGTGGCGAGAAAGCTTTGCAGCGCCTGGACATGGTTGTCGTCGCGCCAGCCGTCGAGGGCTTCGAAGTCCAGCACTTCGGCGGACAGCGATCCGGCGGCCATCACGACCGCCGGAATGCAGAGGATGCGAAGCGCTCGGCGCATCCCACGCGGTCAGTCGCCGGTGGCGACAAGCTGCCAGTTCGGGTCGTCGGACCCCATCTGGCGGGCGAAGGTCCAGATGTCGCGGGTCTTCTTGACCTCACGCGGGGAGCCTTCGACGATTTCCCCCGCCTTGTTGCGCACGACATAGGTCTGGTCGGCGACGAAGCGCACGGCGATTTCGCCGAAGCGGCTTTCCGGGGTGAAGGTGGCGTCGTGCAGCACCAGTTCCTTGATGCCAAGGAAGCTGGCCTCGATGGTCAGCCCGTCACGGTCACGCTGGGCGATGGCCTCGGCGAAGCTGGCTTCGACATCATCCGAGAGGAAGGGACGGATGCGGTCAAGCTCGCCTTTCTCGAAGGCCGTCAGGATCATCTCATAGGCGCCGCGCGCACCTTCGAGGAAGGGGCCGACGGCAAAGGCGGGTTCGGCCTTCTTCATCTCGGCCAGAGCGCGGGCGGAGTCGGAACCTTCGGCGACATGGTCGATGATGTCACGGTCGGGGCCGCCCTCGATCACCTCGAAGTCGCGGCGGACGCGGGGACGGACATCATCCAGCGGGATGGGGGGCTTTTCGAAGCCGTCGCGGGTGCCGAGGACGGAGCGCAGCTTGAGGATCAGGAAGATCGCGATCCCGGCAAGGACGAGGAGCTGGATCAGGGACCCGTTCATTGATGACCTCTGGATACGGTTGGTTCCGTTTGAATTGGCACGGCTTGCCCTTATGTAGGGTGGGGTCGCGGCGAAGTCTACCATGCGACGGCACAAGAACAGGGGAAGACCGGCAATGTGGATCGTCTTGGGACTGCTGGCCTTGCCGCTGGTCGAGATCGGGCTCTTCGTGACGCTGGGGGCGAAGCTGGGGTTGTGGCTGACGCTGGGCTGGGTGGTGCTGACCGGAGTTCTGGGGGTGCTTTTGTTGAAGAGCATGGCGCTGGCCGGGGGCGAGACCCTGCGGCGGGGCTTCAGGGAGGGCTTGCAGGACCCGCTGTCGCCGCTGGCGCATCGGGCGCTGGTGGGGGTTGCGGCGGTGCTGCTGATCCTGCCGGGATTCTTCACCGATGCGCTGGGGCTGGTGCTGCTGCTGCCGCCGGTCAGGGCCCTGATCATCAAGGGCCTGGCGGGGCGGATGCGGGGGGTCGTGGTGATGCACCGGGGGCAGGGTTTTGAAGAGGAGCCCTACGAGCACCGGCCCCATGATGACCGGCTGAACTGAGGCAATTCCGGCTGTCCGGGGCCGCAGTGGCACGGGCCGACGGGTCGCGACTGCAAGGCGGCGCTGCCTTTCGGAAGCGTCCGCCATGTCGCCGGTTTCGCGCACCCGCTCAGTTGCTGGTGACGGGCGTCTTGCCGAAGGCCTGGGCGAACAGGTCTTCCATGCCCTGCGCGGCATAGTCGGCCTGGCGGTCGCGCGGGGCCAGGGCAGTATCGGAGGCAGGGGTGTCGGGGTTCGACCATTGCGCAACCCCGATCTTCACCCCCGGCAGCCGTCGGCGCAACTGCCGGACCTGCAACCCGACCGTCGCGGCCTGCGTGCTGCCGAGAGTGACGATCACCAAGGTTTCCGGCTTGAACCCGCCAAGGGCGCGGGGCAGCATCGCACGCAGGGGCAAAGCCACAACCTCGGCCCCTTCGGCCCGCAGCGCCTGGGCGACCATCTGCGCGGCGACATCCTCAAGCTGGGTCTGGGCGCCGATCACCGCGATCTTGCGGTCAACACCGTCGAGAACCCCGTTTGCGACGAGCGTGGTTTCCCCGGTCTCCTCCGGCCTGTCGGCCCCGTGGGACAGTTCCTCTTCGACCACCGCCTCAAGCTCTTCGGTGAGAGTCCAGGCGGCATTGGCGATGCGGTGCGACTGGTAGTCGGACAGAAGCCCGGCCTCATGATCGGCATCGGCCAGCGCAAGCGCCGGGATCGCGGTCTTGTCGTAATATTCCGCAAGATACCGCTTCGCGGTCGTCGCGGTGGCGGATTCGGTGAATTCGAACGAGCGCCCGACCAGCAGCCGGTCATAGAGCCGGGCGCTGTCGGCCAGGACGGGCTTGTCGCCGAACATGATCGGGAACAGGCGCAGGCTGGGGACATGGTGGCCGATGACGACAAGGCAGACGGTCAGCGGCGTGGCGATGATCAGGCCCATCGGCCCCCAGAGCCAGGTCCAGAACATCGCCGAGACGATGACGGCCAGGGGCGAGACGCCGGTGCGCTGGCCGTAGAACCAGGGCTCGATGATGTTGGAGGTGGTGAACTCGACCACCAGGAACAGGGCTGCGGTCCAGATCACCAGCGACCAGTCGGGCGAGACGGCGAAGGCCATCAGCAAGGGCAGGATCGCCGAGATCGCCGAGCCGATATAGGGGACGAAGCGCATGACCAGAGTGACAAGGCCGAAGAACAGCGCGTTCGGCACGCCGATCAGCCAGAGGCCAAGCCAGATCGGGACGGCGTAGATCACGTTCACGACAAGCTGGGCGAGGAGATAGGTCGAGACGCGGGATCCGGCTTCGGCGAGAAGGCGGGAGGTGGCCAGGATGTTCGAGCCGCCGATCAGCTGCACCAGCCGGTCCCGCAGGGTGCCGCGTTCCAAAAGGGCGAAGATCACGACGACGAAGATCAGGCCGAAAATGCCGACGGGGGCAAGCGCGGGAAGGATGACGCCGGTCAGCCAGTCCATCAGGCCGGTGTGTTCGACGACCTCGACCTTCATGGTCTGGCTTTCGGCCCCTGCGGTTTCGGCTTCGAGGCGGGCGGAGATGTTCTCGACCATGCCTTGCAGGTGGGCGACGATCCTGTTGTCGGTGCCCGCCTCCAGCAGGCTGTCGATCTTGGTCAGGACGTTGCCCTGGTATTGCGGCAGGTTCATCCCGATCTGGCTGACCTGATAGGCGAGGATCAGGACGAAGGCGGCCACCACCGCGCCCGCAGAGATCACGGTCAGGATCACGGCAGGCATGTCGCGCAGGCCCCTTCGGCGCAGGGCATTGACGACGGGCGTCAGCACGAAGGCGATCAGCATCCCCAGCGCAAGCGGCAGGAACAGGTCCTTGGCGATGTACAGGATGGCGCAAACGGTGGTGATGGTGGCAAGCGTGGTCAGCGTGACGATGGAATGGCCGCTTTCGACCGGAGTTATCAGCCGGTCCTGCCGCTGGAGTGCGGCCTCGTCAGTGTCTTGCATGATGCCCCCCGCGTTGCGCCTGGCAGCAAACGTGCGGCCTGCGGAAGCGGTTCCCACCTGCGCGCAGGAACCGGAGGCGCCTCGGTGCGTTATCAAAAGCATGTCCCGAGGTTCGGGATCGCCTGTGGCGTGGAGGTATCGCGATGGTCGACCGGAAGCTTGTCCTGTTGAACGATATGGCACTGCACCTGAAGCCGGAGGCGGTGAAGCCGGACGATGCGGCGCGGCTCGTCGTGGCGGGCAGCCATCTGGTGCGGATGACGCTGGCCGAGCTTGCGCTGCCGGGGGCAGAGATGATCTGGACCGACTTCCGGCACAGCGCCTCGCTTGGGGCGCTTCATGCTGCGATGCAGGCGGCGGGCGGATTGGACCGGCTGGTGCTGGCGGCGGATGGCGAGCATGGCGAGGCGGTGTTTTCGGTCATGTGCGCGGTGCTGACGCTGCTGCCATCGCTGCGGCTCCGGGCAGTCCCGAAGATCGAGCTGATCTGCCTGCCGGGGAAGGCTGCAATCTCGCTGGTGCAGTTCGTGGACCGTATCCGGCCACAGCTGGCCGGTCGCGGGGTGAGCGTTTCGCTGGAGATGCTGGCAGCGCCGGTAGACCGCAGCCCCGCCTGAGAGCCGCCATTTCCGGTGCTTTGCCAAAAAAATGGGCTGCAACCGATGTTGCAGCCCAAGTCAAGGAAAGACGGCAGGGAAGGACCGCTTCCTTGGGGACGGAGGTCAGCGACTCATCGCGCCACGAAGCAGCGAGACGAGGAACAGGATCAGGAAGATGACGAAGAGGATCTGGGCGATCCCGGCAGAGGTGCCGGCGATACCGCCGAAGCCCAGAACTCCGGCGATGATGGCGATGATGAGGAAAGTGACAGCCCAACCGAGCATGGGGTTTCTCCTTTGCTTCAGGCGCCCCGGAAGGCGCTGCGAGTGACGATCTGAAGCTGCAACGCCGGAAGTTGCGCGCCGGTTCCCTTGACTGGCGAAAAAAGTGTGCCGCGCGGTTGCGGGCGGAAAGGCAGATCGCAGGGAACCAAAGGACGCGCGCGCGCATTGTAGGGGCGAAGAAGACGGCCGGCCCCCCTTGGCCTGACGGCCTTCACGCGGATCATCTTTGTGGGAGAAATGTCATGACTGCGAGCTACAAGAACGCGGCAAAGGACGTGGAACAGACCGTCACCTCGGCGGCGGAAACTCTGGGCGATAAGGCGCGCGACGGCGGCATGATCGCGATGCATGCGACGGAAGACGCGACGGCGGCGGCGCAGCGCACGGCGGCGGATGCGGTAGAAACTGCGCGCGACATGGCCGGAGACGCCCTGGCCGAGGGCCAGTCGCGGCTGGGCGGGGCGATGCGCAAGGCGGCGGACACGGCGACGGATGCGAAGGATGCCATCGTCGCCGGGGCCGGGTCGGCGCTGGGAACGGTGCGCGACGTGGCGGTGGAAAAGGCCGATGCGGCGCGGGAAACCCTGTCGGACGCGGGCGAGAGGCTGGCGGCGACGCTGAAGGGCGCTGCGGCGGACAGCGACGATGATGCGCTGAAGTCGCGCATGCTGTCCTCGGTGGCGCAGGGGCTGACCACGGCCTCGGACGCGCTGCGGCAGCGGTCGGTGACGGACCTGACCTCGGATGTCAGGACGCTGGCGCGGAAGCATCCGGGGGCCTTCATGGTGGCGGCGGCGGTTGCGGGCTTTGCGATGGCGCGCTTCGTGCGGTCATCGAGCCAGCGCCGGGAGCCGCGGGTCTGATGACCGGGCGGCGCGACGATGGGGACGCGGGGGTGATGTCCCTGCTGTCCGAGGTGGCGAGCGGGGTCGGTCGTCTAGTGCAGGGCGAGCTTCGGCTGGCCCGCGCCGAGGTGGCCGAGGGCCTGAAGACCGCCGGCTCCGGTCTGGTGAAGATCGGCATCGCGGCGGTGGTCGGCCTTGTCGGGCTGAACGTGCTGGCCGGGGCGGCGGTTGCCGCGCTGGCGGTGGCGGGTCTGGGTCCGGTCTGGGCGGCCTTCGTGGTGGGCCTGGCGCTGTGCCTGGTGGCCCTGGGCCTGGCGCTGGCCGGGCGTGCGGCGCTGCGCTTGCGGGGCGCCTGGCCGGATCGTGCCGTGCAGAACCTGCGTCGGGATGCCGAGGCGGTGCGGCAGGGCCTGACGGAAACGGGAGGGTGACATGTCCGAGTTTGCGAAACACGAGATCGAGCGGGACCTGGAGCAGGACCGCGCAGCACTGGCGCAGTCGCTGGTGGCCCTGCGCGACCGCCTGCGTCCGGCCAGTCTGATGGCCGAAGGCAAGGATGCGCTGCTGGCGCAGGCTTCGCCCATGCTGTCGCGGGTGGATGGCGCGGTCCGGGCGCATCCAATGATGACGGCGCTGGCCGGGGTCGCGCTGGCGGCGGTGGTCTTCGGGCGGCCGCGTCCGGTCGATACCGAGGCGGCGGCTGCGGTGCCGGCAATGGCGGGCACCCGGTTCGAGGCGCTGACCCGCTGGGAGGATGAGGGCGGCCCGCCCGCGCCCGAGCCGGTGGACCCGGAGGAGGACTGGCTGAGCGAGGCGCAAAGCCTGCGCGAAAAGGCGCGCGTGATGCTGCGCCAGATCGACGAAGCGGCGCGGCGCGGGCTGGCCCCGGCAGCACAACTGGCGAAACACCGGGCCGAGGTGATGTCGGCGCTGGCGGTCGAGACCAGGGCAGCACTTGGCAAGGGCCTGGGTTCGGTCAGCGGCGCGGCGCGGGATCAGGCCCTGCAGGCGCGGGAGCGGATCTACCTCGGCCGGATTGCGATGGCCGAGAAGGGCCGCGCGGCGGTGGACGGCAACCCGCTGGCGGTGGGCGCGACGCTGGCCCTGGCGGGGGCGGCGCTGGCCTGGCTGTTCCCGCGGACCGAGACCGAGGATCGCCTGATGGGCGAGACGCGCGATCAGCTGGCCACCGACCTGAAGGCAATGGCCCGGCGCGAGGCGGTGAAGGCGAGCGCGCTTGGTTCGACGCTGAAAGAGGCGCTGGAGACCGACCTGAAACATGCCACCCGGCTGTTCACGCCGGAAGAACCGATGGTGCGACCCGTCCGGCACTGAGACGGAACCAGGACGACGGACCCGGCCCCCAGTGTGGGGCCGGGTTTCGTTCATGACCCTTTGGGACGCGGGAAGACCAGGTCGACCGTGGCGCGGTCATCGTCGATACGGATGCTGACCGTCCCGAAAAGCTGCGCCGAGAACTGGCGCAACATGCGCTGCGGCAGGGCTTGCAACCCGTCTGTCGTTTCGGGCCGAAGCTGCGGAACGACGGGCCCCTCGATCCGCAGGCGGATGGTGCCCTCGGCCTCGGACAGGTCCACCACCACGGAGTCGCGGCCAAGGTTGGGCCTTGAGAAATAGCAGCCCACGGCCTCGGCCAGGGCAAGGGCAAGGGGGACGGCGGCCTGGGCTTCCATCCTGATCGGTTGCAGGCGCTTCGAGGCCACGCCCAGCGCGACGCCGTGGATTTCCTTCAGCCGTTTGACCACATTGGCCAGCACGACATCCATCGCCACATCCCGCTGGCCGGACAGGGCGTAAAGACTGGTATGGGTGGAGGACAGCGTGATGACGCGGTTGATCAGCCCGTCCAGCACGGCGCGAAGCTTCTGGTCCGTGGTCTCGCGCCGGTACATCCGCATGATCGAGGCGATGATCTGCAGGCTGTTGCCGCTGCGGTGGTTGACCTCGCGGATCAGGATGTCCTTGTCGACGAGAAGGTTCTGCAGGTCGGCCTCTTCCTGCTCGATGGTGCGGATCAGGCCTTCGTAGGCGGCGTGCAGGCTCTGGATCTCGGTCGGGGCACCGGAAAGGTCGGGGATCAGCAGGCGCTGCCTGGTCGAGACGTAGTTGGTCATCGAGCGCGACAGGGCCCGGACATGGCGGACGACAAGTCGGCTGGAGGCGAAGGCGGCGGCAACAAGGGCGGCGATCCAGGTCAGGACCGGAAGCAGGTAGGGGGTGAAGGCACCCGCCCGCTGCCAGAAGCTGCCGGCATCGCGCTGCCAGATCGAAAGCAGATAGAGGTCATCGGTGACGCTGACCACCGACAGGATATGCCGCCCGGTCGCGTCGTCGACATAGGCCGGGCGATCGGCGATCCGGATCAGGTCCTTCAGATCAACCGAGGCCGGGATCACCTCGGCCGGGGGCGTGTCGGGATCGGAGGACAGGAGGAGTGTCCCGTCGGACAGGACGGTGGCAAGATAGGCGGGCCGCCAGAGCGCGAGGGAATCCGAATAGTTGCCGGGGGCCACGGCGGTATAGGAGAGCGAGATGGCAACGATCCCGGCCTGGATGCCGGTCCGGTCGAAGACGGGGTGGCTGATGCCGATGACGGCGGTGCCCGAGACCGGGCCATGCGGGTTGTAGACCACGCGGGGCAAGGGCTTTTCGATCAGGGTCCGGAAGCGCGGCTCGTCCTTGAAGTCAAAGACCCGACCATTCGAGGAGCAGGTCATCAAGCCGCTGAGCGGGATATAGGCCACCAGCACCGCCTGCGGGATTCCCCTGGCAAGGGCGGTGACGCGGTCCACGCAGTCGGGGCCGGGGGAACGCACGTTCGACAGGACCGAGGCCAGCACCCGGGCGGAAATCTGCGCTTCCTTGATGAGGTCGATCTGGCTGCGCACCGCTTGCAGGGCCGCGCCACCGACACCGGCGAGCGTGGTCGAATCGACCTGGGACAGGGCATCGCGGGTCTGGACGACGGAGAGCACCCCCAGGGGCATCAGCGCCAGCATGAGCGCGGAACCCAGCCGCGCTCCAAGGCTGCTGGCTGACAGGCAGGACCTGACCCTGCGGATCAAAACCCGCCCGCGGCGGAGCGAAGCACGACCGCCTGTGTTGCGCCGTCGGTTCCGGAAAACATGTCTTCTCCATCTTGCAGGTGCAAAAGTTCGGCCAGGCGCTTGCGGGCCCGGCTGGTACGGCTTTTCACCGTGCCGATGGCCACACCCATCATGCCAGCCGCCTCTTCGCAGGAAAAGCCCGAAGCGCCGACCAGGATCAGGACTTCGCGATGTTCCGGGCTGAGGGCATCGAAGGCCTTCTGGAATTCCTGCATGGCAAGGCGGCCGTCATGCGCAGGTTTCACGGAAAGCGTGGCGGCGTGGAAGCCGTCGCTGTCCTGCACCTCGCGCCGGGTCTTGCGCAGCGAGGAATAGAAGGTGTTGCGCAGGATGGTGAAAAGCCAGGCATCAAGATTGGTCGCGGGATCGAATTTCTCGATGTTGGACCAGGCCTTCAGGATCGTCTCCTGAACCAGGTCATCGGCGCGGCTGACATCGCGGGCCAGGCTGATCGCGAAGGCGCGAAGCTTCGGGATGGCACCGGCGAGCCGGTCGCGCGGATCGGCATGGGTCTGGCTTTTCATTGCTGGCCGCCCGAACCGGGCCCTTCCTTGGCCTTGAGCTGTGCAAGAAGATCGCGAAACCGATCCGGCAGCTCTTCGTTCAGGGCCGCGGCGTAGACACGCTTCAGGTTCTCGTCGATTTGCTCCCGGATCGCCTGCCTCTTGGACGCATCCCCGTCATTTTCTTTCTTCATCGCTTTCCGTTCCCACCAAACTCGCCCGTAAACTCATGTCATCAACATCTGGTTCCGACGATATCACCTGTCGCGAAGATTTTTCCTGCGCGCAGGGAACCGAACGCAGCGGGGCGCGTTTGGTTCCCGAAACAAGACGATAACAGAGAGGATCCTCATGCTCGCTCAGGAAGCGGTCGACCATTCGGCGACGGTTGCGCGTCATCTTCCCTATCTTCGCCGTTATGCCCGTGCCTTGACCGGCAACCAGACCAGTGGCGACCGATATGCCGTGGCGGTGCTGGAGACGATCATCACCGACCCTGCGATGCTGTCGGCACATTCGCATCCGAAGGTGGCGCTGTTTGCGGTGTTCCATTCGATCTGGTCAACCTCGGGCGCCCCGGTGGCCGAGGCCGATGACGTGGTTTCCGGCGCCGCGCAGGCCCATATGGCGGGCCTGACGCTGAATTCGCGCGAGGCGCTGCTGCTGAACACGGTCGAAGGCTTCGACCAGGCCGAAGTGGCGGCGATCATGGGTGTGGACATCGAGGAGGCGCAGCACCTGATCGACATCGCGGTGCAAGAGATGGAGCGGTCGGTCCGCGGGTCGGTGCTGGTGATCGAGGACGAGGCGATCATCGCGATGGACATTGCGGCCATCGTCGAAGGGATGGGCCACCGGGTGACGGCCAATGCCCGCACCCATGCCGAGGCCGTGGAGATGGCGGCGGCGGAACCGCCGGACCTGATCCTCGCCGATATCCAGCTGGCCGACAATTCCTCGGGCGTCGAGGCGGTGAACGAGATCCTGGGCCAGTTCGGCGAGATTCCGGTGATCTTCATCACCGCCTTCCCCGAGCGGCTGCTGACGGGCGAGAAGCCGGAACCGGCCTTCCTGATCAACAAGCCCTATACCGAGGAACAGGTGCGCTCGGCGGTCAGCCAGGCGATGTTCTTCGCGTCGACCGAGACGCTGAAGGCCTGACGCGGTCCGGGGGGCAGCCGTGGCAGAGCTGGCCCTTGTCCCCGAGGCACCGCAGGTCGAGATCCTGGTCACGGCGGCAGAGGCCTATCCGGCACTGGAGCGGGCCTTCCTGTCGGCAAGGGCCGAAATCCTGGCAGGGTTCAGGGTCTTCGACCTGAAGACGCGGCTGCGGTCGCCCGAGGCCCTGGTCATCGGGCAGACCTGGTTCGACCTTGTCATCCACACGCTGCGGCGGGGGGTCGCGATCCGGATCGTCCTGTCGGACTTCGACCCGGTGGCGCGGCCCCGGCTGCACCGGGCGACCTGGCGGACGGTGCGGATGTTCTGGGCGGCGGCAGAGCTTGCCGGGCCGGGGGCGCGGCTGGTCGTCGTCCCCTCGACGCATTCGGCGGTGGCGGGCATCTGGCCACGGCTGCTGTTCTGGCCGGTGGTGCAGACGCGGCTGGTCCGGGTGTCGGGCTGGCTGCGCCGTCAGGTCGCTGCGCGGCGGATGGCGGCGCTGCGCGAGATGCCGGGGGTCCGGCGCATGCTGGCGGCGAAGGATGCCTTGCCGCGGCCCCGCCTCTTTGCGGTGCCGCCGCTGTTTCCGGCCACGCATCACCAGAAGCTCGCGGTTTTCGACGGGGAAGCGGTCTATATCGGCGGGCTCGACCTGGACGAACGGTTCTACGACACCCCCGACCACCAGCTGCCGGGGCATGAGACCTGGCATGATGTGCAGCTGATGCTCCGGGGGCCGGTGGCGCAGGATGCAAAGGCGCATCTGGAAGGGTTTCTGGGCATCATCGAGGGGAAGATCGAGGCCAACCCACCGGCACCCGAGCGGCAGGATCTGCGCTTTGTCCGCACCCTGTCGCGGCGGCGGAAACGGGCGGCCTGGCGGTTCATCTCTCCCGAACCTGTGGTGCATGAGATCGAGACGGCCCATGCGGACTGGATCCGCCGGGCCGAGGGGCTGATCTACATCGAGACGCAGTATTTCCGGAACCGCCGGATGGCTCGGCGGCTGGCGCAGGCCGCGCGGGAGCAGCCGGGGCTGAAGCTGATCCTGATCCTGCCGGCGGCACCGGATGACGTGGCCTTCGAGGGGGCGACGGGGCTGGATGCCCGGCTGGGCGAATTCCTGCAGGCGAAATGTCTGCGCATCCTGCGGCGGGGGTTCGGGCGACGGCTCTTCGTCGGCGGAGCGGCGCAGCCGAGGCGCACGCGGGCCAGGGGGCGAGCGCAGCTCAAGGGTGCGCCGCTGGTCTATATCCACGCCAAGGTCAGCATCTTCGACGACCGGGCGGCCATCGTCTCGTCGGCCAATCTGAACGGCCGGTCGCTGCGCTGGGATAGCGAGGCGGGGGTGGTGCTGACCGACCCGCGCGACGTGGGGACGCTGCGACAGCGCCTGATGGCGCATTGGCTGCCGGGCGGGGCGGGGGCGGATTTCTTTGACCCGGAGCGGGCACTGGACGCCTGGCGGAGGCTGGCGGCACGGAATGCGCGGTTGCCGCCAGAGAAACGACGGGGGTTCCTGTTGCCTTACAACCTACGGTCGGCGGAAGACTTCGGGCGTGCCTTTCCACTGGTTCCGGACGAGATGGTCTGAACCGGCCGGCGGCGGGAACAATTCCGGCGCCCTCCTGTTGTCAGATCACAGGCGATGTCGATCCGATGTCGCAGCCCTCTATGGCAACACAGGAGACTCTCGTGAAAACCATGTATCTCACCACCGCCCTGGCGGCCTGCCTTGCCCTGCCCGCGATGGCGCAGGACGCCGCTTCCCCGTTTCAGACCGAAGCTGCGGGGCCGTCGATTTCGGCCTCGAACGTGATCGGCGCACGGATCTACGTCAGCGAGGCGGCCGTGGACGCCGATGCCTACAATGGCGTTCAGGAAGGCTGGAACGACATCGGCGAAGTGAACGACATCATCCTGGGCCGCGATGGCACGGTGGACGCCGTGCTGGTCGATATCGGCGGGTTCCTTGGAATGGGCGAACGCCAGGTCGCCGTGGACATGGCGGCGCTGAAGGTCGTGCAGGACGACGCGACCGATGCCGACGACTGGTTCCTGGTCCTGCAAACCGACCGGGGCACGCTGGAAGGCGCGCCGGAATACATGATTCCGGGTGCTGCGGCGACCGATGCTGCCCCCGCCGATGCCGCTTCGACCGATCCGGCAGTAACGGCTCCGGCGACGGAGGGCACCGCTGACACCGGCGTGGCGGCGACCGACACGACTGCCGCCCCCGCCGATGGCGCCATGGCCCTGCCCGAGGGCTATACGGCGGTAGACCGGGCCGGGCTGACCGCCGAGCTGCTGACCGGGGCTGACGTGCGCGATGCCAGCGACGCTTCGATTGCCGAGGTGCAGGATCTGGTGCTGACCTCGGACGGCCAGGTCACGGATGTGGTGCTGGACGTGGGCGGGTTCCTGGGGATCGGCGCGAAGCGGGTGGCGATTCCGCTGGACCGGCTGACCGTGGCGCAGGGCGATGGTGGCGCGGTCCGTCTGTGGGTCGACCTGACCAAGGACGAGTTGCAGGCGCTGCCCGACTACACGATGTAAGCCCGCCGCACTGGCCCGCAGTCAGCTGCGGGCCAGTCCCTTTTTCAGCGGAAAGCCGATACGGATATGCAGTCGTCCGGGCGAGAAATCCCGCTCGATGCTGCCGGACAATTCGCCCTTGAGGCTGGCCTCGATCAGCCGCGAACCGAAGCCGGGGGCGTTTTCGCCGGTTGGCTCGATGCCGGGGAAGGTCTCGATCCAGTCGATCCTTACCCCGGCCTTCGATACGGTCCAGTTGACCCGAAGCTGGGCGTCGTCGGTGGAAAGCCCACCGTATTTCATCGCATTCGTCACCAGCTCATGCGCAACCAGCGCGAAGGCATGGGCCTGACGTTCGTCAAGCTTGACCGGCGGGCCGCCAATCATGCTGGCGATCTGGGCCGTATCGCGGCTTTGCTGGAGTTCCGTCAGCAGGATGTCGCGCAGGTCTGCCTCGGCCACCGCCGTTCCGGCTAGGATTTCCTGCACAGCGGACATCGCCTGGAGCCGCGCATCGAAGGCGGTGGTGAAGGCCTTCACATCGGTCGCCCCACGGGCGCTTTGCCGGGAGATCGACTGGATGCGGGCGATATGGTTCTTGATCCGGTGCTTCATCTCTTGCAACAGCAGCGCGCGATAATCCGCTTCGCGCGAGGCGGCGAGAGCCCGCTCGCGCGCCTGGATCGCCTCGGCCTGGCGGGCGGCGACGACAGAGGCGGCAGCGGCAGCGAAAAGCAGCGAAATGAGGACGAGGAACAGGCTGTCGAGATAGCGTTGCGCGTCGACTCCGGCCGGGCTGCCCTGGACATCGAACTGCCATTGCCGCCCCAGGATCGTCGCGCTGCGGCTTTGGTGCCATGGGGCTTTGGTGTCGGCGATGCCGTCGAAAAGCGGCGTTTCCGGCGCGCCGGTGTCGACCACCCGCAGCGACACCGGCAGGGGAGTGCCCGCCGCAAGCGCCGCCTGGATCAGGTCGGCGCCCCGGAACGGCGCATAGACGAAGCCCACGACGGGCGGAACGGGGGTTCCCGCCGTGGGCCCGGTGTTCTGGAAGGGCAGATAGACCAGGAAGCCGGTCTGCTTGTTCTCGGTGATTTCCTGCACCAGCTCGACCGGGCCGCTCATCTGCGCTTCACCGCTGGCGATGGCATGATCCATCGCAGAGCGGCGGATATCGTCGGCATACATGTCGAAACCCAGGGCGGGAATATTCCGGCCGTTCGCAGGCTCCAGAAGCACGATGGGGGTGATCCAGGACTGCGGCGAGACCGGGTGGACGCTTACGTCAAGCCCGTACAGCCTGCGGACATCCTCCTCGGCAAGGGCGTGATCCTCGCGCGCCAGCATCCGGGCGAAACCGACGCCCTGAACGCCGGAGAGATCGCCGGCAAGGTCGATCGAGTCGAGAAAGCGCAGGAATTCGTCGCGCGACAGGTCGCCTCGCGTCACGGAGAGAAGGCCCCGCGCGGCGCGCAGGACGACGACATGCTGCTCCAGCCGGGCGACCACGCGATCAACGGCAAGATCGGCCGCGCGTTCGAATTCGACCAGCAAGCGCCGCTCGCCCGAAATGTGCATGGCCCAGGTCATCGCCAGGCCGGGACCGAGGGCCAGCAGGAAGACAAGCTTGGGCAGATGCCGTCTGATCAGCGCGCGCATCGACGGGCCTTGCTGGGGAAGGGTTCAGAGGATTGGTCGCACATCGTCTTTCTTCATCTCGATCTGGGCCAGACTGGACAGCTTGCGAAGGTCATGCACCACCAGCCTCCGCGCCGCCACCTCCACAAGCCCGGCCTGGCGCAGGGCGACGATGCGGCGGTTGGTATGAACGATGGAAAGGCCCAGCGCATCGGCAAGATCCTGCTGGCGGAAGGGAAAAGGCACCGAGCCGCCCTGTTCCATCCCCAGCGCGACCAGACGCCGCCAGATGCGGACCAGTGCCCAGGCGACACGTTCCAGCGCATCGCGCTGGCCCAGCGTCGCGACGGTCTCGCCCAGGAAATGCTCTTCGACTGCGGCGATCCAGGTCAGGTCGTAGGCGCGTTCGGGCTGTTTGACGAAAAGATCCCAGACCTTGCCGCGCGGGAAGGTGCAGAGCGTCATGTCGGTCACGGCGGTGACGCTGTGGCGGTTTTCACCCATCAGGCCGGATTGCAGGCCAAGAAGATCGCCGGGGAAGACGAAGTTGATAACCTGTCGCCGCCCGTCCTCCAGCAGGATGGAGCGCACGGCCATGCCGGAAAGGACGGTTTGCAGGATCGGTGACTTCTGGCCTTGCGACATCACATCCCGGCTTTGCAGCACCTCGGCTTCGCCGGTCTTGAAGCGGCGCATGAAGGCAAGCTCATCCTCCGACATCGGCACGAAAAGCGGCTTGCAGCGCAAGGGACAGTCCAGGCAGTCGGTCACGGCTGTCATCCGGGTTTCCTTGCGGGGTTATCACAGGTTAATGCGCCAACCGGACCAATGTCCCATTGCTCGTGCAGTTGGTCAATCGCGCAAGAGGTGCCTTGGGTGTCGGAATTCTTTGTCCTCGGGCCGGATCAGATCGTCGCGCAGGATCTTGCGGATGCGATCAGGTCCAATGACCCGCAGGCGCATGTCACGGTGTTCCGCCGGGACGAGGAAATGCTGGCAGGGCTGGCGGCGCTGCAACCGGCGGCTGTGATCCTGCACCGGGAGCCGGACGGGTTTGCCGAAACGGCTCTGGGTCAGGCCCTGGCGGCGAATGGGATACCGCATGGGTTCCTGAGCACGGCAGAGGAGACTGGCGGCGCGACGATCCTGGAGTCGCCGTTCACCGAGGGAACGGTGGCGGCGCTGCTGGAGGCGCTGTCGGGTGCCCGGTCCCCTGGGGGCTGACCTCGGGGGTCAGAGGAAACTGCGGATCGTGGCGATGGCACCGTCAAGCGCCTTGCCCTCTTCGTCCTTCAAGGCCGCCTCGCGCAGGCGGCGGGCCCAGTCGACGGCATCGTCGCGGTCCTTTACCAGGGCGATGGCGGCAAGGACCTTGTCGAACTTCGACAACCCGCGGGCATGGGTGTCGGAGTAGCCCTTGATCAGGCGGCGACAGCGGATGACCTCGACGGCGAGGTCGGAGTTACCCGGCAGGTAACTTTGGGCGGTGGCGAGCCAGTGTTCCAGATGCGCCATCTCGGTCGCGTGGCGCAGGGATTTCAGGCGCCAGCCTTTGAGGCCCCCGATCAGGTGCAGCATCAGGAAACCGCGAAGCGAGTCGCTGCGCAACCGGCGGCCCTTGTTGAAAAGCCGGTCGATCAGGGCCATCCGGCGCGGGTTCGCGGCCCAGCGCGTCCCCATCCGGGCAGGGAGAAGAGAGACCAGTTCCTCGGCCCTCGGGTGGAGGAATTCGGTGACGTGGAGGAGGTGTTGATCCTTCGCCCCCATCTCCCCGGCGATGCGGGTCATCCTTGCGGCGCGGGTCTTTTCGTTCGCTACGCGGATGATGTCGTCATAGGC
>JAGPEG010000192.1 GCA_018057165.1 Tabrizicola sp.
CCAGGTACTATCGCGGCAACGACACTGGCCTTTGGATCCAGCGACACTTCAGCTATTCGGATCGGATCCGCTACTACTGGCCGGACGCTGCCGCCACAGCTGCGGTCGATTCTCTCCGCCGCCGCCTTGCGGACCGTGCGATTCCCGACCCTGTCCTGAGGCAATACTTGCCGAACATCGGCAAGATCCCTGCTGGCGCAAACGTCGACAGAATCCTGTATCGCGCCGTTGAAGCAGTGCTGGCAACCTATCATGCCGCGATCCATGGCTGATTTCCGTTTTCCGATCGGCCCGTTTCAAGCATTCCTTTTCGACATGGACGGCACATTGCTTACCTCTCGCGCGGCCATCGAGAGGGTTTGGAAAGCCTGGTCACTCCGTTGGGGGCTTGATGCGACGGAAGTGAGCGATTTCCTCCATGGTCGCCGTGCAACCGATGCAATCGACCGCAATCAGCGCACAATTGAACTCGACATGCGCGGTGGCCCGCAAGCGCCCTTCGGCAAGCAACGCACCCCAGAAAGTTGAACCGTCCCTTTCCGGGGTGACTTCGGCATGGCCATCCTGGCACATCGCGATGCCGTCGGTCGGGGGCATCCTGATCAAGCAGGCCCGTGCCGGGCATCACGGTGACGAACAGGGCCAGCTACACCATCCCACGGGACAGCATCTCCAGCGGGCCTCTTGTCCCGGAAGCCGGTTGATTTCACCGCATTGGCCATCCCTGCCTCTGGAAGCCCGGGGAATAGAGTCTACAGTCCGGTCCGAACGGGGGGCTTTTCCATGCGGCACAGCAAGACCAAACCGGAAACCGCGTCCCGTGCGCCAACGCGCACCGAAAAGGTGCAGTCTGCCTTGCGGCGGGCCATTCTGGAACAGCGCCTGACGCCGGGCACCCGCTTGCCCGAGGATGCGATCGGCGAGGCATTCGGCGCCTCGCGCACCATTGCGCGCGAGGCGCTTGGCCGTCTTGCCACCGAGGGTCTGGTCGAACTGATCCCGAATCGAGGGGCCTTTGTGGCGAACCCGTCGCTGGAGGAGGGGCGCGGCATCTTCGTCATCCGTGCCGCGCTTGAGCGGGCGATGGTCCGGCAACTGGCGGGGCGGATCGACGCGGGCGCGGTCGAACGGCTGACGCAGATGGTGGAGGCGGAAACCCGTCTGGCCGAGAAGAGCGACGTGGAAGCGATACGCCTTGCCGGAGAGTTTCACCTCTACCTTGCCTCCCTCACCGGCAACTCGCTGCTGCAGCGCTACCTGGTCGAGATCATCTCCCGCTGCTCTCTGGTGATGACGATGTACGGCAGGCCGCATTCGGCAGACTGCGGCGCGCGGGAACACAAGGCGATCGTCGACGCGCTGGTGGCGAAGGATTTCGCGCGGGCCGGGGACCTGATGGAACAGCATGTCGAAGACGTGGCCGCCCGGGCGCAACTCTCGGTCAAGCCGAAGACCGACGTCCGCGAGGTGCTTGCGGATTTTGCCGCCCGGCTGGGTGAACCCTGACCGGGTCCTAAAATCGTATGCAATCAGGTTTTGATATGCATACGATGTTGACAGGATCGCATGCAGTGCGCCAACCTCCTGCAACTGGATGCTGGGGGGCGCATGACCGTGCAGGACACCGTAACGATTCGGCAGGTGAGCAAGGCCTTCGGTCGCGGCGACGCAGCGGTCCGGGTCCTGCACGAGGTGTCGGTCGACATCGCCCGGCAGGAATTCTTCACGCTTCTCGGTCCGTCCGGCTGTGGCAAGACCACGCTCTTGCGGCTGATCGCGGGGTTCGAGACTGCCGATTCCGGCTCGATCCGGATCGAGGGGCAGGATGTGACCCATGCCCCGCCCTTCCGGCGCCCGGTCAATACCGTGTTCCAGAACTATGCCCTTTTCCCGCACCTGACGGTCGAGCAGAACGTGGCCTTCTCGCTGGAAGAGCAACGCCTGCCGCGCGACCAGATCCGCCAGCGCGTGGGCGAGGCACTCGAGATGGTGCGGATGCAGTCCTTTGCGCGCCGGCGTCCCTCGGATCTGTCCGGCGGGCAGCAGCAGCGGGTGGCGCTTGCGCGCGCCCTGGCACCCAGGCCAAAGCTTCTGCTGCTGGACGAACCCTTGTCCGCGCTGGACCTGAAGCTGCGCAAGGAGATGCAGATCGAGCTGAAGCAGTTGCAGGCCGAGGCCGGAATCACCTTCCTTTTCGTGACGCATGACCAGGAAGAGGCGCTGGCGCTGTCCGACCGCGTGGCGGTGATGCACGGCGGCCGCATCCTGCAGATGGGCCCCCCGCGCGAGATCTATGAGGCGCCAACGCATCGGTTCGTGGCGGATTTCATCGGCGACATCAACCTGCTGGAAGGCGAGATGGTGGCGGGCGGGGTCAGGGTTCTGGGCGGCCTGCCGGCCTCGGCGCAAGGCCCCGGCCGCGTGACGCTGGCGATCCGCCCCGAACGGGCCAGGCTGGTCCCGGCAGGGGCGGGCGAGCTGGACGCGACCCTGGTCCACAGCGCCTATCTGGGGACGGCGACGCTGCACAAGCTGCAGCTGGCGGGGGGCGGGGATTTCCTGGTCCGCCTGTCCGACCCGGCGCAGACCGCGCCCGAGAAGGGCAGCCGCGTCGGCATCTCACTGCCCGCCGATGCGCTGCAGGTGCTTCAGGGATGAGCCAGTCCGACACCCTGCGCCGCACCGCGCTGATGCTGCCCGCGCTGCTGGCGATCCTGCTGCTGGTGGGGGCGCCGCTTGGCCTTATGGGCTGGGTCTCGCTTCTGGAAAAGGGCACAAGTGCGGGTGTCGACTGGACCTCGGCGCCGTCGCTGGGCAACTATCAGCGGCTGGTCTGGGAAGAGGATTTCGACGGAACGCTACTGTGGAACACCAACTACCTGGTGATCTTCCTGCGGTCGGTGGCACAGGCGGCGGTCACCACCCTGCTGTGCCTGGTGCTGGGGGTGCCGGTGGCCCTGTGGATGGCGGGGCTGTCGCCCACGGGCCGGGCGGTGATGCTGCTTCTGGTGACGATCCCGTTCTGGACCAACCTTCTGGTGCGCAACTATGCCTGGCTGATCATCCTGCGCGAGGGCGGCTGGCTGGGGATGGCCGTGGACGCGATCTGGCCCTTTGGCCCGGTGCAGCTGCTGTACAATGACGTCGCGGTGGCGATCGGGCTGACCTATTCCTTCCTGCCCTTCATGATTCTGCCAGTCTTTTCCGTCTTCGAGAAATTCGACTGGCGGCTGGTCGAGGCGGCGCATGACCTGGGCGCCACCCGGCCGCGGGCCCTGCGGCGGGTGATCCTGCCGGTGGCGATGCCCGGCCTGCTGGCGGGGTCTTTGCTGGTCTTCATCCCCTGCCTGGGCGCCTTCGTGACGCCGGCCCTGCTGGGCGGGGGCAAGACGCTGATGCTGGGCAACGTGATCCAGATGCAGTTCGGCCCGTCGCGCAACTGGCCCTTCGGAGCGGCGATCTCGGTCGTGCTGCTGGCGATCATGCTGGTCGCGATGACGGCGCTGGCGCTGTGGCGAAACCGGAGGCCCGCATGAACATCCGCCGTTTTCCCCTGACGCGCGAAGTCTCGCTGTTCGTGCTGGTCTATCTGTATCTGCCGGTCTTCGTGCTGATTGGCTACAGCTTCAACGCCAACCGCACGGCGACGGTCTGGACCCATGCCTCGCTGGACTGGTACGTCCGCATCCTGAACAACCCGTCGATCCGGGCCGCCACCTGGAACTCGCTGGTCCTTGCGGTCAGCGCGGCGACGGCGGCCACGGTGATTGCCCTGCTGGCAGCCCTGGCCACCCGGCGTGCCTTTCCGGGCCGCAATGCCAGCGAAACCCTCCTGCGGCTGCCCCTGATCCTGCCCGAGATCGTCGTGGCGGTCGCGACGCTGATCCTTTTCGTCGCCGTGGGGATCGAGCTTGGCCTCGGCGCGATGATCCTGGCACATACGGTCTTCTGCATCCCCTTCGCCTACCTGCCGATCCGCGCCCGGCTGGAGGGGATCAGCGAGTCCTACGAAGAGGCCGCGCAGGACCTTTACGCCAACCGCTTCCGTACCTTCCGCCGGGTGACGCTGCCGCTGTTGTGGCCCGGCGTGCTGGCCGGCTTCACCCTGGCCTTCGTGACCAGCCTGGATGACTTCCTGACCTCGTTCTTTCTGTCAGGCCCCGGCACGACGACCCTGCCCGTCTACATCTTCTCGGCCATCCGCGCCGGCATCACGCCCGAGATCAACGCGATTTCCACCGTGATGCTGGTGATCTCGATCCTGCTTGTCAGCCTGTCCTTCGCCTTGACCCGCCTACGCCGATAACACCAACAGGAGAGACCATGACCCGATCCCATCGTCTGGCCGCAGCGGCGCTTGCCGCGATGCTTGCCCTTCCCGCTACCGCGCAGGACGCGGAAAAGACGCTCTATTTCTACAACTGGACCGATTACTACCCGGTCGAGCTGCTGGCCAAGTTCGAGGCCGAGACCGGGATCAAGGTCATCCTTGATGGCTTCGACAGCAACGACACGCTGCTGGCCAAGCTGCAATCGGGCGGCGCGGCCTATGACGTGATCGTGCCCAGCGACTATGTTATCCCCGGGATGATCGCCGACGGGCTGTTGCTGAAGATCGACACCAACGCGATGGAAAACTACGTCCACATGAAGGACGCCTTCAAGAACCCGGATTTCGACCCGACGCATGAATATACCGCGCCCTACCTTTGGGGCGTGACCGGGCTTGCCTATGACAGCGCCCAGGTCGAGGGCGGGGTGCTGGAGGCCAGCTGGAAGGAATATTTCGAGCCGCGCCCGGAACTTGAGGGCAAGATCGCCGCGCTGGACACGGCCAGCGACGTGATCCTGGCGGCCTCGCTTTATCTGGGCATCCCGCAATGCACCGAAAGCAACGACGACGCCAAGCGTATCCTGGAACTTCTGGAAGCGCAGAAGCCGAAGCTGAAGCTTTACAGCTCGGACAGCACGGTGGACCGGCTGGCCTCGGGCGAAGTGGCGCTGCACCATGTCTGGAACGGGGCGACCGCACGGGCGACGGCGCAGCGCGACTCGATCCGCTTCCTCTACCCCGCCGAGGGCACGCCGATGTTCCGCGACAACTTCGCCGTTCCCGCGAACGCTCCGCACCCCGAGAACGCGAAGATCTTCATCAACTGGATGATGAAGCCCGAGAATGC
>JAGPEG010000193.1 GCA_018057165.1 Tabrizicola sp.
GGGTTTGGGTGCCCGGCTGGACTTCGATCCGGAAGCTGAAGGACGGCACGACCACTGACGACCTTTTCGCATTCCTTACCTGCGAGCCAAACGCGGAAGTTGCGGCAATCCACCCAAAGGCAATGCCGGTGATTCTTACTGAGTTGGAAGAATGGGCTGCGTGGCTGTCGCAGGACTGGGCGCAGGCTAAGGCGCTTCAACGACTGCTTCCCGACAATACCCTTGAGCTATGGCAGTAGCATCTGTTAGGGGTTCAAGCGTTTTAAGGTAGGCGGGCACTTAGGCGGGTATCAGTGAAAAACCGCAAAAATAATCAATGAAATCACAGGTCATTGGTGGAGCAGAGGGGGATCGAACCCCTGACCTTATCATTGCGAACGATACGCTCTCCCAACTGAGCTACTGCCCCGCCGCGACGCCGTATTCATCCGAAATCGGCGAAAGAGTCAAGCCGCGCCGAAAGGGAGACGCGGGAACGGCACCGGGAGGCGGAGGGGTCAGGCCGGCAGATGCTGGCGCACGAAGGCGACGATGTCCGACGCGGGGCGCGCTCCGGCCAGCCGCGCCATCTCGCGCCCGTTCCGATACAGGATCAGCGCCGGAATGCCCCGGATGCCCGCGCGGGACGAGACTTGCGGATGGTCCTCGGTGTTCAGCTTCATCAGCCGCACTTCCGGGGCCAGCGCCTGCGCTGCCTTGGCGAATTCCGGCGCCATCATCCGGCAAGGGCCGCACCAGGGTGCCCAGTAATCGACCAGGACCGGCAACCCGTCGCCCCGCGTCACCTTGTCATGCGTCGCGGCGTCCAGTTCGGCCACACCACCCCCGACCAGCACCGCGCCGCAGACCCCGCATTTCGGGCTGTCGGCCAGCCGGGTCACGGGCACGCGGTTGGCCTGGCCGCAGGGGACGCAGGTCAGTTTCACGGCTTCGGCAACGGGCATGGCTTACCTCACATCTCGCAGAACCTGAAGATGTGCAGCGCCCCGGCCCCGTGCAAGGGTTCAGAGAAAATCCTCTTCCTCGCCCGAGACATCCACACCCAGAGCTTCCAGCCCGGCTTCCAGATTCTCGGCCAGGTGGGGCATGCCCATCAGGTAATCCGCTGTGGGTATCGTCGCCTCGGTCACGGCAGTGGCGACGGCTTCGGCGAAATCCTCGGGTTCGAAGGCGCCGCGACCGATCCAGGCGACTGCCGTCAGCTGCGCCTTCTCGTCATCGTTCAGCGCGTCGATGAAAGCGTGCAGTTCCGCAGTCCCCGCCGCCAGCTCGCGGGCAAGGAAGATCACATGCACCACCTTCTGCGGGCTGATCTCAAGCATGGCGGTCTCCTTCGTTTGGGCCATGGTCGCGCAACGGACGGCGGGGCGCAAGCATCAGCCGAGGGTCCAGGTCGTCGCACCATGCGCCAGCGCCCCGGCAAGCGTGGCCAACACCACCGACTTCCGGGCGAACCAGACGCAAAGCACCGCCAGCGTGCCCAGGATCACCGGCAGCAGGCGGCCAGGGTCGGGCACCAGCGAGGGCAGGATCGCCGCGACGAACAATGTCCCGATCGCCGCCGGTCCGGTCGAGGCGAGAAAGCGCCCGAGCCAACCCGCTGCCGCCACCCGTTCCATCCGCGCCAGGATCGGCAGCGCGCGGAAGGCCCAGTTCGCGGCCCCGGCCATCAAGGCCACTGTCAAAAGCTCCCAGCTCACCTGCGGATCACCCCCGCCACCGCCCCGGCCAGCATGCCCAGCAGGATGCCGCTGGTCGCGCTGAGGGCCAGCGTGCCGATCACGGTGACGGCCCCCGCCACCACGATCACCGGCACTTGCCGCCGGTTCAGGATCGACAGGAGCAGCGCGAGGAAAAGCGCAGGCAGCATGAAGCCAAGCCCGGCGTTCACCGCAGGCCAGCCGTCCAGCGCAGCACCCCCGGCATAGGCCCCGACGACCGTCCCCGAGACCCAGGACACATAGGCGCCAAGGCCAAGGCCGAACATGTAGGGCTCGGAGAACCTTTGCCCCCGTGCCAGCGCGCCAAGCGCCTGGCCGAAGACCTCGTCCGTCAGCCCCCAGGCCCAGGCCCAGGCATGGCGGCGGGTCGCGCCCTCGCCCGCCTCGCGCAGCAGGGCGGGGCCATAGAGCAGATGCCGCAGGTTCATCGCGATCAGGGTGAAGGCGGCGACCAGCACCGGCGCACCCGAGGCAAGAAGCGCCAGCGCCAGAAACTGCGAGGCCCCGGCATAGATGATCAGCGACAGGGCAAAGGCCTCGACCCCGGTGAACCCGGCCTGCGTGGCGGCGACGCCGAAGGAAAACGCAATGGGGAAATAGCCCATGACGATGGGCAGGCTGGCGGCAAGACCGTCAAGAAAGGGCGGGCGGGTCGGTGTCATCGCCGCAAGGGCTATCTTGGGCCCGTGCCGGGGTCAATGCCAGGTCATTCTTGCGGAAAGCCTGACTTGCGCGATGGTCTGCACCCCGGCATTCTGTACCGCGAAACCTGTTCAGGATCTGCCCCATGCGCCAGCTTGCCGCCCCCTTTGTCCTCGCCGCCGTCCTTGCCCTTGCCGCCCTGTCCCCGGCCCGTGCCGAGGAGATCGAAGGCGCGCAATTCGATGCGGGCAACTGGGCCGGGGGGGCCTATACCGATGACCGGGGTGCGTTCTCGTATTGCTACATCACGGTCAGCTATCAGAACGGGCAGGACCTCTGGATCGGGCTTTACCCGAACGACACGCTGTCGATCCTGCTGCGGCAACCCGACATCAAGTTCCAGCCCGGCCAGAAATTCGAGCTGTGGGTGATGATGGAGACCGGCGTGCCCGCCATCGGCAACGGCGAGGCCTGGGATGCCGATTACGGCGGGATCACCTATGACGGCATCCAGGCCACGGCGGATTTCCTGACCAGCGGGCGCTACCTGCGGATGCTCGGCATGGGGATCGACGATGGCTTCGACGTGGACGGCATCGGCCCGGCGCTGGTGCAGGCGCAGGATTGTCTGGCCCGGCAGGGGGGCGCGGGCGGCGGCAAGGTGCTGGGCACGACGCCCGGCGTGAAATCCCCGCCCAAGGTGCCGGACCTGTCCAAGCCGAAGACCAGCGGCATCGGCTCCGGCGGCGGGCTTGGCACAAGGCCCGGCGGGGCGCTTGGCACGCCCGCACCGAAGCCGCAGCCCTGATCTGCCGGCCCCCGGCGTCAACCGGGGACCAGATTTTTCAAGCAAGTCTCTGGTCAAAATCCTTGCTCAAGGATTTTGCGCCGCTTACTCCGCCGCTTCCATGTAATCCTCGATCGGCGGGCAGGTGCAGATCAGGTTCCGGTCGCCGTAGACGTTGTCGACCCGGCCGACCGGCGGCCAGTACTTGTCCACCCTGAAGGCCCCCGGCGGGAAGCACCCGGCCTCGCGGCTGTACTTCCGGTTCCACTCGCCGACCAGCGCCGCAACCGTGTGGGGGGCGTGGCGCAGGGGCGAATCCTCGGACGAAATCTCGCCGCGCTCCACCGCCGCGATCTCCTCGCGGATCGCCAGAAGGGCTACGATGAAGCGGTCGATCTCGGCCTTGGTCTCGGACTCCGTCGGCTCGACCATCAGCGTCCCCGCCACCGGCCAGGACATCGTCGGCGCGTGGAATCCGTTGTCGATCAGCCGCTTGGCGATGTCGTCCACCGTCACGCCATGGTCGGCAAAGGGCCGGGTGTCGAGGATGCATTCATGCGCGACCCGGCCCTTGTTGCCCATGAACAGGATCGGATAATGCGGCGACAGCCGTGCGGCGATGTAGTTCGCGTTCAGGATCGCCACCCGTGTCGCCTGGGTCAGGCCCGGCCCGCCCATCATCAGGCAATAGGCCCAGCTGATCAGCAGGATCGACGCCGACCCGTAGGGCGCCGCCGAAACCGTGCCCTCATCCGTGGCCTGCAACCCGACAGAGCCGGAAGTTTCCGGATGCCCCGGCAGGTGCGGTGCAAGATGGGCCTTGACGCCGATCGGCCCCATGCCCGGCCCGCCGCCGCCATGCGGGATGGCGAAGGTCTTGTGCAGGTTGAGGTGGCTCACATCGCCGCCGATCTCACCCGGCTTCACCAGCCCGACGAGGGCATTCATGTTCGCGCCGTCGATATAGACCTGCCCGCCGTGGTCATGGGTGATCTTGCAGATCGTCTTCACCGTCTCCTCGAAGACGCCATGCGTGGACGGGTAGGTGATCATGCAGGCCGCCAGCCTGTCGCCAGCCGCCACGGCCTTCGCCCGGAAATCCTCGACATCCACGTCGCCGTTCGGGGCGGATTTGACGACCACCACCTCCATCCCCGCCATCTGCGCCGAAGCCGGGTTGGTGCCATGCGCCGAGGTCGGGATCAGGCAGACCGTGCGCTGCTTGTCGCCCCGCGCATGGTGATAGGCGAGGATGGTCAAGAGCCCGGCATATTCCCCCTGCGCGCCCGAATTCGGCTGCATGGAAAAGGCGTCATAGCCGGTGATCTCGCACAGTTTCGCCGACAGATCGTCGATGGCCTCGTGATAGCCCGCCGCCTGGTCGCGCGGCGCGAACGGGTGCAGCGACCCGAACTCCGGCCAGGTGATCGGCATCATTTCCGCCGCCGCGTTCAGCTTCATCGTGCAGGAGCCGAGCGGGATCATCGCCCGGTCCAAAGCCAGGTCGCGGTCCGACAACCGGCGCATGTAGCGCATCATTTCCGACTCGGCCCGGTTCATGTGGAAGACCGGATGGGTCAGGTAGTCGGTCGTGCGCAGCATCTCCTCGGGGAAGCCCAGCGTTGCGCGATGCGGCGGCACCCCGTCGATGCCGAAGGCGCGCAGGACCTTGATCAGCACCCGTTCATCCGTCGTTTCGTCCAGGCTGATCCCGACCCGGTCGAGGCCGATCTTGCGGAAGTTCAGTCCCTCGTTGCGGGCGGCGGCAAGGATACCGGCCTGGCCGACGCCAACCTCCACCGTGATCGTGTCGAAGAAGCCGCGGGGCGAGACTTTCGCCCCCGCCGCTTTCAAGGCGCGGGCAAGGCGCTGGGTCAGGAAATGCACCCGTTCCGCAATCGCCCGCAGGCCCTTCGGCCCGTGGAAGACGGCGTACATCGAGGCCATGACGGCAAGCAAAGCCTGCCCCGTGCAGACGTTGGAGGTGGCCTTCTCGCGGCGGATATGCTGCTCGCGGGTTTGCAGCGA
>JAGPEG010000194.1 GCA_018057165.1 Tabrizicola sp.
TGCTGACACTGACGGCGCTGGACAGGGGCGTCTGGGGGCGGGCAAAGCTGGAGTTCGACAGGCACGTCGCGGGCGTGTGAGCAAACACGGGGACCAAAATTCCTTGAGGAAGGAATTTGGCAAAAATCTTGCGGAAGATTTTTGGGTCCGGGGGCAAACGGGGAGTGAGACCATGACGATCCATTGGTGCGGCACGGGGCTGTCGTCGATTCCGGGCTTGAGGCGGCTGATCGAGGCGGGGCATCCGGTCACGGTCTGGAACCGCACGGTCGCGAAGGCGCGGGCCGAGGTCGGCGACCTGACGCAGGACATCCGGGCCTTCAGCCTGGAGGCTTTGGCGGCGGCGCTGAAGCCCGGTGACATTGCGGTGTCGATGCTGCCTGCGGATCAGCATGTCGGCATCGCCAAGCTATGCCTGGAGGCCGGGGCGAACTTCTGCTCGTCCAGCTATATCGCGCCCGAGATGCGGGCGCTGGACGAGGCGTTCCGCGACAAGGGGCTGGTCTCGGTCAACGAGGTTGGCCTTGACCCCGGAATCGATCACCTGATGGCGCATGACCTGGTGGCGCGATATCGGGCATCGAAGGCCTATCACAACGACAATGTGCTGAGCTTCACCAGCTATTGCGGCGGCGTGCCGAAGCTGGCGAATGCGTTCCGCTACAAGTTCAGCTGGGCCCCGGCGGGGGTGTTGAAGGCGCTGCGCTCGCCCTCGCGCAGCCTGCGGCATTTCACCGAGCTGCGGGTGGCGCGGCCCTGGGATGCGATCAGCCGCTATGATGCTCCGTTGCCGGTGCCGGAAAGCTTCGAGGTTTACCCCAACCGCGACAGCTATCCGTTCATGGCGGAGTACCGCTTCGAGACGCACTGGAAGGTCAAGGACTTCGTGCGGGGGACGATCCGGCTGAACGGCTGGGCCGATGCCTGGGCGCCGATCTTCCGCGAGATCGAGGGGCTGGAGGGGAAACCGGCGGCAGAGATCGACGCGGCGCTGACCGCGCGGGCGGCGGAGTTGCTGAAGGACAATTCCTATGCCGAGGGGGAACCCGACCGGGTGGTGCTGTTCGTGTCCTTGAAGGCGGAACGCGACGGCAGGCCGGTGTTCCACGAGACCTGGGCGATGGATGCCTGGGGCGATGTGCGCGGGACGGCGATGGGGCGGCTGGTGTCGGTGCCGGTGTCCTTGGCGACCCTCGCGGTGCTGAACCGGGAGATCGCGGCGGGGGTGCATGGTGCGCCGCATGACCCGAAGCTGCTGGCGCGCTGGCTGGACCAGGTCGGGCATCTGGCGCAGGTCTTGCAGCGGATCGACCATCTGGGGTGACGGTCCGTTTTGGGTGACAGACGTGCCGCCCTGGCCTATCATTGCTCTCACGATCCGGGGGAACCGGACAGGAGAGCAGCGAGGCGGGACGTGAGCAACACGTCAAAGCGACTGGATCGGCTGGCTGACCGGCTGGCCGTGCTGGCGGCGCGCCGGGCGCGGCCTGCGGGCGGGTTCGTGTCGCAGCCTGAACCACGATCCATCGGGCTATATACACGCGGCAAGCAGTTGCTTTCCGGGAATATCCTTCTGGCGGGGCATCTGGCCGAGGCGCCGGGGGTGTCGCTGTGGGACGTCGCCGCGCCAGGGGGGTTCGCGGCAGAGGCGCAGGGGTTCGGCTGGCTGGACGACCTGGCGGCACTGGGGACGAAAGAGGCGCAGGCAAGGGCGCAGGACTGGACCTGGGGCTGGATCGACCGTTTCGGCGGGGGCAGGGGGCCGGGCTGGACACCGGACCTGACCGGGCGGCGGATCATCCGCTGGGTGCATCACGCGACCATCCTGTTGCAGGCCCGCGACAAGGCGCAGTCGGCGGCTTTCTACGCGGCGCTGTCGCGGCAGGCCAGTTACCTCGGCAAACGCTGGCGCAGTGCGGCGGCGGGCCTGCCCCGGTTCGAGGCGCTGACCGGGCTGGTCTATGCGGGAATTTCGCTGATCGGGATGCAGGGGCTTGTCGGTCCGGCGACGCAGGCGCTGGCGGCGGCCTGCGAGGCGGATATCGACGACGAAGGTGGCATTCCGGCGCGGAACCCGGAGGAGCTGCTGGAAGTGCTGACGCTGCTGACCTGGTCGGCAAGCGCGATGAGCGAGGCGAACCTGGCGGTGCCACCGGCCTTGTCGGCTGCGATCACCCGGATTGCCCCGGCGCTGCGGGTCTTGCGGCACATGGATGGCGAACTGGCGCGGTTCCATGGCGGCGACAAGGGGGCGGAGGGGCGGCTGGATCAGGCGCTGGCGGCGGCGGGGGTGCGGACGGGGGCGACGCCCTCCATCGCCATGGGCTATGCGCGGCTGACCGGGGGGCGGACCTCGGTCATCGTCGATGCCTCGGCCCCGGCAGGGGGACGGGCGGCGCGGACGGCGCATGCCTCGACGGCTGCGTTCGAGCTGTGTTCGGGGCGGCGGGCGCTGGTGGTGAATTGCGGATCGGGGGCGGCTTTCGGGGCCGACTGGCGACGGGCGGCGCGGGCGACGGCGTCGCATTCCACGCTGGGGATGGAGGGGGTGTCGTCCTCACGTCTTGGCGCGGCGGGCACGGCGCTGGAGCATCGGGCGCAGGTCACGGCCTCGCGGCTGACGATGGGGACGGAGGGCGCGGATCTCTATCTGGCGCATGACGGCTGGCTGCTGTCGCACGGGCTGACCGCCAGCCGCAGCCTGACGCTGGCGCAAGACGGGCGGCGGTTGTCCGGGGTGGATGCGCTGACCGCGCTGACGGCCGAAGCGCGGCGACGGTTCGAGGATGTGATGACCCAGACCGCGATGGCGGGCGCGGGCTTTGCGATCCGTTTCCATCTGCATCCCGAGGTCGACGCCGCGCTGGACATGGGGGGCCTTGCCGTTTCCATGGCGCTGCGCAGCGGTGAAATCTGGATCTTCCGCTTCTCCGGTCAGGCGGAACTTAGTTTGCAGCCCTCGGCCTATCTGGAAACCGGGCGGCTGAATCCGCGACCCTGCACGCAAATTGTGCTGCATGGCGAAGCGCGGGGCTTCGAGACACGGATAGGCTGGACCTTGGCGAAGGCAAAGGGTACTCCGCTCGCCATTCGGGACCTGGAGGGGGTGGACCCCTGACGGCCCCGCGGGCAAACGAAGGGTTCCTGCGATGACCAATCTCGTCCCCATCGGCCGCGCGCTGATCTCGGTTTCCGACAAGACCGGCCTCTTGGACCTGGCCCGCGCGCTGGCGGGCTATGGGGTGGAGCTGATCTCGACGGGCGGCACCAGCGGCATGCTGCGGGCGGCGGGGCTGAAGGTGCGGGACGTGGCAGAGGTGACGGGCTTTCCCGAGATGATGGACGGGCGGGTGAAGACGCTGCACCCGAACGTGCATGGCGGGCTGCTGGCGCTGCGGGATGATGACGAGCATCTGGTGGCGATGGCGGCGCATGGAATCGAGCCGATCGACCTGCTGATCGTGAACCTGTACCCGTTCGAGCAGACGGTGGCTGCGGGGGCGGATCGCGCGACCTGCATCGAGAACATCGACATCGGCGGGCCGGCGATGATCCGGGCGGCGGCGAAGAACCATCGCTTCGTCACGGTGGTCACGGACCCGATGGATTACGATTGCCTGCTGGCCACGCTGAAGGCCAATGATGGGGCCACTTCGATGGCCTACCGGCAGAAGCTGGCGCTGACGGCCTATGCCAAGACGGCGGCCTATGACACGGCGGTATCAACCTGGCTGGCGGGAGAGATCAAGGAGCCCGCGCCGCGCTACCGCAGCTTTGCGGGCAAGCTGGCCCAGACCTTGCGCTACGGCGAGAACCCGCATCAGGCGGCGTCGTTCTATGTCGATGGCACGCGCCGCGCAGGGGTGGCGACGGCGCGGCAGTGGCAGGGCAAGGAGCTGTCCTACAACAACATCAACGACACCGATGCGGCGTTCGAGCTGGTGGCGGAATTCGCGGGCGGTGCCCCGGCCTGTGCGATCATCAAGCACGCGAACCCCTGCGGGGTGGCGACGGCCTCGACTTTGACCGAGGCTTACCAGCGCGCCTACCAATGCGACCAGACCAGTGCTTTCGGCGGGATCGTCGCGTTGAATCAGGTGCTTGACGGGGCAACGGCGGAAGAGATCGTGAAGATCTTCACCGAAGTGGTGATCGCCCCCGACGCGACCGAGGAAGCGCGGGCAGTGTTCGCGGGCAAGAAGAACCTGCGGCTTCTGACCACGGGGGCCTTGCCGGACCCGAAGGCCAAGGGGCTGGCGTTCAAGCAGGTGGCGGGGGGCTTTCTGGTGCAGGACCGGGATGCGGGGCATCTTGCAGCTTCTGACCTGAAGGTGGTGACGAAGCGCGCACCGACCGAGAAGGAACTCGCCGACCTGATGTTCGCCTGGACCGTGGCGAAGCATGTGAAATCGAACGCGATCATCTATGTGAAGGATGGGGCGACCGTGGGTGTGGGCGCCGGGCAGATGAGCCGGGTGGACAGCACCCGTATCGCCGCGCGGAAGGCCGAGGACATGGCCGAGGCGCTGGGGCTTGCCGCGCCACTGACCAAGGGCGCGGTCGTGGCCTCGGATGCGTTCTTCCCCTTCGCCGACGGGCTGATCACGGCGGCCGAGGCCGGGGCGACGGCGATCATCCAGCCAGGCGGGTCGATGCGCGACGACGAGGTGATCGCGGCGGCGGACGAACGCGGGCTGGCCATGGTCTTTACCGGCCAGCGGCATTTCCGGCACTGAGATGCGGCGCTTCTGGATCACCGCCATCGCCACCTTCGCCATTGACCAGTTGACCAAGCTGGCGGTGGTGCAGGGTCTTGACCTGTTTCACCGGGGCGAGATCGACGTGCTGCCGCCGTACCTGACCTTCCGCATGGCCTGGAATCAGGGTGTCAACTTCGGGCTTCTGTCCCACGGGTCGGATCTGGTGCGCTGGGGCCTTGTCGCCGTGTCGCTGGCGATCTCGGCCTGGGTCATCTGGTGGATGCGGCGCGAGCGGGGAAACTGGAAGGCGGAACTGGCCGGAGGCCTGCTGGTCGGCGGTGCCCTGGGCAACATCATCGACCGAGTCGCCTATGGCGCGGTGGCGGATTTCCTGAACATGTCCTGCTGCGGGATCGAGAACCCCTATGCCTTCAATGTCGCCGACATCGCGAT
>JAGPEG010000044.1 GCA_018057165.1 Tabrizicola sp.
CGAAATCCGCGCCATCTGGGATTCGGACAGCAAGATCAGATCGGTCATGGTGGCACCTCCGTCGGTGACACCAGTGAATCAATGCCTTGTCGCCCACGCAAGCGATTTAATGGGTCCTGAGCCTAGGTTTCCGGGGCGTTATCAATTATCTGTTGTCCGGTTGTTGAATAGGCCTTGATCATGGCCCGGATTTCCCCGCATCTGTCCGCGCTAAGGGCTAATTCTGGGGAGAAGGCTCTACGAATGGAAGAAGAAGAGGTCATGCAAGTCGTGCATGGTCACGTTAAGTGGTTTGATCCCTCAAAGGGTTTCGGTTTCATCGTTTCAGACCAGACGGATGCAGATATTCTCCTGCACGCGAATGTTCTGCGGAACTTCGGTCAGGGGTCGGTCGCAGATGGCGCGGGCATCGAAGTCCGCGTCCAGCGCACGCAACGCGGCGTTCAGGCTGTTGAAGTCCTGCGCATAGACCCGCCGGAAGGCGTGGTCCTGCCTTTTGGCGAAGACGCGGCCGAGATGGTCAGCGCCGATATTCTTGCCCTGGCCCTGGAGCCGGCGCGGGTGAAGTGGTTCGACAAGGGCAAGGGCTTCGGCTTTGCCAATGTCTTCGGGCGTCCCGAGGATGTGTTCGTCCATGCCGAGGTGCTGCGTGTCTCGGGGTTCGCCGATCTTGGCGCCGGCGAGGCGGTGGCGTTGCGCATCATCGAGGGCAAACGCGGGCGGATGGCCGTGCAGGTCATCTCGTGGGAAACCGCCTCCCGGGACAAGGCATGAGGCACGCGGCGGCCTTCCTGTGCCTGCTGGCCCTGCCCGGCACCGCCTGGGCCGAGGCCGCCTGCACCCCCGCCCGGCTGGACCTGCGCTGGGACGGCGGGCACGAAAGCTTTGCCGTCGAGGTCGCCGACGATGCCGCGGAACGTGCCCAGGGCCTGATGTTCCGCACCGAGCTTTCCCCCGCTTCGGGAATGCTCTTTGTCTACGAAGGCCCCAGGCATCCGCAGTTCTGGATGAAGAACACGCTGATCCCGCTGGACATGGTCTTCGCCGATTCGACCGGCACCGTGACCCGCGTCCACGCGAATGCCGTGCCCGGCGACCTGACCCCGGTCGATGGCGGCGAGGGGGTGCAGTTCGTGCTGGAAATCGCGGGCGGCCTTGCGAAGAAGCTGGGCATCGCGCCGGGCAGCGTGATGCGCCACCCGGCGATTGGCAAGGATGCGGCCTGGGCCTGCGCCGACTGACCCTGCCCCAAGGGCCCCCGATCACGCCGCCTTGGCGAACCCGTGCATCTGGTCGGCCATTGCGCGCTTGAAGCCGGGCCGCGCCGCGCAGCGCTCCTTGTAGCGTTTCAGCGCCGGATACTCATCAAGGATGGCAGTGTGGTCCAGGATGCGCAGGACATCCGCCATCATCAGGTCGCCCACGGTGAAGCGGCCCTCAAGATAGTCCTTCGTCCCCAGGGCCTTGTCCAGCATGGCCAGACGGTCGCGCAGGAAGGTCTCGACCTGGGGCCGCCGCTCTGCCGCCCAAGCTTCCCCGGCATGAAAGAAGTCGATCCCGGCCAGGTCCTGAACCACGATCTCGACCGAATTCAGCGCCGCGAAAAGCCAGCCGATAGCGCGGGCACGCGCGATGCTGTCGCGTGGCAGCAGGGTTTCGCTCTGCTCCGCGATGTGAAGGGCGATGGCCCCGCTTTCAAACAGCACCAACCCGCCCGCCTCGATCACCGGGGCCTGGCCGAAGGGTTGGTGGAGCAGGTGTTCGGGCGATCTCTGCGCTGGCCCCAGGGTGATCTTGCGCACCGCATAGGGCATCCCCGCCTCTTCCAGCGCCCACCGGACACGGAATGCCCGCATCAGCGGCGCGGCGAAATCCGGAACCCAGTCATAGGTCGTCAGCGTGATCATGGCTTCAATCCTTTTTCTACGGCAAAGGCGATGTTCTCGACATAGATCTGTTGCTTGTTGAACAGCGAGTTCCAGCCGCCAACATGGCTGTCGCGGATCGCCACGGTCGAGAAGGGCGTCTGGTGGAACGTCTGGATGGTGCGGCCGTCCTGTTCGGTGAAGGTCACTGTCACCAGGGTGTCGCGGTCGCGACCGGACGCTTCATCCCACTGGAAGGTGAAGACGATGCGGCGGTTCCGTTCGACCTCGCGGATGATGCCCGCGAACCGCGACAGACCATAGTGCCGCGAGGTCATCGCCCCGCCCCAGCGTCGACCGGGGGTCAGTTCCCAATCCAGCTCGACGGTGGTGAACTCTTCCGGACCCCACCAGCGCAGCATGTGGTGGCGGTCCTCCCAAAGCCGGAACACCAGGGCCACGGGGGCGTCGAATTCACGGATGATCAGAAGCTCGTCGTCACGAATGTCTTTCATTGGTCGGTCCCCCGCTCTGTCGGGTTGGTGATCGTTTTCAGATAGCTGTCCAGCTTGTCGAAGCTTCCTTCCCAGAACTGGCGATAGGTGCCGAGCCAGTGGTCAACCTGTTGCAGGGCTGCGGTTTCCAGCTTGCAGGGCCGCCATTGCGCCTCACGCCCGCGCGAAATCAGACCGGCGCTTTCCAGCACCTTCAGATGCCGCGAGATCGAGGGCAGCGCCATCTGGAAGGGCGCGGCGATCTCGTTGACCGTCGCCTCCCCCAAGGCCAGACGCGCCAGGATCGCGCGCCGCGTCGGATCGGCAAGGGCCGACAGAGTTCTGCCAAGCGGGTCTTCGATCTGGGCCATATTTATCAACTCCGCTAATTAGCCTGACTGCTAAATACAAGGACCAGACCTTCCCGTCAAGCTTGTGCAGAGGAAGGCTTTCCAAGCCCGTGAAAGCCCTGTATTGGGGCCGCAGTCGGGGCGTAGCGCAGCCTGGTAGCGCGACGGTTTTGGGTACCGTAGGTCGAGAGTTCGAATCCCTCCGCCCCGACCACTTTCCCACTTTCGGCTCCCTGAACCCGGCCCTTTGCCGAAGCCCGCAGCGCGGTTGACCATCCCCGAACCGGACACCGTCGGGACCGCTCTGAACCGCCCCCGCATCGTCAACCCATTCATCTTTCTCGATAATATCTTCGCCGTAGGCCGCAACCGAAGCCAGGGGCGCCCGCTCCGCCCCGCTGGTGCGGCACCCAGGCTACCGTCCGACGCCGCGCCTGGCTCACGCTCTGCCTTGCCCCGCCCCGCGCCCTGCCCCATATCTGGGCAGAGGTGCTGGCAATGATACGCTTCGACAACTCCTGGGCGCGCGACCTGCCGGGAACCTATCTGCGGGTGGCTCCCGACGTGGCCCCCGCCCCGCGGCTTCTGGTGCTGAACCATCCGCTCGCCGCCAGCCTCGGCCTCAGCCTCTCGAACGCGCAGGCCGCCGACTGGTTCTCGGGTGCCGCCCTGCCGCCCGGCGCGGACCCTATCGTCCAGGCCTATGCCGGCCACCAGTTCGGCGGCTTCTCATCCCAGCTTGGCGACGGTCGCGCGCATCTTCTGGGCGAGGTTCTGGCCCCGGACCGCCGGCGCTTCGACATCCAGCTCAAGGGCTCGGGCAAGACCCCGTTCTCACGCGGGGGTGATGGCAAGGCCGCCATCGGCCCGATGCTGCGCGAATATCTGATCTCGGAATTCATGGCGGCGATGGGCGTGCCCACCACCCGCTCCCTCGCCGTGGTGGCGACCGGGCAAGAGGTCTGGCGCGAGACCAAGCTTCCCGGCGCCGTTCTCGCCCGCGTTGCCGCCAGCCACCTGCGCGTCGGCACCTTCCAGTTCTTCGCCGCACGGGGCGAGCAGGACAAGGTGAAGGCGCTTGCCGACCATGCCATCGCCCGGCATTACCCCGAGGTCGCAGGGTCAAAGACCCCATACCTCGCCTTCCTCGACGCCGTCATCGCCCGGCAGGCCGCCCTGATCGCCGACTGGATGGGCCTTGGCTTCATCCATGGCGTGATGAACACCGACAACATGGCGATCAGCGGCGAGACCATCGACTATGGCCCCTGCGCCTTCATGGAGTCCTATGCCCCCGGCACCGTCTTCTCCTCCATCGACCACCAGGGCCGCTATGCCTATCAGAACCAGCCGCTGATCCTCGGCTGGAACCTCGCCCGCCTGGCCGAGACGCTGGTGCCGCTGCTTGACCCGGTGCCGGAAAAGGCCATCGCCATCGCCAACGACCGCCTCGCCGGCATCGCTCCGCGCTACCAGGCCGCGTGGCTGGCGGTGATGCGCCGCAAGCTCGGCCTCCTTGGCGAAGAGGACGCGGATGCCGCGCTCGCCGACGACCTGATGACCGCGATGCAAGGCGCGGACTGGACGCTTGCCTTCCGCCGCCTTTCCGACGAGGCCACCCTTCGCCCGCTCTTCGACGACTTCACCCAGATGGGTGCCTGGCTCCCCCGCTGGCGCGCCCGCGCCGGAGAGGGCGCCGCCGCACGGCTGGCCAGGGCCAACCCCGCCGTGATCCCCCGCAACCACAAGGTCGAGGAAGCCCTCACCGCCGCCACCGACGGCGACATGGCCCCCTTCCACGCGCTCCTCGCCAGGGTCCAGACCCCCTTCACCGAGGTAGAGCCCTACATGCTCCCCGCCCCCACCGGCTTCGGGTCCTACGTCACCTATTGCGGCACCTGACCGCGCTCCCTCCGATCTCGTCACGGGCAAGCCAGGCGTGACGAAGGCGCGGGCGGGCAGTCCCGGCACAGATTGACGCCCCCGCCCTTCCCCGCCACCATGCGCCATGGCCGACCGTTCCGACATCCACGACCGCCTCGCCGCCAGCCTGCGCGCCGCCCGCAAGGCCCGCGGCCTGTCGCTCGATGCCGCCGCCAGGCTCTCCGGCGTCAGCCGCTCCATGGTCAGCCAGATCGAGCGCGGCGAATCCTCGCCCACCGTCGCGACGCTCTGGGCCCTCACCCAGGCCCTGCAACTTGACTTCGCGGGCCTTCTCGAAGCCCGCCCCGCCCCCGGCATCGACGTGACCCGCGCCAGTTCCGCCCCGGTGATCCAGCGCGGCGGCGTGACCATCCGCATCCTCTCCGCCCCCGAAAGTGTGGGCGCGCATGAGGTCTATGAACTGGTCTTTGCCCCCGGCACCAAGCTGACCTCCGACGCGCATTCCCCCGGCTGCCGTGAGCATCTGACCGTGCTTGAGGGCCATCTCACCGTCACCTCGGGCGAAGCGACGGACCGGCTTTCCAGCGGCGACGTCGCCCGCTACCCCGCCGACCGCCCGCACGAGATCGCTGCGGAGGGAACCGCCCGCGCCATCCTGATCGTGCAGGACAGCTGACCCGTTGCGGCGGGGGTTTCACACCCCCGCACCCCCGTGGAGTATTTTGAAAAGAGCAAAGAAAATCCGTTTTGACGGACATTCATCCGCCAAGTTGACACGAATCCAGTCTTCTGCCATTTTCCGCCAAACCGGAAAGGACTCTGCCATGACGGAAAGAACCGCCTTCCTCGACCATATCACCGCCACTCTTCAGGGCATCGAGGCCGAGGGCCTGACAAAGCGCGAACGCCTGATCACCGGGGCGCAAGGCGCGCATGTCCAGATGGCCGGGCGGCAGATGCTGAACCTCTGCGCCAACAACTACCTCGGCCTCGCCGACGACCCCCGGCTGATCGTCGCCGCCAAGGCCGCGATGGACGACCACGGCTTCGGCATGGCGAGCGTGCGCTTCATCTGTGGCACTCAAGATATCCACCGGAAGCTGGAAACCCGCCTCGCCCGCTACCTTGGCCACGACGACTCGATCCTGTTCGCCGCCTGCTTCGACGCCAATGGCGGGCTGTTCGAGCCCCTGTTCGGCCCCGAAGACGCCGTCATCTCCGACGCGCTCAACCACGCCAGCATCATCGACGGCATCCGCCTCTGCAAAGCCAAACGCTACCGCTACGCCAATTCCGACATGGCCGACCTCGAAGCCCAGCTGAAAGCCGCGAAGGCCGACGGGGCCCGCTTCCTCCTGATCGCCACCGACGGCGTGTTCTCGATGGACGGCTACTATGCGAAGCTCCCCGAAATCCGCGCGCTGGCCGATACTTATGGCGCGCTCGTCATGGTCGACGACTGCCACGCCACCGGCTTCACCGGACCGAAAGGTGCCGGCACCCCGGCCCGAGCGGGCGTCACCGTCGATCTTCTCACCGGCACGCTCGGCAAGGCGCTTGGCGGCGCTTTGGGCGGCTACATCGCCGGACCGCAGCCCGTGATCGACCTCCTCCGCCAGCGCGCAAGGCCCTATCTCTTCTCGAACGCCCTGCCCCCGGCGGTCGTGGGCGCCGCCCTCGCTGCGCTCGACATCGTGGAAGGGGCCGACGACCTCCGCGCCAGACTCACGGAAAACGCGCAATACTGGCGCGCGGGCCTCGAACAGGCAGGCTTCACCCTTCTCCCCGGCTCTCACCCGATCATTCCCGTCATGCTGGGCGACGCCAAGCTTGCACAGGCCATGGCCGCCGACCTCTACCAGCGCGGCGTCCATGTCGCGCCGTTCTTCTTCCCCGTCGTCCCCAAGGGCCAGGCCCGCATCCGCACCCAGATGAACGCGGCCCTGACCCGCGACGACCTCGACTTTGCGCTGAACGCCTTCACCCAGGCCGGAAAAGCCATCGGAGTGCTGAAATGACCCATCTGCCGAATGAAATGACCGTTCTCGCGAAGTCGAAACCCGAACCCGGCCTCTGGAGGGAAACCCGCCCCGTCCCCGAGATCGGCCCCGACGACGTGCTGATCAAGATCCACAAGACCGGCATCTGCGGCACCGATATCCATATCTGGAACTGGGACGCCTGGGCCGAGAAGACCGTCCCCGTCCCCCTTGTCACCGGCCATGAATTCGCCGGGATCATTGTGGAGCTTGGCAAGAATGTCGAAGGCCTCACCATCGGCCAGCGTTGCTCGGGCGAAGGCCACCTGATCGGCAAGACCTCGCGCCAAAGCCGGTCGGGCAAGTTCCACCTCGACCCCGAAACCCGCGGCATCGGCGTCAACGAACCGGGTGCCTTCGCCCAGTACCTGCGCCTGCCCGCCTTCAACGTCGTCCCCCTGCCCGACGCCATCGACGACGAGATCGGCGCGATCCTCGATCCCCTCGGCAATGCCGTCCACACCGCCCTCAGCTTCGACCTGATCGGCGAGGATGTGCTGATCACCGGCGCCGGTCCCATCGGCATCATGGCCGCCGCCGTCGCCCGGCATGTCGGCGCCCGCCACGTCGTCATCACCGACATCAACCAGGCCCGGCTTGACCTCGCCGGGCAGGTCGCCGACGTGGTCCCGGTCAACGTCGCCACCACCGACCTGAAATCGGTCTACCCCTCGCTCAAGATGACCCAGGGCTTCGACGTGGGGATGGAGATGTCCGGCTCCCAGGCCGCTCTCGACCAGATGGTCGAGCACATGGTCATGGGCGGCCGCATCGCCATGCTCGGCATCCCGCCGGGCAAGTCCCCGGTGGACTGGTCGCGCATCGTCTTCAAGGCGATCACCATCAAGGGTGTCTACGGGCGCGAGATCTTCGAGACCTGGTACAAGATGATCGCCATGCTGGAAAACGGTCTCGACATCCGCCGCGTGATCACCCACCGCTTCAAGATGGACCAGTTCCAGGACGGCTTCGCCGCCATGAGATCAGGCCTTTCGGGCAAGGTGGTGCTGGACTGGACCTGATCCCCAGGCACCGACCCAGGCCCTTTCATCTGGCTCCAAATATCCCCGCCGGAGGCTCCGAGCGGTTTTGCGTCCTTCACGCAAAATCGCGAGACAAAGAGTCTTCGCGCCGCAAGGCGCTCACTTTGAAAACCGCCCCTGACCGCGCAAGCTCCGGCCCTGAAGACGGGCCGCTGCCCCCCTCGCCTCGCCCCCCGCTGGGGGCCGGGGGTGGGTGGCGCTCCGACAAGTGCGATTTGGCCCAACGGCGTTAACGCCCTGTTCACCATTTCCCGGCTCACTGACGCTTGTGGAACAGGGGATCCCCGCATGGACGGAACGCACCACCCAGGCTTTGCCGAAGCGCCGATGACCTTCACGGGGGCCGGTCCCGCCCCGACCGCCGCCCTTCCGGCTCCCGTGCTGGCCGAAGGGCCGCGTTTCCGCGTCCGCTCCCACCGCCTCGCCCCCGGAGAGGCGACTTCGCTCCACGCCCATCTCCACCGCTCCGAAAACTGGATCGTCGTCGAGGGCACTGCCCGGATCACCCTCGGCGCCCACGGCTGTCTGGTGGGCGAGGGCGAGGCCATGTACATCCCCCTCGGCCAGCCGCACCGGCTGGAAAACCCCGGTCGCCTGCCCGTCACCCTGATCGCGGTGGAAACCGGATGCTACCTTGGCGAAGACGACCTGATCCGGCACGACGGGCCGCCCGTCGAGCTGCCACAAAGGTTAAGCCCACCCCAACGCCCGCCCACAACCCCTTGATTTCCCAAGGCCGCCAAATTCGCCCTGCGTGGACAGCCACCCCGAACCCCGGTTTACACCGCCCCCCGCATCGGCGATAACCGGCGGCAAGCGGCCCGAAGGGTAGATCCGATGCTCCTCCTGATCGACAACTACGACAGCTTCACCTGGAATCTCGTCCACTACCTCGGCGAGCTTGGCGCGGATGTGGTCGTCAAGCGGAACGACGCGCTTCAGGTCCAGGACGTGATCGCCATGCGGCCCGATGTCATCGTCCTCTCGCCCGGCCCCTGCGACCCCGCCGCCGCCGGGATCTGCCTGCCGCTGACGAAAGCCGCCGCGAGTGCCGGCATCCCCCTCCTCGGCGTCTGCCTCGGCCACCAGACGATCGGTGAGGCCTTCGGCGGCAAGGTCGTCCGCTGCCACGAGATCGTCCACGGCAAGATGGGCACCATGCACCATTCCGGGACCGGCGTCTTCCGCGGCCTGCCCTCGCCCTTCCAGGCGACCCGGTATCACTCCCTCGTCGTCGACCGCGCCACGCTTCCGGCCGATCTGGAAATCACCGCCTGGCTGGAAGACGGCACGATCATGGGCCTGCGCCACAAGCATCACCTGATCGAGGGTGTCCAGTTCCACCCCGAAAGCATCGCCTCCGAACACGGCCACCAGCTTCTGCGGAACTTCCTTGACGAAGCCCGCGTGAAAGTCCCGGCATGAGCGACATCCTCAAGCCCCTGATCGGCACTGCCGCCAATCGCCCGCTGACCCGCGCCGAGGCCGAGGCCGCCTTCAACGCGCTGTTCGAGGGTGAAGGCACCCCGGCCCAGATGGGCGGCTTCCTGATGGCGCTGCGCACAAGGGGCGAGACGGTGGACGAATACGCCGCCGCCGCCACTGTGATGCGGTCGAAATGCAACCCGGTGCAGGCCCCCGAAGGCGCGATGGACATCGTCGGCACCGGCGGCGACGGCAAGGGCACGCTCAACATCTCCACCGCCACCGCCTTCGTCGTCGCGGGCGCGGGCGTGACCGTGGCCAAGCACGGCAACCGGAACCTGTCGTCCAAATCCGGCGCAGCGGACGCGCTGACCGAAATGGGCCTGAACGTGATGATCGGCCCCGAGGTCGTGGAACGCTGCCTGCATGAGGCCGGGATCGGCTTCATGATGGCCCCGATGCACCACCCTGCGATCCGCCATGTCATGCCGGTCCGGGCCGAGCTTGGCACCCGCACGATCTTCAACATCCTCGGCCCCCTGACCAACCCCGCCGGGGTGAAACGGCAACTGACCGGGGCCTTCTCCGACGCGCTGATCCGTCCGATGGCCGAGACGCTCCTGACCCTCGGCTCCGAGAAAGCCTGGCTGGTTCACGGCTCCGACGGCACCGACGAGATCACCATCTGCGGCCCGACCTCGGTCTCGGCAGTCGAAGGCGGCGCGATCCGCGACTTCACCATCCACCCGGAAGATGCGGGGCTTGCCCCCCATCCGTTCGAGGCGATCCTGGGCGGCACCCCGTCCGAGAATGCCACCGCGTTCCGCGCCCTTCTCGACGGCGCACCTGGCGCTTACCGCGATGCGGTGCTGCTGAACGCCGCTGCCGCCCTTGTCGTGGCCGACCGCGCAGGAACCCTGACGGAAGGCGTGGCGTTGGCCCGTGCATCCATCGATTCCGGTGCTGCGAAAGCCAAGGTCGACGCGCTCCGCCGCCTGACCAATGCCTGAAGGACCCCCGATGAGCACGATCCTCGACCGTATCAAGGCCTACAAGCTGGAGGAGGTGGCGAAGGCCAAGGCGGCCACCTCTCTGGCTGACCTGGAAGCCGCCGCCAAATCCGCAGCCCCCCCGCGCGGTTTTGCCCGCGCTCTCCGCGAGGCGATGCTGACCGGCTACGGCCTGATCGCCGAGATCAAGAAGGCTAGCCCCTCCAAGGGCCTGATCCGCCCGGATTTCGACCCTCCCGTCCTTGCCAAAGCCTACGAGGCCGGGGGCGCCACCTGTCTGTCCGTCCTGACCGATGCCCCGTCGTTCCAGGGGGCGGATGACGACCTCGTCGCCGCCCATGATGCCGTCGCGCTCCCCTGCCTGCGCAAGGATTTCCTCTACGACCCGTATCAGGTCACCCAGTCCCGCGCGCTGAATGCCGACTGCATTCTGCTGATCATGGCCACGCTGGACGACGGCCAGGCGGCGGAACTGGAAGCCGCCGCAATGGGTCTCGGGATGGATGTGCTGATCGAGGTCCACGACCAGACGGAACTTGAGCGCGCCTCGCTCTTGAAATCGCCGCTCATCGGGATCAACAACCGCAACCTCCACACCTTCGAGGTGACGCTCGACACCACCCGCCAACTGGCCCGCCGGGTGCCCGAGGACCGGATGATCGTCGCCGAAAGCGGGCTTTACACCCCCGACGACCTTGCCGATCTTGCGCAATACGGCGCGCGCTGCTTCCTGATCGGCGAAAGCCTGATGCGGCAGGACGACGTGGCCGCCGCGACGCGCACCATCCTTGCGAAACCCCTGACCGCGCCGGGCGGCCTGTGACGGGCCTCTCGCATTTCGACGACCGGGGCCAGGCCCATATGGTCGACGTGTCCGGCAAGGCAGTGACCGACCGGGTCGCAGTGGCGACGGGGGCGGTCAGGATGACGGCGGAGACGCTGGCGCTGATCACCGAAGGCCGGGCGAAGAAGGGCGATGTGCTTTCCGTCGCGCGGCTGGCCGGGATCATGGCGGCGAAGAAGACCGCCGACCTGATCCCGCTTTGCCACCCCCTGCCGATCACCAAGGTCGCGCTGGAGCTGACGCCCGACCCCGCACTTCCCGGCGTGCGGATCGAGGCGACGGTGAAGACCTCGGGCCAGACCGGGGTCGAGATGGAGGCCCTGACAGCGGTCTCGGTCGCGGCGCTGACGGTCTATGACATGGTCAAGGCGGTGGATAAGTCGATGGTGATCGAAGGCGTGCACGTCATCCTGAAAGATGGCGGAAAATCCGGACGTTACGAGGCGAAGTGATGATTTCAGTCGAAGAGGCCCTTGCCCGGTGTCTGGCCCTTTCCGCAGTGTTGCCGTCTGAAACCGTGCCTCTTGCCCAAGCTTCTGGCCGCCGGATGTGCGCCCCCGCACGGGCCAGGCGCGACCAGCCCCCGTTTCCGGCCTCGGCGATGGACGGCTATGCGCTGCAGGGCGACCCGGCGCAGGGCGACAGGTTCACCGTCATCGGCGAAGCGGGCGCAGGCCATGCCTTCGAGGGCATGGTCGGCCCCGGCCAGGCCGTCCGCATCTTCACCGGCGCACCCGTGCCTGCCGGCGCGACCCGCGTGGTGATCCAGGAGGATGTCACGCGGGACGGCGACCGGATCACGCTGACCTCGGGGGCAGACGGATCGACCAATATCCGCCCGCTCGGCCAGGATTTCCGCGCCGGCGACAGTCTTGCCCCCCGCCGCCTGCGCCCCAATGACCTTGCGCTCCTCGCCGCGATGAACATCCCCGCCGTGCAGGCCACCCGCCGCCCGATCGTGGCGCTGATCGCCACCGGGGATGAACTGGTGATGCCGGGCGAAGATCCGGGCCCGGACCAGATCATCGCCTCGAACAGCTTCGCGCTGAAGGCGATGATCGAGACCGAGGGCGGCATCGCCCGCCTCCTGCCCATCGCGCGCGACAGCGAGGCAGAGCTGGCGACCGTACTGGGTCTGGCCGAGGGGGCCGACCTGATCGTGACCATCGGCGGCGCCTCGGTCGGGGATCATGATCTGGTGGGCAGGTCCGCCGGGCTGGACCACAGTTTCTGGAAGATCGCGATGCGGCCCGGCAAGCCGCTGATGGCCGGGCGGCTGAACGGGGTGCCGATGCTGGGGCTTCCGGGCAACCCGGTGTCGGCCATTGTCTGCGCCCATCTTTTCCTGTTGCCGATGGTCCGCGCCATGCTGGGCGATCCCGCTCCCGCCCCCAGATTGCAAAGGGCCAGGCTGGCCACAGATCTTCCCGCCAACGGCATTCGCGCGCATTACATGCGGGCGCGGCTGACCCTGGGCGACGGGATGCCGGAGATCGCGCCCTTCGACCGGCAGGACTCGGCGCTGCTGTCGATCCTGGGCGAGGCCGACGCGCTTCTGCTTCGCCCGGTTGAAGACGGGCCGCGTGGCAAGGGCAGCACGGTCGACTACCTGCCGATCTGAGGGCCGCAAGGATATTTCTTGACACAAACCGGGAACACGGGCAGAACATTGTGTTAACACACGTTGTTGGGACCTGAACATGCTGACACGCAAGCAGTTGGAACTTCTTGATTTCATCAAGACGCGCATGGATCGTGACGGGGTGCCGCCCTCCTTCGACGAGATGAAGGATGCACTGGACCTGCGGTCGAAATCCGGGATCCACCGGCTGATCACCGCGCTGGAAGAACGCGGCTTCATCCGCCGTCTTGCACATCGGGCCCGCGCGCTGGAAATCGTGAAGCTGCCCGAAGCGATGGAACGGCCCGGCTTCTCGCCCCGCGTGATCGCGGGCGACAAGGTCGATCCGCCCCGCGGTGCGCTGCCGGTCTCCCCCCTTCACGCGATGGAACTGCCGGTGATGGGCCGGATCGCGGCGGGCGTGCCGATCGAGGCGATCTCCGAGGTGTCCCACCACATCGCCGTGCCCGGCTCGATGCTGTCGGGCAACGGCCAGCACTACGCGCTGGAGGTCAAGGGCGATTCCATGATCGAGGCCGGGATCAACGACGGCGACATCGTGGTGATCCGCGAACAGTCGACCGCGGACAACGGCGATATCGTCGTGGCTCTGGTCGAGGATAGCGAGGCGACGCTGAAACGCTATCGCCGCCGCGGCAACATGATCGCGCTGGAGGCGGCCAACCCGGCCTATGAGACGCGGGTCTTCCCCGACCATCTGGTCAAGGTGCAGGGTCGTCTGGTCGGTCTGATCCGCAGCTACTGAGTGGCGGGTTCCGGACCGATCCCGGACAGGTCCGGCAATCTGAAGGCCCGCGCGGGGGGCGACCACAGCCTTTGCGCGCCCTTGGTGGTCTCGATCCGCAGGGCATCCCCGTCGCGCCACAGCGCCAGCGGTCCGGTGGCAGAAAGCGTCTTCGCGTCGATCAGCGGGCAGGCCGCCGGCTTGACCTCGGCCTCGGCAGCCAGAATGACCAGCCCTGCCGATCCGCAGACCTCGGCCAGCTTCGCCTCGGCCCCCTTGCCGGACAGGACCACCGCGCGCAGCCCCGCCAGGTCGAACCAACGCTCGCCCTTCGGCCCCGCGAAACCCGGACGTTCCGCCGCCGACGCCTGTTCGACCAGATCGCCGTCGTTCTGCAACCAGTTCTCGGCGGCGAAGCCCCCGCCCTTCGCAGCCGACAGCGCCCGCCCCTCTGGCCCTGCCAGACCCAGCAATCGCCCGTCACCCGAAACCAGCAGAGCGGGCCGTTCTGCCGCAAGCCACAAAGCCAGCGCCGCCAGCACGGCCACCGCGCCCGCCAGTTGCACCCTGCCCCGCCACAGGATCAGCCACAGCGCCCCCAGCGTGAACACGGGCAGAACCCAGGGCCCCGGAGCCGGAATCGCCGTCACCGACCCCTCGAGCCCCGCAATCCAATGCGCGACGAACAGGATCCAGCGCGCGCCCTGCTCCATCACCCAAAGCGGCAGGCCCGCCAGTCCGAAGGGCGCAAGCAGCGCCGCGACCGCCCCGGCGGGCATGATCACCGCGCCCATCACCGGCACGGTCAGAAGGTTGGCGAGCAGCCCGTAATCGGTGAAGCGGTTGAAATGCGCCGCGGCATAGGGCGCGGTGGAAAGCCCGCCGATCAGCGAGGACAGGACCAGGGTGAAGACCGGCATCAGCCAGCGCGGAATGCGTTCGCGGTAGATGCTGCCGTCCAGAGCGGCAAAGCCGCTGATCAGCGCGATGGTGGCAGCGAAGGACATCTGGAAGCCCGGCTCCAGCAGGCTTTCGGGTTTCGTCAGCAGAAGAAGCATCGCCGCCACCGCCACCGACCGCAGCGTCAGCGCACGGCGATCCAGCAGCACTGCCCCCAGCATCACCGAGATCATGATGAAGGCGCGTTCGGTCGCCACATTGGCCCCGGAGAGCAGGAGGTAGAACAGCGCCACGCCAAGGCTGACCACGGCGGCGACCTTCTTGGTGTTCACCCGCAGCGCGACGAAAGGGATCAACGCCAGCCCATAGCGGAACAGCGCAAAGACGAACCCGGTGAGAAAGGCCATGTTCATCCCGGAAATCGCCAGAAGATGCGCAAGCGAGCTGTCCCGCAAGGCCTGCACCGTGTCTTCGGTGATTGCCGAGCGGTCCCCCGTCATCGCGCCCGCCGCGAACGCCCCCGCCTGCCCCTCCATATGTGCCAGCATGCCTTGCGTCAGCCAGGTCCGCAGCCGGTCAATGGGCAGCGCCCCACCCGTCGGCTCTTCCAGCAGCAGCACCGGCGTCCTGGTATAGCCCACCGCGCCCAGCTGGTCGAAAAAGGCCATGCGGCGGAAATCGAAAGCCCCCGGCTCTACCGGCCCTTCCGGGGCGGCAAGATTGGCGGTCAGGATCACCACCTGTCCGGGTGCCGGGACGATCCAGTCCTGTTCGTTCTGCAAGGATACCCGGACCCGCAGGGGCGTGCGCCCAGGCCGGACGTCCTGCAGCACCACCTGATCCAACGTCAGGCGCAGCGCATCGGATTGCGAGCGGTCGATCTCGACGATCCGACCCTCGACCGGGCCGTAGTAGCGGAAGGTCAGCATCGGCGCGTCAAGCGCGTGGGCGCGGATGCCGGCGGCAACCCAGCCTGCGGCAAGGGCGGCAACGGCCAGAGCAAAGGGCCGCGCCAGTTCGGACTTCACCGCAAGGGCCAGCCCGCCAAACAGCCCCAGCGCCGCCAGCGAATAGCTTCCCACCCCCGGCTCCACCGGCACCGAGAACCAGGCTCCGATGCCGCAGCCGATCAGCACGGCGATCCAGGGAAAAAGCATGCCCCGCGCCGTCTGCAGCGCCTCCAGTGGCGCAAGGATCAGCCTTGAGATCGTATGAATGGGGGCCACCTTGTTTCCCACCCCGCGATTGCCTAAACCCGGCGCAACCCTAGCTCTGCCTTGGTTTCCGAAAGGTTAACGCCGTCATGTCCGCATCCCCGTCCACCCCGGTCGTCACCCGCTTCGCGCCTTCGCCCACCGGGTATCTGCACATCGGCGGCGGCAGGACGGCGCTTTTCAACTGGCTTTATGCTCGGGGCCGCGGCGGAAAATTCCTTCTCCGGATCGAGGACACCGACCGCGAGAGGTCGACGCCCGAGGCGACGGCGGCGATCCTGCGCGGGCTGACCTGGCTTGGCCTTGACTGGGACGGCGATGTCGTCAGCCAGTTCGAGCGTCGCGATCGCCATGCCGAGGTGGCGCATGAGATGCTGGCACGAGGAACCGCTTACAAGTGCTTCTCGACGCAGGAAGAAATCGCTTCCTTTCGCGCCGCAGAGGAAGCCGCCGGGCGCTATCCCGTCTTTCTCTCGCCCTGGCGCGACGCCGATCCCTCCACCCATCCCGATGCGCCCTATGTCATCCGCATGAAGGCCCCCCGCACCGGCGAAACCCTCATCGACGACCAGGTGCAGGACCGCGTGGTGATCCGGAACGAAACGCTGGACGACATGATCGTCCTGCGCAGCGACGGCACGCCGGTCTATATGCTGGCGGTGGTGGTCGACGATCACGACATGGGCGTGACCCATGTGATCCGGGGCGACGACCACCTGAACAACGCCGCGCGGCAGCAGATGGTTTATGACGCGATGGGCTGGGACATTCCGGTCTGGGCGCATATCCCGCTGATTCATGGGCCGGACGGCAAGAAGTTGTCGAAGCGCCACGGGGCGACCGGGGTCGAGGAATATCAGGCGATGGGCTACCCCGCCGCTGGGATGCGCAACTATCTGACCCGGCTGGGCTGGGCGCATGGTGATGCCGAGATCTTCACCAGCGCCGAGGCGATGAAGATGTTCGACCTGTCGGGAATCGGCCGGGCCCCGGCGCGGCTGGATTTCAAGAAGCTGGAGAACACCTGCGGGCATCACATGGCGATGGCAGAGGATGCCGCGCTGCTGCATGAATTGCAGGCCTATCTTGTCGTTGCGGGCCGTGCGCCGTTGACCGAAGCGCAGGTTTTGCTGATGCGCAAGGCCCTGCCCTTTCTCAAGTCATCTGCGAAGACATTTCCGGAACTTATTGATAAGGCATGGTTCTTGATGAATTCCAGACCCATGGCTCCGGATGCCAAGGCTGCCGAGGCGCTGGATACGGTATCCCGTGGTATACTGAAATCATTGACGCCGCGCCTGCAAAATGCTAGCTGGACGAAAGAGGCGCTGGAGCCCATCCTGACCGGAATCGCCGCAGAAAACGGCATCGGGTTCGGCAAGCTTGCAGCACCGCTTCGGGCGGCTCTGGCTGGCCGGACTGTTACACCTTCGGTTTACGACATGATGCTAACCATCGGTCGGGAAGAAACCGTCGCCAGGCTGTCGGACGCTGCCGCGTAAGCCCGCGCCCCCCGGCCTTGAAGCTGCCCCCGCCGGGGTGCAGGATAGAAATGGCCGTGCCTCGCACAGGCGCGACCGCGAAGGAACGGGGAAAACCATGTCGGACACTGTCGCCAAGCTTGAACTGAACGGGACCACCTACGACCTTCCCGTCCACAAACCCACCCTCGGCCCCGATGTGCTGGACATCCGCAAGCTTTATGCCGAGGCGGACGTGTTCACCTTCGATCCGGGCTTCACCTCGACCGCCGCTTGCGAAAGCGCAATCACCTTCATCGACGGTGATGTCGGCGAGCTTCTGTATCGCGGCTACCCGATCGAGCAGCTGGCCGAGAAATCGACCCATCTCGAAGTCTGCTACCTGCTGCTTTACGGCGAATTGCCGACCGCGCCGCAACTGGCCGATTTCACCCAGCGCGTGACCCGGCACACCATGGTGCATGAACAGATGCATCTCTTCTTCCGCGGCTTCCGTCGCGATGCACATCCAATGGCCACCATGGTCGGCGTGGTCGGCGCAATGGCCGCCTTCTACCACGACTCGACCGACATCAACGATCCCTGGCAGCGCGAGGTTGCCGCGATCCGCATGGTCGCCAAGCTGCCGACCATCGCCGCGATGGCCTACAAGTATTCGGTCGGCCAACCTTTCGTCTATCCGAAGAACAGCCTCAGCTATGCTGGCAACTTCCTGAACATGTGCTTTGCCGTTCCGGCCGAGGATTATGTGGTCTCGCCGATCCTGGAAAAAGCGATGGACCGCATCATGATGCTCCACGCCGACCACGAACAGAACGCCTCGACCTCGACCGTGCGGCTGGCCGGGTCATCGGGCGCGAACCCCTTCGCCTGCATCGCTGCCGGGATCGCCTGCCTCTGGGGCCCGGCGCATGGCGGGGCAAACCAGGCTTGCCTCGAAATACTGAAGGAAATCGGCAACGTCGACCGCATCCCGGAATTCATCGCCAAGGCCAAGGACAAGAATTCCGGCTTCCGGTTGATGGGCTTTGGCCACCGGGTCTACAAGAACTTCGATCCCCGCGCGAAG
>JAGPEG010000045.1 GCA_018057165.1 Tabrizicola sp.
CCCGTGACCCATGTCCGCGAGGTTCTGGCGCAGGCGCTTGTGCGTCAGCCTGAACCCGTGGAATGGGACGAGGCAGCGGAAGAGGCGGCAGCTGCAGCCCGTGCGGCGCAGAGCCAGCCACCGTCGCAAACCGCGCATTGAGCGGCTGAAAATGCAGGAAAAGGCGCGTCTTCCGGGGCGCGCCTTTTCGCATGGCGGCAGGGGAATTGTCTGGCCCCGCCCGGCAAGGCACTTTATCGTCCGCCACCGACAGAGATCGAAGGACAGGCAGGATGCCCCGCACTCCCAAAGGCAAGACCGACAGCAAACCCGCGAAGCCCGCCAAGGCGGCCCCCAGGGACGAGCCGGCGGCGAAGCCGGCGCTGACGGTGGTCGAAACGTCCGCACCCGAAGCCAAGGCCGGGGCGATGAAGCTCAAGGACCTGATCGAAGCGGTGGCGGCCTCCACCGCCGGCAAGAAGCCCGAGGTGAAGGCCGTGGTGGAAGCCACCCTGTCCGCCCTGGGCGAGGCGCTGGCGACCGGCAAGGCGCTGACGGTGCCGCCCTTGGGCAAGCTGCGGGTGGTGAAGACCAAGGGCCCGGCCCTGACCCTGAAACTGCGGCTTGCCGGTGGCGCGAAGGTCGCCGGATTGGCCCTTGCGGAGGACGGCGAGGATAGCTAGAAGACCCCGCATCGGGCGATTAGCTCAGCGGTAGAGCGCTTCGTTCACATCGAAGATGTCAGCGGTTCAAATCCGTTATCGCCCACCATTGTTTCACAAAGGCGCGCCCGTCCGGCGCGCCTTTGTCATTGGGCAGATCGGGTCGTCGGGGCTTGCCAGTCCGCGCGCTGCGGGTTACGCACCGGGGTGGGGCGGTTAGCTCAGTTGGTAGAGCGTCTCGTTTACACCGAGAATGTCGGGGGTTCGAGTCCCTCACCGCCCACCATCCACATTGCGACCGGCGACGGAAACGGCAAGCTGCGGCGTTAGATCCGGGGCACGGCGATCCGGCTTACTGGTTCGCCTTGTCGATGATGTGCCTGCAACAGGGGAAATGCGCGATGGCAAACCCGGCGGAGGACATGGCCCGGATCCTGGCTCAGGGCAGGCGTCCGCGTCGGCGGTGGCTTTGGCTGCTTCTGGCGGCGCTGGTGCTGGCGACTGCGGGTCTGGGGCTTTGGCTCTGGTTGCGGCAGGACGCGGGCGATATCCGCTATGAAACCGAGGCGGTGAGCCGGGGCCAGCTGGTCGTGACGGTGACGGCGACGGGCTCGGTCCAGCCGACGACGCAGGTGGACGTGTCGTCCGAACTGTCCGGCGCGCTGGCCGAGGTCGCGGTGGATTTCAACGACCGGGTCGAGATCGGGCAGGTTCTGGCGCGGCTGGATGACAGCAAGCTGACCGACCAGATCCTGACCGCCGAGGCGCAGTTGCAGGCTGCCGAGGCAAGCCTGGAACAGGCTGTGGCTGCGGTGCGCGAAGCGGAAGTCACCTACGAGTCGCAAAGCGAGCTGGACAAGCGCGGGCAAAGCACGCGGCTGAAGATGATCGCGGTCGAGGTCGCGCGCGACCGGGCGCTGGCGGTGGTCGATGGCGCCAAGGCCGAAGTGGCGCTGGCTCGGGCACGGCTGTCGGAGGCGAAGACCGAACTGGGCAAGGCGACGATCCGCTCGCCGATTTCCGGGGTGGTGCTGAACCGGGCGGCCGAACCGGGGCAGATCGTCGCTGCCTCGCTGAACGCGCCGGTGCTGTTCACCCTGGCCGAGGATCTGGCCCGGATGGAGCTGCGGGTCGATGTGGACGAGGCCGACATCGGCCGGGTGGCGGTGGGCAACGCGGCGAGCTTCACCGTCGATGCCTTTCCCGGACGGAGTTTCCCCGCCGCGATCACCACCGTGCGCTATGCCCCCGAGACGACCGATGGCGTGGTGACCTACAAGGCGATCCTGTCGGTCGACAACAGCGAGGGGTTGTTGCGTCCGGGAATGACCGCGACGGCGACGATTGCGGTCACGGTGGTCGAGGATACCCTGCGGGTGCCAAGCGCCGCCCTGCGTTTCGAGCCGCCGCAGCTGACCCAGACCGGCAGTGGCCGGGGCGGGAATGGCCTCTTGGGCATGATCATGCCGCGCCGACCGACCGCCGCGCCGAAAGACACCGGCGGGTCGGGCGCGCCGACCGTCTGGGTCTTGCGCGGTGGTGTGGCGACCGAAGTCGCGGTCCGTTCGGGCGACAGCGACGGCAAGCTGACGGCGGTCGCTGCGGAGGATCTGGCCGAGGGCGATCTGGTGATCCTGGATCAGAGCAGAGGGGGCTGAGGTGACTGCCGCAGTTGCGCCGCTGATCGAGCTTGCCGATGTCTCGCGCACCTACGGCAGTGGCGAGGCCGAAGTGCGCGCGCTGGACCATGTCGACCTGGTGATCGGCCAGGGCGAGTTCGTCGCGATCATGGGGCCGTCGGGATCGGGGAAGTCGACCGCGATGAACACGATCGGGCTCTTGGACCGTCCGTCATCAGGCCGCTTCCTGTTCAACGGCGTCGAGGTGCAGGCTCTGGACCGCGACAGCCGGGCGCTCATCCGGCGGCATTTTCTGGGCTTTGTCTTCCAGGGCTTCAACCTTTTGCCACGCACTTCGGCGCTGGAGAACGTGGAACTGCCGCTGATCTACAAGGGCATGCCGCGCGCCGAGCGGATCGAGCGCGCACGCGCCGCCTTGCACAAGGTCGGGCTGGAGGGACGCGAGGGGCACGATGCCTCACAACTCTCCGGCGGCCAGCAGCAGCGCGTTGCCATCGCAAGGGCGCTGGTCGGCACTCCGATGGTGATCCTGGCGGATGAACCGACCGGCAATCTCGACAGCCACCGCGGCCACGAGATCATGCGGCTTCTGCAGGCGCTGAACCGTGAGGACGGCATCACCATCGTCATGGTCACGCATGAAGAGGACATTGCGGCCTATGCCAACCGACTGATCATCTTTGCCGACGGCAAGGTCCGCAGCGACGCGCCGGTCCCGGAAAGAGCGGGCGCATGATCTGGGAAACGCTGCGCCTGGCGCTGCTGGCCCTGCGGCGCAACAAGCTGCGGTCGGGGCTGACCATGCTGGGCATCGTCATCGGCGTGGCGGCGGTCATTGCGATGGTGACGGTGGGGCAGGGGTCGTCGCGGTCGGTTGCGGCCAGTGTCGCAAGTCTTGGAACCAACGTGCTGTCGATCCGCCCCGACCGTGGGCCCGGTCCCGGTGGCGCAACCGTCTCGCGCCCGTTCACGCTGCGCGACGCCGACGCGCTGGCCGAGCTGTCGGTGATCGCCACGCTGTCGCCCACGGTGAACAGCACGCAAACCGTCGTCGCGGGGGGGCAGAACCTGTCGACGACGATCACCGGCGCGACCTCGGGGCAGTTGATCACCGGGAACTGGACGCTGTTGCGCGGGCGAAACTTCAGCCCGTCCGAGGATCGGTCCGGCACCGCCGTCTGTATCGTCGGCGAGACGGTGCGGCGGGCGCTGTTCGGCAATTCCGACCCGACGGGCCAGCAGATGCGCGCGGGCAATGTCTCCTGCGAAGTGATCGGACTTTTGCAGGCGAAAGGGGCCGGAACCTTCGGGCAGGATCAGGACGATATCGTGCTGATGCCGATCCGCACGGTGCAGCGGCGGTTCCTGGGCAGCGACAGCGTCAGCTCGATCTCGGTGGCACTTGCCCCCGGCGTCTCCAGCACGCGCGGCATCCGCGACATCCAGACGCTGATGCGGGAACGGCGGCGGATTGCCGTGGGCGAGGAAGACGATTTCAACGTCATGGACATGGCGCAGCTCGCCTCGATCCTGACCGGGATCAATTCGGTCCTGACCGGGATGCTGTCTTCGGTTGCCGCGGTCAGCCTCTTGGTCGGCGGGATCGGGATCATGAATATCATGCTGGTCTCGGTCACCGAACGCACGCGCGAGATCGGCATCCGGCTGGCCGTCGGGGCCGAGGGGCGGCAAGTGCAGATGCAGTTCCTGGTCGAAGCGGTGGTGCTGGCGCTGGTGGGCGGGATCATTGGCGTGGCGGTGGGCCTGGCACTGGCCTTCGCCGCCTCGCTCTTCATGGCAATCCCCTTCGCGCCGCAGCTTTACGTCGTGGTGCTGGCCTTCGGCTTTTCTGCGCTGATCGGCGTGATCTTCGGCTATTTCCCGGCGCGGAAGGCCGCCTCGCTGGACCCGATCATCGCGCTGCGGCACGAATGACCGGGCACTCCCGCTTGATGCGGATCAACGCGCGCGGATTCTGGGGCGGCTAAACTTCCAGCCGGAAGGAGGCCCCCGATGCCCGACCCGCGCGAGATTGTCTTTCGGGCGAAAGGCCTGACCAAGGTCTACCGCAGCGGGGCGCTTGAGGTGCAGGCGCTGCGCGGCATCGACTTTCAGGCGCGACGGGGAGAGTTCATCGTCATCCTCGGCCCGTCCGGTTCGGGGAAATCCACCTTCCTGAACATCGTCGGCGGGCTGGACCGGGCCAGCAGCGGCGAGGCCTGGTTCGAGGACCACCAGCTGACCAGCCTGTCCGAGGCGCAACTGACCCGATACCGGCGCGATCATGTGGGTTTCGTGTTCCAGTTCTACAACCTGGTGCCCAGCCTGACCGCGCGCGAGAATGTCCAGCTTGTCACCGAGATCGCCCGGCAGCCGATGTCCGCCGATCAGGCGCTGGCGCTGGTCGGGCTGTCGGACCGGGCGGACCATTTCCCGGCGCAGCTGTCGGGGGGCGAACAGCAGCGCGTGGCCATCGCCCGCGCCATCGCGAAGAACCCGGAAGTCCTGCTTTGCGACGAACCGACGGGGGCGCTGGACAGCACGACCGGCATCAAGGTGCTGGAGGCGCTGACCGAGGTGAACCGCGCCGTCGGGGCGACGACGCTGGTGATCACCCACAACGCCGCGATCCGCGATATTGCCGACCGCGTCATCCGCTTTGCCGATGGGCGGATCGTCGAGGAGACCGAAAATGCGGTGAAGAAGGAACCGTCGGAGGTCGCATGGTGATCTCGCCGCTGCGCCGCAAGGTCCTGCGCGACTTGCGACGGCTTTGGGCGCAGGTCCTTGCCATCGCGCTGGTGCTGGCGGCGGGGGTGGCGACGCTGATCCTGGGCAACGGCGCCTATGCCTCGCTGCATGAGACGCGGGCGCGGTATTACGAGGAGAACCGCTTCGCCGATGTCTTCGCCAGCGTGACCCGTGCGCCGCGCGCGCTTCTTGCCGAGATCGAGGAAATCGGGGGCGTGCTGGATGCGGACGCCCGGATCGTCAAGCTGGGCAGTCCCGATTTGCCGGAGATGTCCGGGCCGGCGTCGGTGCAGCTTGTCTCCCTGCCCGAGGGGGCGGCGGGATTGAACCGGCTTTACCTGCGCCAGGGGCGGTTGCCGGACCCGCAATCCGTGCGCGAGGCGGCGGTTTCCGAAGGCTTTGCCCTGGCGCACGGGCTTGGTCCCGGCGATGCGCTGCCGGTGCTGATGCACGGCCAGCGGCGCGAGTTGCTGATCACCGGGGTGGCCCTGTCGCCCGAGTTCATCTACGCGCTTGGCCCCGGCCAGATGATGCCCGACCCGGACCGCTTTGGCGTGGTCTGGTTGCCGCGCGCCAGCCTGGAGGCGGCCTATGACCTGGAGGGCGCCTTTTCCAGTCTGGTGCTGAAACTGGCCCCCGGCGCCAGCCCGCAGCGGGTGATCGAGAGCCTGGACCGGCTGACCGCGCGCTACGGCGGGGCAGGGGCCACGGCGCGCAAGGACCAGATTTCGCATGCGTTTCTGGATGCCGAGTTGCAGCAGCTTTCGGCGATGGTGAAGGTCCTGCCGCCGATCTTCCTTCTGGTCGCGGCCCTATTGGTCAACATGACGCTGTCGCGTCTGATCACGCTGGAGCGCGAACAGATCGGCCTCTTGAAGGCGGTCGGCTATTCCTCGCGCGCGGTGGCGCAGCATTATGTGGAATTCGTCCTGCTGATCGCGGTCGGCGGCATCCTGATCGGCTTTGCCGCCGGTGCCTGGCTGGGGGTGGGGCTGGCCGGGATGTATGCGCGGTTCTTCGCCTTTCCCTATCTCGTCTTCACCCGCGACCCGCAGCTTTACGCTCTGGCGGCGCTGATCACCCTTGCCGCTGCCGTGGCTGGTGCCCTTTACGCGGTGCGGTCGGTGGTGCGGCTGCCGCCCGCGGTGGCGATGGCCCCCCCCGCGCCCGCAGCCTATCGCGCGCGGATGGGCTGGCTGCGGAACCTGTTGCGCCTGCGCCAGACCGGGGTGATGGTTGCCCGCCACCTGATGCGCTGGCCGTTCCGCACCGCCAGTTCGACCCTCGGCGTCGCCATGGCGGTCGCGATCCTTGTGGCCTCGCTCTGGTCCTTCGGGTCGATCGAGCGGATGATCGACATCACTTTCTTCCGGTCCGAACGTCATGACGCGCAGATCGTCTTTGCCGCGCCCGAACCCCAGCGCGCCGTCTTTGCCGTGCGCGGACTGCCGGGGGTGATCGCGACCGAACCCTTCCGCCAGGTTACTGCCCGGATCAGCCATCGCGGCTGGTCGAAGACCCTTGCCATCACCGGCCGCCCGACAAAGCCACAACTGTCGCGCGTGCTCGACCCCGATCTGCGGCCGATGACCCTGCCCGAGGCCGGGCTGATCCTGTCCGAGGCTCTGGCCAATGCCTTGCGGGTCCGCCCCGGAGATTTCGTGACCGTCGAGGTGCAGGAGGGCCGGCGCCCGACTGTGACCTTGCCGGTCAGCGGCGTGTCGGTGGGATATGTCGGCCTGGGTGCAGCGATGGAGATCGGGGCACTGAACCGGCTGATGGGCGAGGGGGCGATGGTCTCGGGCGTCAGCCTGCAACTCGACCGTGCGCGGGACGCCGCATTCTATGCCGCCGCCAAGGCCGCGCCGAAGACCGAGCTGGTCAGCGTCACCAGCCTGATGCTGGAGCGGTTCCGCGCCACGCTGGCCGAGAACATCACCGTGATGGTCACCGTCTATGTCGGGCTGGCCGGGATCATCGCCATCGGGGTGGTCTACAATTTCTCGCGCATCGCCCTGTCGGAACAGGGGCGCGAACTGGCCAGCCTGCGTGTCCTGGGCTTCACCAACCGCGAGGTTTCGTCTGTGCTGTTCGGCGAACTCGCGGCGGTGGTGCTGTTGGCGCAGCCGTTGGGGTGGCTTGTCGGATATGGCATTGCACGGGCCATGGTCGCGGCCTTCTCCTCGGACCTGTACCGCGTGCCCTTCGTCGTCGGGCGCGAGGTCTATGCGGTGGCCAGTCTCGTGGTCTGTGCCGCAGCCCTGGCTTCCGCCGGGGCGATCCGCCGCCGGATCGACAAGCTTGACATGATCGAAGTCCTGAAAACGCGGGAGTGACCGATGCGCCGCCTGTTTCCCCTTGCCGCCGCCCTTGCCGTGATCGCCGCGCTGGTCTGGGCCTTCCTGCCGCGTCCGGTCGAGGTGGAGCTGGCCGAGGTCGCCTTGCGCCCGCTTGAGGTGACGGTCGAGGAAGAGGGGGAAGCGCGCATTCGCGAGGTGTTCACCGTTTCGGCCAATATTGCGGGAAGGTTGCAGCGGATCAGCCTGCATGCCGGTGACGCGGTGCGCGAGGGCGACCGGGTCGCGGCCATCGGTCCGGCGGCGCCGGTGCTGCTGGACAGCCGGTCGCGCGCCGTGGCCGAAGCGACGGCAGCGGCAGCGGCGGCAGCAACCGAACTGGCCCGCGCGCAATTGGCGCAGGCCGAGGCGACGCGCGACTTCATGACTGCCGAGGCAGCACGGGCCACGGCGCTGATCCGCAAAGGCGCCCTGTCCGAGCGCGCCTATGACAATGCGGTGCGTGAAGAAAAGACCGCCCAGGCCGCCGTCGCCAGCGCGCTGGCCAATCTTGCGGTGCGGGAAAAGGAACTGGAAAGCGCCCAGGTTGTTCTGAGCCTTGACCGGACCGGCCCTTCGACCGCCTGCTGCGTCGAGATCCTCGCCCCGGTGTCGGGCCGGGTCCTGCGCGTGCTGACCGAAAGCGAGCAGGCGGTGCAGCCCGGCACGCCGATCCTGGAACTGGGCGATCCGGGCAATCTGGAGATCGTGGTCGAGCTTCTGTCGCGCGATGCCGTGCGGGTGGCCGAAGGAGCCCGCGCCACGGCTTCGGGCTGGGGCGGCGCGCCGATTGCCGCAAGGGTCGAACGGGTGGAACCGGCAGCGGTGACGCGGGTCTCGGCGCTGGGGATCGAGGAGCAGCGGGTGACGGTGATCCTGGCGCTGGAGGGGGTTCCAGCGGACTGGAAGCAGCTGGGACACGGCTTCCGCGTCACCGCCCGCATTGCGATCTGGCAGCAGGACGGGGTGCTGGCGATCCCGGTCGGTGCGCTTTTCCGCGACGGGCAGGACTGGGCCAGCTACATCCTGCGCGACGGGCGGGTGGCGCTGCGGAGGATCACCCTGGGGGAGCGCAATGAGGCGTTCGCTCAGGTTCTGGATGGGCTTCAGGCCGGGGATCAGGTCATTCTGCACCCATCGGATCAGGTGGCAGACGGCGTCCGGGCCGTGGCTGTACCGGGCGGTTGAGCCCGCTCAGGCCAGAAGCGACCAGAGGAGCGCGACCCCGGCCACGAGGAACACCGCCCCGGCCCCGATGACATAGCCCATGTTGTCCTGCAGGAACCCGCCCGAAGCCGCAACTGCCTGGCGGGTGACAGGCCGGGTTGCAGGTTTCGGCGGTTCCTCGGTCAGCGCGGCGGGCAGGGGGCCGCCGTCCTCGCCGATGCGGATCCAGTCCAGCCAGTCGCCCGCCGACTGGATGCGGTCCTTCGGCATGACGCGCACCGCCTTGTCGATCGCCTCCAGAAAGCCCGGCGGATAGCCCTGAAACCGACCGGCAAGCGGCTGGTAGGGGTCGGACTCACCCTCGGCGACACGCGCGAGGCGACGCTGGCTTTCCGGCGGAGGGTGGCCGGTGATGACATGGTGGAAGGTCGCGCCAAGCGAATACAGGTCGCTTGCCGGGCTTTGCTCGGACCCGGTCAGATAGAATTCCTGCGGCGAGTAGCCTTCCTTGATCACCCGTCGCCCGGTCAGGACACGGGTCGCACGCGCGACCTGCTCGCTGGCGGCGCCGAAGTCGATCAGGATCGGGTTGCCGGACCTGTCGATCAGCACGTTGTCGGGCGAGATGTCACGGTGCAGGATTCCGACCTGATGGATGAATTCCACCGCGCTGAGCATCTTCTTCAGCATGGTCACGATCTGGTCGGGCGTGAAGGCATGGTCGGTGGAATCGAGGATGTCGTGCAGGTCACGCCCGTCGATATAGTCGATGGCCATATAGGCGGTGTCGTTGTCCTCGAACACCTGATGCACCCCGACGATGTTCGGATGGACCAGCCGCGCCAGACTTTTCGCTTCGGCGACGAAGCTTTCGACGAAACCGCGGAAATCGCCCTGGTGCTTGCGCGACCGCGCGCGGACCAGGCTGGTCGAGCGGCGGCAGAGCGCGTTCGGGAAGCATTCCTTGATCACGACCGTGCGGTCGAGGCTGTCCTTGGCCAGATAGGTGATGCCGAAGCCACCGCTGTTGAGGAAGCCCTCGATGGTATAGTGCCCGCCGAGAAGCTGGGTGCCGGGCTTCAGATCATCGGCAAAGGCGTCGGGATCGACCCGGCCCAACCCGCTTTCGAGCTGATTGCTGATCTGTGTCGGACCCTGTGTCACGGTTCATTCCTACTGGGCTGGCCACTCATCACAAACAAGGCGCAAACGGGGACCGCGTCGCGCCATTGTAAACAGGTCTACTTTCCCACGGGTAAATCCGTTCCGACCTCAGCATCGGTCCGGCATGTGTCCCATGGTCATTCTAGACCCTGACGCCGCATCCGTGCAAACCCGCTGCAAGCGGCCCAATCCAAGGCCGATGCGCCGAATCCAGCTTTCTGACTGCCTGATCGCTGCGATGGCGCGGAGGGGAGTGGGCAAGCTGTTGATTGCAAATGGTTTAATGGGCAGACGACCCCCCTGCGAGGGCATGTTTGCAAAATGCATACTGTGACAAAAACATCAACGATCCCAGAGGGATGCGCCGTGATGTTGCCTTGTTTGCCGAAATGAATCGACCGCCGCGCGCAGGCGAAACGCGAAACAATACCTATGGTTGTGCCCTGTCTTCGGCCTTTGGTGCGCAAAAACGATTCGCGTTTTAGCCCGATGCCCAGGCTGCAGGCTGCGCGCCCCGGCGCAGAATATGGAAGGTGTGACCGGGCAGTTCCTGCCAGTCTCCCTCGGTTCCATCCGGCCAGATCACCCGGAGTTCCGCCCGGTCGGCCATGCCCAGACCGAAATGCAGCCAGCCGACCGAGCCCGAGGCATGTCCGCCGCCCGAGGTGATCTCATGCCGCTCCACTGCCGCGCCGCGCTTGATTTCCACCACCGCGCCAATGGCATCCCGGTTGATCCCCTCCTGCGCCAGCCGCACCTCCAGCCAAGCCCCGGCCTCTCCGGTCTGTCGCCAGATCTCCGGCCCGGTCCAGCGGTTCTGCACCACCAGATCCAGCTTGCCGTCGAGGTTCAGGTCCACCAGCTGCGCCCCGCGGGAAACCGCCATGCTGGCCACGCCCGCGCGGTCCCCGGCCTCGACGAAGGTGCCGTCGCCCGCCGCCAGCAGCAGGTTGTTCGGGTCCTGCGCGGCGAAATCCGGCATCTGGTCGACATTGCCCTTGGCGACGAACAGGTCTTGCAACCCGTCGTTGTTCACATCGGCAAATTGCGCGTGCCAGGCGGTCGAGGGGTTCAGGTCATCCCCGGTATAGGGCCTGTGCGCGGTGACGCCGGACTTGAAGGCGATGTCGGCATAATCGGGCTTGGTCGAGGCGGTATCCTTCAGCACCTGCAGCTTGTTGTCGGCCATCGAGGTCAGGAAGTAATCCGGGTAGCCGTCGAGGTTCACGTCAGCGGACGCGATCCCCATCCCCCAGATGCGCAGGCGTTTCCAGCCGTCGTCCTTTTCGGTGAAAAGCCGGGGCGGCTGGCCCGGCTCCAGATGCCACATCTGTTCCTGACCGCCCTTGTAGTATTCCCGGTCGTTCGACACCCGCAGGGACGGATGGCCGGAGCGGTTCCAGTCGGTGAACAGCATGGAGAGGGCGCAGAAAGAGGGGGTCAGCGCGAGGGGTGCCGCGAAACGCTGGCCATCCGGCCCCGAACCTGGCCGGTGCAGCCAATTGTCGGTGCAGGAGCCCCAGGGGAAGGCTTCTTCCTTGCGGTCGATGTAGTTGCCGATGGCCAGCGTGGGCCAGTCCTGCCCCTTCTCCCAGATCGCGGCGAAGGCGGTGGACCAGGCATCGCCGCCGTCAAAGCCCCAGGCCTCGTTTGCCTCTTCGAAGCGGCAGTTGCCAAGGCCGCGCAGAAGCTTGTTCTCGCCCTGGCGCAAGACAACAAGGTCCAGCACTCCGTCGCTGTCGATGTCCAGGGGATAGGCGCCCAGCACCGCGTCCAGCGTCACGGCATCGGTCTTTTCGAAGGCCAGCGCGCCAGCTTGCGCGCTGCGGTTCAGATACAGCGCCGAAGGCCCCGCGCCGCCGGACAGGAAGATCTCGGGAAAGCCGTCGCCCGAACAGTCGAAGGTGGCGACCCCGCCGCCGACCATATAGTCCCACTCGCCCTGAAAGACGGTGGCAAGGCCTGCGGTCTTCGTCTCGTCGGTGAAGGCCGGGACCAAAGGCTCGGCAAGGGCGGGGGCCGCAAGGGCCAGGCTCAGGACCAGCGCGCGCATCAGGCTTCGGTCTGCAAGGCGACCGCATGGACGGCGACAGCGCGGCCCTGCTCCAACCCGATTTCGTTGCTGAAACGGTAGTGGATGCCGCCGTACAACCTTGAAATCGCAGCCTCTTCCGCTGCCGCATTGAAGGAGGGGAAACTGCGGACCGGCAGGCCCTCGTCTTCATGCGTGGCGTCGTCGAAGGCGAAATCCTCGCCAAAGATCGCGGTCAGCACCGCCGAGGCCGCACCCGACTGGCAGGAATGGCCCGAGGTATATTCCGGGAAGGGCGGGGTGATCAGCAGCGGTTCCCAGGCTTTGTCGATATGGCGCTTGATATAGGTGACAGGGCGCAGAAGGTTGTATTTCAGCTTGGTTGACCAGCAGGAGATGAAGGCATCCGCCTGCGCGACGCCCAGTTTCGCAAAGGTCGAGGCAATCTTTTCCACCGGCAGCGCATCGCGCTCGGCGATCTGCATGACGATGGAAATCCAGTGGCCCGCCGGGGTGGGGGTCAGCATCGCGTCATCCGACCAGAAGCGGGCGATGAGCTTCTGCGCGTCGGTCAGATTGCGCCCGGTCTCGTAGACCTCGTTCACGAAGCCGTAGAAGGCCGAACTCGGGTCTTCGTCGTAAGTCGGCGGGGGCGGGGCATCCAGCGCCACCGTGTCGGGCATGGCGAAGGGCCGGTTCCTGCCCCAGTCGGGCAAGAGCGGCGCCTGTTGCATCCGGATCGCGCTGGTCGGCACCCAGTCCCGCGGCCGGGTGCCGGGGGTATAGTCGCGCGGGAAGCCCAGGTTTTCGATCACCGCGCCGCCGTCGGTTGCGGCCCAGGCGAGGATATGTGCCGCCACCGCGCGGCCATGGGCAATGCTGCGGTCCACCACCTCGGTCGCCATGCCGTCGCTGGCGGTCTTGCCCATCATGCCGGCCATCTTCAGCATTGCCCGCTGCCCGGTCGGGCCGGTGTTCACGAACAGCTCGTGGACCGCCATCTCCAGCGCGGCATGCAGGACGCAAGGCTCGTCGAATTGACCCGCCTCGCGGGCGGGAAGGGGCGTCAGGTCGGTCAACTGCCCCGCCAGACTGCGCAGGGCGGGACTGCCCGTCGTCAGCGCCTCATGCGCGATGATGCCGATATAGGCGAAGCCGCGTGCGGCAACCGGGGGCATATAGGTCGCGGTATGGCGGACGAGTTCGAGGATCAGCTTGTGCCAGGTCAGCAGCACCTGGCGCGAGACATCGGCACGGGCAGCGGCGCGGGCGGGCCGCAGCGCCAGGGCGAACGGCGCGGCGACGGTCAGCCCCAGAACCTGACGGCGGTACAGCTTCATGGTGCCTCCCTGTTTGCAATGTTTTTGTCACGCTGCCTCTGACGGAGCAACAATTATTGCTAACCGCGCCCGGTCAGCCAGTTTCCCACCGCAGCCAACCGTGACGGCCCCGCGCCGGGCCGGTCCTCTTGCCGGTCGGCGGCGTTCAGCAGCGCATACATCCCATGCACCCCCAGCCAGCGGAAGGGTTCCGGCTCCCAGTCCTTGACCCGGCGGTTGACCCAGGGCAGATGCGCCAGATCAGTGTCGCGGCCAAGCGCCAGGTCCGCCAGCGTCCGCCCCGCAAGGTTCGAGGTCGAGACCCCCACGCCGACATAGCCCCCGGCCCAGCCGATCCCCGTCTCCGGGTCCAGCCCCACCGTCGCGCACCAGTCGCGCGGGACACCCAGGACGCCGCACCAGGCATGGTCGATCTTCGCCCCCCTTGCGGCAGGGAAATGCCGGTGCAGGATCGCCGTCAGCCGCCGGATCGTCTCGGCATCCGGCGCGCCGTTGGTGTCGAGGTTCGAACCGAAGCGGTAAGGCACCCCGCGCGCCCCGACGGTGATGCGGCCCTCGCGGGTGCGCTGGCAGTAGCAATAGGCATTGGCGAAATCGCCGATGATCTCCTCGCCCTGCCAGCCGATCTGGTCCCAGATTTCGGGCGGCAGGGGTTCGGTGGCGATCTGGGCCGAATTCATCGGCAGCCATTCCCGCTTCAGGCCGGGCAGGCCCGCGGTGAGGCCCTCGGTGCAGCGCAGGATCACCGGGGCTTCCACAGTGCCATGGTCGGTGGTGACCACACCCGGCTGGAAGCCCGTGACCGTGGTGCCCTCGACGATCCGCACCCCCAGCCGTTCCACCGCTTTCGCAAGACCCCGGACCAGCTTCGCCGGTTGCACCCGCGCCACATTCGTCACCACCATCGCCCCAAGCGCGCCGGGAATGCGGATGCGCCCGGCCAGATCGGCGGCACCCATCTCGAAGACCCGACCCTCCTCGCCCCAGTGCCGCCGATGCGCGACCTCGGCCCGCATCCGGCCCAGCTGCGCGGGCTTCGTCGCCACCATCAGCTCATCCGTGCGGTGGATGTCGGCCTCGACCCCCTCGGCCTCCGCGACCCGGATCACCTCGTCCACCGTGCCGTTCATCGCCTCGACCATCGCGCGGACGGCTTGTTCCGACGAGGTCTCCAGATAGCGCCGGTGCGTCCAGGCGAAGCCGCCGGTCAGCCAGCCCCCGTTCCGCCCCGAGGCCCCGAAGCCCGCGAAATCCTTCTCGATCACCAGCACGTCCAGGCCCGGATTGGCGCGTTTCAGGTAATAGGCGGTCCAGAGCCCGGTATAGCCCGCGCCGATGATCGCCACATCCGCGGTGGTGTCCCCGGCCAGGGCCGCGCGGCGGTAGGGCAGGCCGATGTCGGCGTACCAGAAAGAAACATCCCCGATCCGCATGGTCCCCCCTTTCGCCGCAGAGGGGCACAGCCCCCGCCGCATTTCAAGGGCCAAGCGGTATTTTAGCCGGTTGCCAACCTCGGGTCGCCCGCCGATGCTGCCGGAAACGCAGGGAGCAGGACATGCAGGGCTTCTTCGTCACCGGCCCGTTCGACGACGGCGATCCCGTGACCGGGCATTATTACGAGATGGCATCAAGCGACCCGTCGCGCCCGCAGGTCTGGGGCTATGCGGCGGCACTGTCCTACAGGCCGGGCGAGGTGCTGCGCCTGCATGCCATGTCCTCGGCGCCCGAGGCCCGGCTGACCATCACCCGCGACGGGCTGGTGCCCCAAAGGGTGCTGGACACCACGATAACCATGCGTTTCGCCTCCACCCCCGCCGATTGCTCGGTCAGCGGATGCGGCTGGCCGGTGGCCTTCGAGACGCGGGTCCCGCAGGACTGGCCGACCGGAGTCTATGCCTTCACCCTTGCCGTGGACGGCCACGAAAGCCGGGGCATGTTCGTCCTGAAACCCGCGAAGCCCGCCGCGAAGCTGGCATTGATCCTCGCCACTGGGACCTGGTGCGCCTACAATGACTGGGGCGGGTCGAACCATTATCAGGGCCTGACCGGCGCTTCCGGCCGGGATTTCGCAGGCGAGGTCAGCAGCCTGCGCCCCTGGGCCACCGGCTTCGTGCGCTGGCCCGAGGATGCGCCCCGCATCCCGCATGCCTCGCCGCCGCTGACCCGGCCCCGCTATCCGCACATGGATTATGCCCGTGCCAACGGCATCTCGAAGAAATACGCCTCCTCCGGCTGGGCGGCCTTCGAGCGGCCCTTCGCGCTTTGGTGCGAGGGTGAGGGGATCGGCTTGGACTTTTTCACCCAGCACGATCTGCATGCCGATCCCCACCTCCTCGACAGCTACCCCCGCGCCGTGATCGTCGGCCATGACGAATACTGGACCTGGGAGATGCGCGATCACCTGGACGGATGGCTGGACCGGGGTGGGCAGTTGGCGCGCTTCGGCGGGAATTTCTTCTGGCAGACCCGGCTCTCGGCGGACCTGACCACGCAGACCTGCTACAAGACAAGGGCCGAGGCCGAGGACCCGCTGGGCGCCACCGACCGGCTGACGAGCTACTGGGACCACCCGCAGGCGGGCCGCCCTGCTGTCGCCACCATGGGCCTGACCGGCAGCATGGGCGTCTATGCCGGGTGGAGCCGCTGTGCCGCGCATGGTGCGGGCGGCTTCACCCTGTACCGCCCCGACCACTGGTCCCTGAAGGGCGCTGGTCTTGGCTATGGCGATGTGCTGGGGGCGGCCTCGAAGATCTTCGGCTATGAGGTTGACGGTATCGACTACGAAACCCGCCAGGGCCTGCCCTATCCGGTCGATCCGGGGCTGGAGGGCGAGTTGACCATCGTCGCCCTCTCGCTTGCCACCACGCTGGCGCATTCGACCGGGCCGGGGGATGAGGACCCGTTCATCGGCACGCTGGACGCCGAGGAAGTCGCCGTCACCAAATACGGCAAACTCACGCCCGAGACTCTGGGCCTCGCCAGCCGGGGCAACGGCTGCATGGCGGAATACCGGCGGGGCCGGGGGACGGTGTTCAACGCAGGCTCCTGCGAATGGGTCGCGGGCCTGATCGCGCGGGACGCCCCGGTCGAAACCGTGACGCGCAACCTCTTGCTGGGCGTCTGGGGATAGCGGGGCCGACTTGACCAATCCCCTTTTCGCCTGTCCCGGCATCGGATAGGCAGGCGGCATGTTGAGCCTGTCGAACCTTGCCGTGGCCCGTGGCGGTGTCACCGTCCTGCGCGGGCTGACCCTTTCGGTCGGGCCCGGCCAGGCGCTGATCCTGCGCGGGCCGAACGGGTCGGGCAAGACCACGCTGCTGCGAACGCTGGCGGGCCTGCAACCCCCGGCGGGCGGCGGCTTTGACCTGCCGCCCGACAGCGTCGCCTATGCCGCCCATGCCGACGGGCTGAAATCGACCCTGACGGTCGCGGAAAACCTGAGCTTCTGGTCGCGTATCTATGGCGGCCCCGGCATCGACCAGGCGCTGACCGCCCTGAACCTGACCCAACTCACCCGCCGCCGCGCGGGCGAGCTTTCCGCCGGCCAGAAGCGCCGCCTTGGCCTCGCCCGCCTGTTGGTGACAGGCCGCCCGGTCTGGCTGCTGGACGAACCGACCGTCAGTCTGGACGTGGCCTCGGTCGCGCTGTTCGCCGACGTGGTGCGCGCCCATCTGAAGACCGGGGGCCTTGCCGTCATCGCCACTCATGTCGATCTTGGCCTGCCCGAGGCGACGGTGCTCGACCTCGACCCGCACCGCGCGCGAGAGATCCAGAGTACAGGCTTCGATGAGGCCTTCACATGATGCGCTGCGCGGGGACCAAGCGTCGGAGCCTCCGGCGGGAGTATTTGGATAAAGAGCAATTGCGGGGGCGGGCATGAAGGCGCTGCTTCTCCGCGACCTGCGACTGGCCTTGCGGTCCGGTGGTGGCTTCGGGCTGGGACTGGCGTTCTTCTTCCTGCTTTCTGTGCTGGTGCCGCTGGGCGTCGGACCGGAAGGCGGGATGCTGGGCCGGATCGCCCCCGGCATCCTCTGGGTCGGGGCACTCCTCGCCTGCCTGCTCTCGCTCGACCGCATCTTCGCGCTGGACCATGAGGACGGCTCGCTTGACCTTCTCGCCACCGCGCCGATACCGCTGGAGGCTGTCGTGGCGGTGAAGGCGCTGGCGCATTGGCTGGTGACCGGGCTGCCGCTGACCCTGATCGCGCCGGGCCTTGCCGTCCTGCTGAACCTGCCTGCGGGCGGCTATTCATGGCTGGTCCTCAGCCTCTTCCTCGGCACCCCGGCGCTGTCGATCATCGGGGCCTTCGGCGCGGCGATCACCGTGGGCCTGCGGCGCGGCGGGTTGCTCCTCAGCCTCCTCGTCCTGCCGCTCTACGTCCCGACCCTGGTCTTCGGCGGCGAGGTCGTGCGGCGCGGGGCCGAGGGCATGGCGCTGGCCACGCCGCTGGCCCTTCTTGGTGCGATCAGCCTTGGCGCGGTGGCGCTGCTTCCCTTCGCGGCCGCCAGCGCGATCCGCGTCAATCTGCGCTAGGCTCTCGCGCGATGGTGTGTTGAGCGGCAAACCGGAACAGGATAGGCGGACCCGATGTCGATCTGGGAATATGCGAACCCGA
>JAGPEG010000046.1 GCA_018057165.1 Tabrizicola sp.
TCCATAGGGTGGCCGGGTGGCGCGAATCAGCTGGATCAGGGCGACAAGCTCGCCCGACAGGGGCGGCATCAAGGCGTCCAGCGCGCCCTGGTCCTGGCGGTGGGCAATGGCGTTCAGGCTTTCCGACATGGCTTGCAGGGACAGCGCCCCGACCGAGCCGGAGAGCGAGATCAGCACATGGCTGCCTTCGCGCAGATGTTTCCAGTCGGATTGGGCGACCCCGGTTTCCAGCAGGTCCTGGGTGGCGGTCAGGTCTTCGGTCAGCCGGGCGAGGAGTTCAACGGCCAGGTCCGGCCCGGTGATGTCAAGCAGGTGGCTGAGGCGTGAGGGATCGAAATCGGCCAGGCGCGCCGTCGCGCTGCGGGGGGCGGAAAGGCGGGCGAGAGCGTCCTCGATCACGACGAACTCCGCCTGCTGGTCGGGGGATTCGAGAAACGGGCGCAACGCCTCGACCGCGCGGCGCAGCTCTTGCAGCGGACCCTGCATCGGGTCCTCGGTCGCGGGGTGGATCATGCGGTCAGGTGGCGGGGAGCCGAAGGAATCTTTGCATAATGCAAAGATTGACTCAGGTTGAGCGTCCTGTCCAGTCTCACGTCAGGCTTTCGCGAGACCCAGACTTTGCAGGGCGCTGGTGATCTCGTCCAGCACGGTGGGATCGTCGATGGTGGCGGGCATCTTCCAGGCCTGGTTGTCGGCGATCTTGACCATCGTCCCGCGCAGGATCTTGCCCGAGCGGGTCTTCGGCAGGCGGTCCACCACCACGGCGCGCTTGAAATCGGCGACCGGGCCGATCTGGTCGCGCACCAGTTTCACGCATTCCCTGACCACCTCGTCATGCGGGCGGTTCGAGCCCTTGTTGAGGCAGAGGAAGCCCAGCGGCGACTGGCCCTTCAGGTCGTCGGCCACGCCGATCACCGCGCATTCGGCAACGTCCTTGTGGCCGGCCAGCACCTCTTCCATCGCGCCGGTCGACAGGCGGTGGCCCGCGACATTGATCACGTCATCGGTGCGGGCCATGATGTAGAGATAGCCGTCGGCATCGACATAGCCCGCGTCTCCGGTCTCATAATAGCCGGGGAAGTGGTTCAGGTAGCTTTTCAGGAAGCGGTCCTCGGCGTTCCACAGCGTCGGCAGCGTGCCGGGGGGCAGCGGCAGCTTGACCGCAATCGCGCCAAGGGTGCCGGGGCTGACGGCATGACCGCCTTCGTCCAGCACCTGCACGTCATAGCCGGGCATCGCGACCGAGGGCGAGCCGATCTTGACCGGCAGGTGTTCGATGCCAAGGGGGTTCGCGGCAATGGCATAGCCGGTTTCGGTCTGCCACCAGTGGTCGATGACGGGCACGTTCAGGTGACGTTGCGCCCAGTGGATCGTGTCGGGATCGGCGCGTTCTCCGGCCAAGTAAAGCGCCTGAAGCGAGGGAAGCCTGGGGATGAGCTTGCCGTCCGGGTCCTCGCGCTTGATGGCGCGCAGGGCGGTGGGGGCGGTGAAGAAGCTGCGCACCTTGTGGTCGTTGATCACGCGCCAGAAGGCGGCGGCGTCGGGGGTGCCAACGGGTTTGCCCTCATAGACCACGGTGGTGCAGCCCGCGATGAGCGGGGCGTAGCAGATGTAGCTGTGGCCGACGACCCAGCCGACGTCACTGGCGGCCCAGAAGACATCGCCCGCGCCGCAGTTGTAGATCGCCCGCATGGTCCAGTTGAGCGCGACAAGATGCCCGGCGGCGGGGCGGACGACGCCCTTGGGCGCGCCGGTGGTGCCGGAGGTATAAAGAATATAGGCCGGGTGGTTGCCCTCGACCGGCACGCAGTCGGCGGGTTCCACGCCATACTGGAACTCATGCCAGGCGACGTCGCGGCCGGGGGTGAGCTTGGCCACTTCCTGCTCGCGCTGGAAGATCACGCAGAAGTCGGGCTTGTGGCTGGCCTGGTCGATGGCGGCGTCGAGGAGGGGTTTGTAATGGACCACGCGGGAAGGTTCGATCCCGCAGGAGGCTGCGATGATCGCCTTCGGGGTGCAGTCGTCGATGCGGACGGCGAGTTCGTGCGCGGCAAAGCCGCCGAAGACGACGGAATGGATCGCGCCGAGGCGGGCGCAGGCGAGCATCGCCTCCAGCGCCTCGGGGACCATCGGCATGTAGATGATGACGCGGTCGCCCTTGGCGATGCCCTTGGCCCGCAGCGCCCCGGCCAGGCGGGCGACGCGGTGCTGCAACTCGGCATAGGTAATGACGTGCTTGGTGCCGGTGACGGGGCTGTCATGGATGATCGCGGGCTGGGCGCCGCGTCCGGCGACGACATGGCGGTCGACGGCGTTCCAGCAGGTGTTGACGGTGGCATCGGTGAACCATTCGTAGAGTGGCGCGCGGGAAGCATCGAGCGCCTTCGCGGGCTTCGTCACCCAGTCGATGCCGTTTGCTGCGGTCAGCCAGAACCTCTCCGGGTCGTCAGCCCAGGACTTGTAGATCTGTGCGTAGCCCATCGCGATCTCCCCCCGCGGATGTCTCCTGCCGCCGGTGGTATGCCATGGGATGCCGGTCGCGCAACGCTGTTACCGGAAACAGGGTGCCGCAGATTTGCAGAATTTGCGATTCATCGGCGGAATTATTTGCAAACTGTGCCTCTGCGGCAAGCTCCGCCCCCCTGACGCGCGCGATTTGCAAAGGGCGGCGGGGTTTTCGAAATCTCCGCACCGGAGCCCGTGAAAGCCCCGGCACGATTTCCTCGAAGACATCGGCGAATCGTCAGCCGTAATGCGCGACCGGAGTCCCCGCGATCGCCGACATGTTCAAGAGCCCCCGCGCGGTGATCGCGGGCGTGACCACATGCGCCTTGTTGCCCATGCCCATCAGGATCGGGCCGACCTCCAGCCCCCCGGCCTTGACCTTCAGGATGTTGCGCACGCCCGAAGCGACCTCGCTGGAGGCGAAGACCAGCACGTTCGCGCCGCCTTCGTAGCGGGAGTTCGGCAGCAGGCGGTCGCGGATCGACTGGTCGAGGGCGGCGTCGATGTTCATCTCGCCCTCGTAGGCGAAGTCGGGTTCGCGCTGGTCCAGCATTTCCAGCGCGTCGCGCATCCGACGGGCGGTGGCGGTGTCCATGTTGCCGAACTGCGACTGGGTGCAAAGCGCGATCTTCGGCGCCAGGCCGAAGCGGCGGACGTGGCGGGCGGCGCCGATCACCGTCTCCATGATCTGCTGCGGGGTGGGTTCCGGGTGGACATGGGTGTCGGCGATGAAAAGCGGGCCGTCCTCCAGGATCATCAGGCTGAGGGCGGCCACCGGATGCAGCCCGCCGCGCGCAAGGATCTGGCGGACATAGCCGAGGTGCCAGTTGAACTGGCCGAAGGTGCCGCAGATCAGGCTGTCGGCCTCGTCCCGATGCACCATGATCGCGCCGATGGCGGTGGTGTTGGTGCGCATCACAGCGCGGGCGGTGTCGGGGGTGACGCCACGCCGGGCCATCAGCTCATGGTAGGTGCCCCAGTAGTCGCGGTAGCGGTGGTCGTTTTCCGGGTTCACCAGATGGAAGTCGCGGCCCGGTCGGATGGGCAGGCCATAGCGTTCGCAGCGGGCTTCCACGACTTCGGGGCGGCCGATCAGGATGGGAAGGTCGGTGGTTTCCTCCAGCATCGCGTTGGCGGCGCGGAGGACACGTTCATCCTCGCCCTCGGCAAAGACGATGCGGCGGGTGGCCATCTTCGAGGCCTCGAACACCGGGCGCATCAGGAGGGCGGATTTGAAGACCGATCCGTCCAGCTTGCGCTTGTAGGCGTCGAGGTCTTCCAGAGGCCGCGTGGCGACGCCGGTTTCCATCGCCGCCTTGGCGACGGCAGAGGCGACGACACCGATCAGGCGCGGGTCGAAGGGTTTCGGGATCAGGTAGTCGGCCCCGAAGGCCATCGTCTCGCCCCGATAGGCGGCGGCGGCCTCTGCGCTGGTGGTGGCGCGGGCAAGGGCGGCGATGCCTTCGATGCAGGCCAGTTCCATCGCGTCGTTGATCGTGGTCGCGCCGACGTCGAGAGCGCCGCGGAAGATGAAGGGGAAGCAGAGGACGTTGTTGACCTGGTTCGGGAAGTCCGACCGCCCGGTGGCGATGATCGCGGTGGGCGCGACCTCGCGCACGGCGTCGGGCAGGATTTCCGGGGTCGGGTTGGCCAGCGCGAAGACGATCGGGTTCGGGGCCATTGCCCGGATCATGTCCTGCGTCAGCACGCCGGGGCCGGAGAGGCCGAGGAAAAGGTCGGCACCCTGGATGACCTCGGCCAGTGCCATGGGCCGGTCGCCTTGGGCGAAAGCCGCCTTCTGCTGCGTCATCTGCGCGGCGCGCCCGTTGTAGACCAGACCTTCGAGGTCGCAGAGCCAGACGTTTTCGCGCTTCACCCCCAGTTTCACCAGCATTTCCAGACAGGCGATGCCGGCAGCCCCCCCGCCGGTGGAGACGACCTTGAGGTTGGCGAAGCTCTTGCCCGCGACGATCATCGCATTGGTTGCCGCAGCACCCACGACGATGGCGGTGCCGTGCTGGTCGTCGTGGAAGACCGGGATGTTCATCCGTTCGCGGCAGAGCTTTTCGACGATGAAGCAGTCGGGGGCCTTGATATCCTCAAGGTTCACCGCGCCGAAGCTGGGCTCCAGCGCGCAGACGATTTCGGCCAGCTTCACCGGGTCGGGTTCGTTCACCTCGATGTCGAAGCAGTCGATATTGGCGAATTTCTTGAAGAGGACGGCCTTGCCCTCCATCACCGGCTTCGAGGCCAGTGCGCCGATGTTGCCCAGGCCAAGAACGGCGGTGCCGTTCGAGATGACGGCGACGAGGTTGCCCTTCGAGGTGTAGCGGCTGGCGGTGGCGGGGTCGGCCTTGATCTCCAGGCAGGCCTCGGCCACGCCGGGGGAATAGGCGCGCGAGAGGTCCCGACCGTTGGCAAGCGGCTTCGTGGCACGGATTTCCAGTTTTCCGGGCTTGGGGAATTCGTGGTAGTCCAGCGCGGCCTGGCGTGCCGCCTGTTTCGCCTCGTCCTGCCGGTCGTCGCTCATCAACCCCTCCTGAAGATGGTTTAACATTGAACCATCTTTCCTGTCAGCCTGCCGCCCCTGTCTTTCGGTTGGCAGGGCACGGCTATGCCGTGGCAGAATGCCTGCATCCGCAGCCATTGGAAATCAATGAAAACCCGCAAGTGTTTTCCGGCTTTGCAGCGGGATGCCCGCGCAGAGGGAGCAGAAGTATACCAAAATCGGCGTATTATGGCCAAAATTCCAGTGCAATGGGCGAATCTCGCTGGACCATGCGTCATAAAAGTATACTTTTTTGAAAAACAGAACCTGACCCCATGTCCCGCACCAGCCATCGCACCCGGATCCACGACGCTTTGCGTTCACGCCTGCTACAGGGCGAGATCGCGCCGGACATGCGTCTGGTGGATCACGCCATTGCCGCCGAGATGGGCGTCAGCCGGATGCCGGTGCGCGAGGCGCTGATGCAACTGGTCTCGGAAGGCTATCTGGAAAGCACCAGCCGGGGCTTTGCCTTGCCGAACCTGACCCCCGACCGCATTGCCGAGGTCTTCGTCCTGCGCCGCCTTTTGGAGCCGCATGCCGTGGCGGGGGTTGCCCGCGACCGGACCGAAGCCGACCTTGAGGCCATGCGAAGCGCCCTGGCGCTGGCCGGAGCTGCCGGGCCGGATGTGGCCGCCTTCCACCGCGGGGCCGAGGGATTTCGCAACGGCTGGCTACAGGTGGTGCGCAACGCCGAACTGCGCCAGTCGATCCAGCGCTATTCCGGGCAGGTCCAGTCGGTGCGCTTTGCCACCCTGCCGGGTCCGGAGGCACGGGCGACCATCCTGGCGGGGCTGAAGGCGCTTTACACAGCCTTCCAGTCTGCCGACGGCCTTGCCGCGCAGGATCGGATGCTGCGCTTCATCTACGATGCCGAGGACAGCTACCGCCGGGGCCTTGCCACCGGCCTGATCGCCTGAAAGGGGACACCATGACCGAAGCCGCCGAAATTCGCGCCGAGATCCGCCTGCCGACGCAGGAATTGCGCAACGACCTGCCGTTCTACACGAAAACGCTGGGCTTCCGGCTGGACACGATCTTCCCCGCCGACAATCCCTCGGTTGCGGTGCTGTCGGGCCATGGCGTCCGGCTGCGGATCGAGAAGGGGGCGGGCGAGGCCCCCGGCACATTGCGCATCCTGACCGATGATCCGGGTTTTGCCGGGGGGGCGAAATCGCTGACCGCGCCCAACGGAACGAAGATCGAGATCGACGAGCTGAACCCCCCGGTGGTCACCCCTGCCACGGAACATGCCTTCGTCGTCCGCCGTCTGGCCGATCAGGCCCCCTGGGTGATCGGGCGGGCGGGGATGGAATATCGCGACCTGATCCCGACCCGTCTGGGCGGGGCGATGATCGCCAGCCATATCCGGGTGCCGGACGGGCCGGTGCCGGACATGGTGCATTTCCACAAGGTCGGCTTCCAGCTGATCTTCTGCGTCGCGGGCTGGGTCGATGTTCTCTATGAAGATCAGGGGGATATCCGCCGCATCCATGCCGGGGACTGTTTCATCCAGCCGCCGGGCATCCGCCACAAGGTGCTGGAATCCGAAGGCGTGCAGGTGGTCGAGATCGGGGTGCCCGCCGAACATGTCACCGAGATCGACCACGAGATGAGGTTGCCCACACCGCATTTCCGACCGGAGCGGGAATGGGACGGGCAGAAGTTCGTCCACGACATCGGGGCGAAGGGGGTGTTCAAGCCCTTCCGCATTCCGGGATTCGAGGCGCGGGATACCACGATCAATGCGAATACCAAGGGCGTGGCCTCGGTCATGGTGGCGCGGCCCACCGGCCAGCCTGTGCCCTGGACGGTGCATGACGGGGATATCCTGTTCACTTTCGTCATGACCGGGGGCATGACGCTGGAGGGCGAGGGCAAGGACCCCTTCCGCCTGTCGCCCGGCGATGCCTTCGTGATCCCGCCGGGGATGGCGACACGGTATTCCGACGCAACGGCGGACCTGCAGCTGCTGGAAGTGACCCTGCCCGGCAATCCGCCGACGCGGGTGCTGTGAGCCGCTTGCGGAACGCGCGCCTTCGGACCACACTCTGACCAAATGGTCAGGGAGAAGGCGATGACGCTTCTGGAAGCGGCGACGGGGGTCAGGGAGCGGGCCTATGCCCCTTATTCGCGGTTCAAGGTCGGGGCGGCCCTGCGGTCCACCAGCGGCGCGGTGCATGTCGGCTGCAATGTCGAGAACGTGGCCTATCCGGAAGGCACCTGCGCCGAGGCTGGGGCGATTGCGGCGATGATCGCGGCGGGCGACAGCCGGATTGCCGAGGTCTGTGTGATTGCCGACAGCCCGGAACCTGTACCACCCTGCGGCGGCTGCCGCCAGAAGATCGCCGAATTCGCCGGGCAGGAGGTGAAGGTCATGCTTTGCACGACGGACGGCAAAGCGAAGGTGATGACGGTGGCCGAGCTTCTGCCCGGTGTTTTCACTGCCGCGCATATGGATCGGACGTGACCGACGCGCGCGCCATCATCGCCAGGGTGCGTGACGGGCGGCAACCCTCGGTCGAGGATCTGCGCTGGTTCGCGACGGGCCTTGCCTCGGGCGCGGTGACGGATGCGCAGGCGGGGGCCTTCGCGATGGCGGTGCTGCTGAAAGGCCTGTCGGAAGAGGGCCGGGTGGCGCTGACGCGGGGGATGCGCGACTCGGGCCGGGTGCTGGACTGGGACCTGCCCGGCCCGGTGGTGGACAAGCATTCGACGGGCGGGATCGGGGATTGCACCTCGCTGCTGCTGGCCCCGGCGCTGGCGGTTTGCGGGGCCTATGTGCCGATGATCTCGGGCCGTGGCCTTGGGCATACCGGGGGGACGCTGGACAAGCTGGAGGCGATACCGGGGTTCCGCACGGGACTGACCGAAGCCGCGCTGAGAAAGCAGATGGCCGAGGTGAAATGCGCCATCGTGGCGGCCTCGGCTGACCTCGCCCCGGCGGACCGGCGGCTTTACGCGATCCGCGATGTGTCGGCGACGGTGGAGAGTATCGATCTGATCACGGCGTCGATCCTGTCGAAGAAGCTGGCGGCGGGGCTGGAGGCGCTGGTTCTCGACGTGAAATGTGGCTCGGGCGCCTTCATGAAGACACCCGAGCAAGCCGAGGCGCTGGCGCGGTCGCTGGTCAGGACGGCGCAGGGCGCGGGCTGCATGACGAGCGCCCTGATCACCGACATGTCGCAGCCCCTGGCCACGGCGGCGGGCAATGCGCTGGAGGTGATCGAGGTGATGGAAACGCTGACCGGCACTTCGGTCAACGTGGCGCTGTGGGATGTGACGGTGGCGCTTGGTGGCGAGGTACTGGCGCTGGCAGGGCTGGCCAGCGACGCGGCGGATGGCGAGGGACGGATCGCGCAGGCGCTGGAATCGGGTGCCGCGGCGGAATGTTTCGGGCGGATGGTGGTGGCGCAGGGCGGGCCGGCGGATTTCGTCGACCGCTGGCCGGACCGGCTGCCCTCGGCCCCGGTGATGATGGAAGTGCCATCGCTGCACGACGGATTCGTCGGCCGGATCGACGGCGAGGCTTTGGGGCAGGCGGTGGTGCATCTGGGTGGCGGTCGCCTGCGCGAGGGCGACCGGGTGAACCCGTCGGTCGGCCTGTCGGATCTGGCCGGGATCGGCGAGGAGACGGGTGAGGGCGTGCCGCTGGCGATGGTCCATGCGGTGACGGAAGATGCCGCGCGGGCAGCCGTCGCGGCGGTGCAGGCGGCTTACGGGATCGCGTCCGATCTGCCGGAAGAACCGCCGCTGGTGCAGAAGAGGATCGGCTGATGCCGCGCGTTTTCCTGATCGTGATGGATTCGGTCGGCTGCGGCGGCGCACCGGATGCGGCGGCCTTCGGAGATGAGGGGGCGAACACCTTGGGCCATATCGCCCAGGCCTGCGCCGAGGGGCGTGCAGAGGTGGGACGGTCCGGGTCCTTGCGGATGCCGAACCTCGACCGGCTGGGGCTGGGGGCGGCGATCCGGCTGGCCTCGGGGGCTGCGACGCCGGGGCTTTCCGCGCGGCCCGAGGGGTTGTGGGGGGCGGCGACCGAAGTGTCGAACGGCAAGGACACGCCGTCCGGTCATTGGGAACTGGCGGGGGTGCCGGTGCCCTGGGACTGGACCTATTTCCCCGACACCGTGCCCGCCTTCCCCGATGACATCGTGGCCGAAGTCTGCCGTCTGGCGGGAACCGCAGGCATTCTGGGCAACTGCCATGCCTCGGGCGTGCCGATCATCGCCGAGCATTGCGAGGAACACCTGCGGACCGGCTGGCCGATCTGCTACACCAGCGCCGATTCTGTGTTCCAGATCGCCGCACATGAAGAGGCCTTCGGGCTGGAGCGGCTGTTGCAGCTGTGCCAGGACCTCGCGCCGATGCTCCATGCCCGCAAGGTCGGTCGCGTCATCGCGCGGCCTTTCACCGGGTCTTGTGGCGACTTCAAGCGGACCTCGAACCGACACGACTATGCCATCGCGCCGCCCGGACCCACGCTCTTGGACTGGGTCGCGGGCGCGGGGCGGGCGACCCATGCCATCGGCAAGATCGGTGACATCTTCTCCATGCGCGGGATCGGGACGCTGTCGAAGGGGAAAAGCGATGCTGATCTTTTCGAACATCTGACCCGGCTCGGGGCGGAGGCCGAGGAGGGAAGTTTGACCTTTGCGAACTTCGTGGAGTTCGACACGCTCTACGGCCATCCCCGCGATGTGGCGGGCTATGCCCGTGCGCTGGAATGGTTCGATGCCGGTCTACCCCGGTTCTTCGCTGCCCTTCGGCCCGGCGACCTGGCGATCTTCACCGCCGATCACGGCAACGACCCCACCTGGCGCGGAACCGAGCATACACGGGAGCGGGTACCTCTGGTCGGCTGGGGGCGGGGAGTTCGTGAGGTAGGCTTGCGAGGGTTCGTCGATGTGGGGGCTTCTATCGCGGCGCATCTGGGGGTGAAGAGCCAGGGGCCGGGGCGGAGCTTTCTCTGACTGCCCCCGGGGCGCTTCGCCCCCCGGACCCCCCGAGGATATTTGTGGACAGATGAAATCAGGGAGCGTTTCGTGAGTGGATTGCCGAAGGTCGAGCTGCATCTGCATCTGGAGGGGGCGGCGCCGCCCGCCTTCATCCGGGGGTTGGCCAAGGAAAAACATCTGGACATATCGGGTATCTTCGACGCGCGCGGGCATTACCGTTACAAGGACTTCTGGGACTTCCTGAAGGTCTATGAGGCGGCGACTTCGACCCTGCAGACGCCCGAGGATTACGCGCGGTTGACGCTTGCCGTGCTGGAGGAATCGGCGGCCAGCGGCGTGGTCTATTCCGAGACCTTCCTGTCGCCCGATTTCTGCGGCGGGCGCGATGTGGGGGCCTGGCGCGAATATCTGCATGCGATGCGGGAGGCGGCGGATCAGGCCGAGCGGCAGTTGGGCATCACCCTGCGCGGGATCATCACCTGCATCCGGCATTTCGGCCCCGACAAGGCGCGGGAGACCGCGCGCTGTGCGGCGGAGACGGCGGGGGACTGGATCACCGGCTTCGGCATCGCGGGGGATGAGAAGATCGGCGCGCCGAAGGATTTCCGCTGGTCCTTCGACTGCGCACGCGAGGCTGGGCTGCGGTTGACCGCGCATGCGGGGGAATGGGGCGGGCCGGATTCTGTGCGGGATGCGGTGCGCGATCTGGAGGTGGAGCGGATCGGCCACGGGGTGCGGGCGATCGAGGACTTGGCTCTGGTCGATGAACTGGCCGAGAAGGGGGTCGTGCTGGAGGTCTGTCCGGGGTCGAACGTGGTGCTGGGCGTCTATCCCAGCTTCCGGGCACATCCGATCGCCGAGCTTGACCGGCGCGGGGTCAAGGTCACGATCTCGACCGACGACCCGCCCTTCTTCCACACCACGATGGCGCGGGAATATGAGGAGCTGCACCGCGCCTTCGACTGGGACGAGGGGCAATTCCGGCGCATCGCGCGCCAGTCGCTTGACGCGGCCTTCTGCGATGCCGATACCAAGGCGAAGATCGGAAAGCTCCTGGAGGCCTGAATGCTGGATCACCTGACCGTCGTGTCGCACCCTCTGGTCCAGCACAAGCTGACGCTGATGCGCGAGAAGGACACCTCGACCGCCAGTTTCCGCAAGCTTCTGCGCGAGATCAGCCTGCTGCTGGCCTATGAGGTTACGCGGGAGTTGCCAATGACCACGAAGCGGATCGAGACCCCGCTGGAAGAGATGGACGCTCCGGTGATCGAGGGCAAGAAGCTGGCCCTGGTCAGTATCCTGCGGGCGGGGAACGGGCTTCTGGACGGCATCCTGGAGCTGATCCCGGCGGCAAGGGTGGGGTTCGTGGGGCTGTACCGCGACCCGGAAACGCTGCAGCCAGTGCAATATTATTGCAAGCTGCCGGACCATATGGAGGACCGGATCGCCATCGTGGTCGATCCGATGCTGGCCACGGGGAATTCCTCGGCGGCGGCGGTGTCGCTGTTGAAGGCGGCGGGGGCCAGGCAGATCCGCTTCCTGTGCCTGCTGGCGGCACCGGAAGGGGTTGCCCGGATGAAGGAGGCGCATCCGGATGTGCCCATCGTCACGGCGGCGCTCGACAGCCATCTGAACGACCACGGCTATATCGTGCCGGGTCTGGGCGATGCCGGCGACCGGATGTTCGGAACCAAATGATCCGGTCGGGGCTGTGCGCGCTGCTGCTCTTGGCCCTCCCGGCCGGGGCCAAGCCGATCACGCCCGCCGAACTGCCGCCTGCGAATTATGCCGGGCAGCAATATGTCGACAGCAAGGGCTGCATGTTCGTCCGCGCCGGCGCGGGCGGCAAGGTGCTCTGGGTGCCTCGGGTGACGCGCGACGGGGTGCCGGTCTGCGGCAACCCGCCCTCGGGGCATCGGGTGCCGGTGGCCGAGGAAGCGGGCGTGCAGCCGGTGCCTGCGGCCAAGGCCTCCGAAAGCGGGACGGAAGCTGACGCCTCCGCCGGGCAGGCGGGTGCCAGCGGGGGGTATTTTGTGGCGGTCGGCAGTTTCGGGATTGTCGCGAATGCCGACAAGGCGGCGGCGCATCTGGAGGACCTCGGCTATCAGGTGATCCGGGGGCAGGTGCAGGGTGCGGCCTCGACCCTGACGACGGTCTTCGCCGGACCGTTTTCCGATGCCGAAACCGCTGCCAGGGCACGGGATGCGCTGCGGGACAAGGGCTTTCCCGAAGCAAGCGTGATCCGGCCCTGACGCGGGTCAGTCGCCGCAGATGCCCTGCAGCGCGACCCAGGATTCGTCCGGAATCAAAGGCGAGGGCGCGAGGCCCTTGTAGGGGTCGTTCGCGGCGAGGCCCGCCGTTGTCGCCCCGTCCGGGTCGATGGCCAGCGCATAGGGCGTCGCGGGGATTTGCGCGGCCTCGAAGGCGGAAAGCACGGCCGCATCCGGCAGCGGGACGGGCGCGGTCCGCAGCATCGCCTCGCCATAGCCGTTCAGCGCGGTGTCGGGCAGGCTGGCGGTGGTCAAAAGCTCGAAGGTTGCGCGGAGGCCTGCGTAATCGAGAAGCGGCACGATGGGATCGCGCGCTTTCATGCGCAGGTGTTCGACCAGCGCGGCCCCGGCGGCGGCTTCCGGGCCGTTTGCCTGTTCGATCAGCCGGCGCGGCAGGATGATCACGTCGCCGGGCAGGTGCAGCGGCTGCTCTACCCCTTCGGGCAGGACATAGAGGATCGGCGTGTCGACCGGGCCGAAGACCCGTTCGGACAAGGCGGCAAGGGCTTGCAACCCCAGCCGGTCGTTGCAGGTGGCGCCGGTCACGCGGAGCAGATCGTCCAGCGCGCGCTGGCCGATATCGGCGCGCTGCGCGGGGGGCACGACCGAGGCGGTATGGCTGACCAGAGCGCCGGGCAGCCAGATGACGGCAGCCAGCACCACGGCAGCCGCCGTCCCCGCCAGAAGCACCCCGCGCAACCGGCCCGGACGCGCGGTTGCCGCCTGCACGGCCTGCCGCACGGTGCCAAGGGCGGCGATCATGTCGGAATCGTCCAGTTCCAGGCTTTCGCTGGCATCGCTGCCCGGCGCGAAGATGGCAGGTTCCTGCCCCTTGTTGATCCGCTCGATGGCCGGAAGCGACCAGTGGCTGACCGCAGCCCCGCTTTTCGGGTCGGACAGGACAAGCGTCGCGTCGCCGAAGCGCACCAGCACTTCACGCCGCTGGTCCTGTGGCGTCTCGCGCCACAGGCCTCCGCATTCCAGCCGTTGATACTTGCGTAGCGCCGTCATCGGCTGAAAGGGTCTCTGCCTGTTTTGCCGACAGCTTACCCGGCCCCGGCGGCGGCGACAATGACCCCGCTGCGACATGGCGTCGCTTGCTCGCCAGCGACCCCGATTTGCGGGGAGAGGTCGCGTTCGGGCAGGCGCTGCCTTGCGTTCTTGGGCCAAGTCAGGCGAGCCAAGCTGGACGATCCGATGACCCATGCCCCGAACCGAACCCTGGCCGCCTTTGGCGCGGTGCTGATCTATGCCTGCGTGATCGCCTATACCGACAATTACGTCCGGGTGATCGCGCGGGATGCAGGGCTGTGGCAGTTCCATGCCACCCGCACGACCATGGCCATCGCGATCCTGGCCCTGCTGGCGCTGCCCCTGGGGCTGAAGCTGCGGCCCCGGCGGCCCAAGGCGGTGCTGGCGCGGTCGGCGATCCATGGCGCGGCGATGGTGATCTATTTCGGGGCGCTGGCCTTCCTGCCGGTGGCGCAGGTCGCGGCGGGCCTGTTCACCGCGCCGATCTTCGTGCTGCTGATCCAGCGCTTTGCCTATGACCGTCCGATCCTGGGGATGCAGATCCTTGCCGTGGTGCTGGGCTTTGCCGGGGTGGTCCTCGTCCTTGGCCCCGAGGCGCTGAAGGGGGCGACTTTCGCCGCGCTTCTGCCGGTGATCGCGGGCGCGCTTTATGCCTTGGGCAACATCGCCACCCGCGAATGGTGCGCGGGCGAAAGCGCCGAGACGATCCTGGCCGGGTTCTTCGGCATGCTCGGGGTGATCGGGCTGGTGGGCATGGCGGTTCTCTGGCTGATGCCGCTGCCGGTGCCCGAGGGGACGGAAGGCTTCCTGCAACGCGGCCCGGTCTTGCCCACGGGCACCTTCCTGTGGTGGACCTTCGTGCAGGCGGCAGGTTCGCTGCTGGGCGTCGGCATGATCGTCAAGGCCTACCAGATCGCCGAAGCCTCGCGCGTGTCGGTCTTCGAATATGTCATCCTGCCCGCTTCCGCCGCCTGGGGCTTCATCCTCTGGGGCGAGGAGCTGAGCTGGATCGCCGTCCTCGGCATGTCGCTGATCGTGCTGGCCGGAGTGCTGATTGCCCGGCCGGTGCCGCTTCAGTCGCCGACCGCTTCCCTCCAGTGACGGCGGCAGAGGCTGACGTAGGTCTCGTTGCCGCCGATCACCACCTGCTCGCCGTCCTTCAGCGCGCGTCCGTCGGGGCCGCGGCGGATGACCATGGTGGCCTTCTTGCCGCAATGGCAGATCGTGCGGACCTCGCGCATCTCGTCCGCCCAGGCGAGGAGAGCGGCCGAGCCGGGAAAGAGGTTGCCCTGGAAATCCACCCGCAGCCCGTAGCACATCACCGGGACATTCAGGTCATCCACCGCGCGGGCCAGCTGCCAGACCTGATCCTTGGACAGGAACTGCGCCTCGTCGATGAAGACGCAGGCCACCGGGCCTTCGGCGAAGCGCGCCTTCAGCTTGGCGAACATATCCTCGCCGGGGGCGAAAGTATCCGCCTCCTCGCCGATGCCGATCCGGCTGGCGATCCGGCCCTTGCCCGCCCGGTTGTCCAGCCGTGCGGTGACCAGGTAGGTCTGCATGCCCCCCTCGCGGTAGTTGTGCGAGGCTTGCAGGAGCGAGGTCGATTTCCCCGCGTTCATGGTGGAATAGTGGAAGTAGAGCTTGGCCATGGCGGATGCCCTAGCCGATCACCGGGCCGCGCTGCAAGCGGTTGCAGACACGGCCCGGAAACCGAAGGGAACCTGGCGGGCGGGGTTGCGGACCCGAAACACACATACCGGACTGACACAGACTGGCAAACGCGGAGTTCTCCGCACACTCGTCAAGAACACGGGCCCGCCGCGTTTCGTCGGCGCCGCCGTCAGCCCGTGTCCGGACTGATGCGACGGGCCCCACCCTTGCCGATGCTGGGGACATCGGCCACTCGTTACCGTTCCGGAACGTCCAGAACATCTTTATTCATGACAAAGGGTTCCCATCCGATTAATGGGAAAAAAACGTTGTGTTTCCCCGCTTGCCCGCGGGATTTCTGGAGCCTGTTGATGTCGGTTGCGTCCTATCTGAAAAAACACACCGAAGCTTTGGTCAAGGATGTGGGTATCGAAGCCGCCTGCGAGCTTACAGGCAAATCGAAGGCCACGCTGGGACGCTATTATTCCGACAGCGACGAACACGACGACCGCTTCATGCCGATCGATGTGGTGGCCGAGCTTGAGGCGACAAGCCGCTTCCCGCATGTCACCGCGGCGCTGGCCGATCTGCGCGGGATCACGCTGGCCTATGACGGGGAAAAGCGCAACGCGACCTCGTCCGGGGTCAATCAGGACGTGGTCGCGCTGGCGCAGCGGTTCGGGATGCTGATGGCGGAATACAACCAGGCCATCGGCGACGGGAAGATTTCGATCAACGAGGCGAAACGGCTTCTGCGCGAGACGCTGGCGATCCAGCAGGTGCTCCTGGAGATGAAGCTGAACCTGGAAGAAGAGGCAAGCTGACGCGGATGGTAACGGGGCCGGTCAGGACCGACCCCGCCTGCAATCCTTAGCGCGCGTCGCGGCGCGGCGCGAAGCTGCCGCCCTGCGGTTTGCCTTGGCCCTGGCGCTGACCGCCGGGCTTGCCCTGACCGCCGGGGCGACCCTGACCCGCAGGCTTGCCCGCCCCGCCCGACCGCTGGCCCTGCGGCTTGGCCGTCAGCTTCTGGCCCTGCCGCCCGCCATTGCCGGGCCGCTGGCCCCGGTTCTGCCCCGGCTTCGGCGCCGCCGCAACCACATCCGCCGCCCAGGGCGCACCGCCCACCACGGGAAGCGGTGCCTTCAGCAGCTTCTCGATGGCTTGCAACTCGCTCATTTCGGCGGGGGCGCAGAAGCTGATCGAGGACCCGTTCGCCCCCGCCCGCGCGGTGCGGCCGATGCGGTGGACGTAGTTTTCCGGCACGTTCGGCATGTCGAAGTTGTAGACGTGGCGCACGGTCGGGATGTCGATCCCGCGCGCGGCGACATCGGTCGCGACCAGCACGTCAAGCGCGCCCGAGCGGAACTCGCCGAGCGTGCGGTCGCGCTGGTTCTGGCTTTTGTTGCCGTGGATCGAGCCGACCTTGAAGCCCCAGGTGTCCAGCAGCTTCATCAGCTTTTCCGACCCGTGCTTGGTGCGGCCGAAGACCAGAGCCTGCTCGCCCGGATGCTTTTTCAGATACTCTTCCAGCACGCGGGCCTTGTCGCCGGTCGGCAGGTAATGGACGCCCTGGCTGATCCGCTCCACCGGCTTGCCGGGCGGGGCGACCTGCACCTTTACGGGATCGCGCAGATAGGTGTCGGCGATCTCCGAAATGTCCTTCGGCATCGTCGCGCTGAACAGCAGCGTCTGCCGCTTCAGCGGGATATGCTTGGCGATCTTCCGCAAGCTGTGGATGAAGCCCATGTCAAGCATATGGTCAGCTTCGTCCAGCACCAGATAGGCGCATTTCTCCAGGGAGACATCGCCGCGCTCCAGAAGGTCGATCAGACGGCCCGGCGTCGCCACCAGCACGTCGGTGCCCTTGGACAGGGCCTGCGCCTGCTTGAACAGCGAGGCGCCGCCGACGACCATCGTCACCTTGACGGCGGTGCCCTTGGTGAAGACCTCGAAATTGTCCTTGATCTGGCCGATCAGCTCGCGCGTCGGGGCCAGGATCAGCGCCCGCACGTTCTTCGGCCCCGGCGGATGGCCAAGGTCCAGCAGACGGTGCAGGATCGGCAGGCCGAACGCGGCGGTCTTGCCGGTGCCGGTCTGGGCAAGGCCCATCAGGTCGCGGCCCTGCATGATATGGGGAATGGCCTGCGCCTGGATTGGCGTGGGCGTCTTGAGCGTGGTCTTTTCCAGCGCGGTGAGGATTTTCGGCGAAAGGCCGAGGTCGGCAAAAGTGGTCATGGGAATCCCAATCATTCAGAGGGCCTGCGACCCTCGCCCCGGACCAATGCCCGTGACCGTGCCGCAAGCGGCGCCCCTGCGTGACTGTGGGAACCAGAATGTCCGGGCCTTTCGGTGCTCACGCGGCACGGGCTTCGGACCGGGGGGGGAATGGGCTGTTTGGCGATGGAAGTCAAGCCAAAGCGGTTGAAATTGCAGACTAGACCTCGTTTCCATCGACGGGTATGACTTCCCGCGTCTGAGTATCCGGCTTTTCCAAAAGTCCGACGATGGGGTCAAGTGTCGGCCCGCGACGGACGTAGTCCTTTCCTATCAACAGCTTTCGCGGGTTTTTCCGATCATGCCGAAGTTCCACCGAATTGCCGCCTTCTGCGTCATGCTTGGCGCTGCCGCCTGGATCGTGACCGGAGAGTTCTCCTCTGTCGGCAGCGCGCAGACGGCCGAGGGTAAGGAATCCCCT
>JAGPEG010000047.1 GCA_018057165.1 Tabrizicola sp.
AGCGCAGGGGGCGAATTTGGCAAACTCAACCCCGCGGGGGTTCGCGCCCTGTCCCATTGGGCAGCGCCGAGGCCTGCGCCGGTCAGGAGGGCGGTGTTGCCGGGCAAGGCAATCTCCGTGGGCGTCTCCTTCTGCGCGGCTGGGCAAGGAAGGTGCGATCCGGGAAGATAGCTTTGGGATCAGGGTCAGGTCGGCGGGCAATTTTCGGCGGACCTCCGGGGTTGGGCCTTTGCCCTGTCGCCGATCCGGCCTAGCCTTGCCGGGTAGAGAAGGAGCCGTCGATGAAGACCCTGACGCTTGGCAAGACCGGCCTGACGGTTTCCGAATTGTGCCTTGGCACGATGACCTGGGGCACGCAGAACTCGGAGGCCGAGGGTCACGCCCAGGCCGACATGGCACTGGAGGCGGGGGTGAATTTCTGGGACACGGCGGAGATGTATCCGGTGAACCCGGTGCGGGCGGAAACCGTGGGGCGAACCGAGGAGATCATCGGGAGCTGGCTTGCCGCGCGGGGCGGGCGGGACCGGATCGTGCTTGCGACCAAGGTGGCGGGGAAGGGGCAGGTCATCCGGCCCGGAGAGCCGATCAGCGGGGCAGTGCTGCGCGCGGCCTGCGAGGCCAGCCTGAAGCGGCTGCGGACCGATTACATCGACCTCTATCAACTGCACTGGCCGAACCGGGGCAGCTACCACTTCCGCCAGAGCTGGCGCTATGCCCCTGCCGGGATCGACAAGGCCGCCGAGACCGACAGCATGACCGACATCCTGACCACCGCACAGGCGCTGGTGGCCGAGGGGAAAATCCGCGCCATCGGGCTGTCGAACGAAAGCACCTGGGGCGCGGCGCGTTGGCTGCATCTGGCCGAGACGCTGGGCCTGCCGCGGATGGGATCGGTGCAGAACGAATATTCGCTGCTGTGCCGCCAGTTCGACACCGACTGGGCCGAGCTTTCGGTGATCGAGGACATGCCGCTGCTGGCTTTCTCGCCCCTGGCGACCGGACTGCTGAGCGGCAAATACGCGGGCGACGTGATCCCCGAGGGCTCGCGCCGCAGCCTGAACCCGGATCTGAGCGGGCGGATCACCGCGCGGGTGTTCCCGGCGGTGGCGGCCTATCTGGGGGTGGCGGCGCGGCACGGGCTTGACCCCTGCCAGATGGCAATTGCCTTCTGCCGGACGCGGCCCTTCCCGACGATCCCGATCATCGGCGCGACGACGCCGGAGCAGTTGCGGACCAATATCGGCGCGGCGGGGATCACGTTGTCGTCAGAGGTGCTTGAGGACATAGCGGAAACCCACCGGGCCCATCCCCGTCCTTACTGACGGGACTTGCGGCTGAGAGGTGTTCAAGTCACTTGTAGCGCCAACCGGAGAGCCCGATGCCGCGTCTGTCCCTTGTCGCACTTGTCCTTTGTGCCGCCAGTCTGGTGGCGGGCTGCCAGTTTTCGGCGCCGGGAAAGGCCGCGTCCGGCCCGTCCGCGCAGAATGCGTTGACCGGCGGCGAGATCGAGGTGACGGAGCTTGATGCCCCGGCGGACGCAATGGCGCCAACTCCGGCTGCGGCTGAACCCGCCGGAGAGGGCAAGGCCGCCCCGCAGGCCGCCCCCACGCCAGAGACCGCCCCCACGGCGAAGCCCGGCAGCCCGGCACCGAAGGCCGATCTTGAGGCGACGCCGGTGACGCCCAAATCCGAAATGCAGCTCGCCTGCGAAAAGAAGCATGGCAGATGGTCCGGGATCGGCAAGGGCGACGCGCGGGCCTGCATCTTCCAGACCAGGGACGGCGGCAAGCAATGCGACCGGGAAAGCCAGTGCGAGGGGGTCTGCCTGGCCCGGTCGGGCACCTGTTCGCCGTTCAAGCCGCTGTATGGCTGCAACGATATCCTGCAGGACAATGGCGCGAGGGTGACACTGTGTCTCGACTGACGCGGGCCTGCGGACTGGCGCTGGGCCTTGTGCTGGCGGCCTGCGGGACAATGCCCGACGCGACACCGGCCTTCCGGGCGGCAGGCGCGCCGATCTGGTCGGCGGCGGCGTTCCAGCCGGGGCAAGCGGCAGGGACCTGGCGTCAGGTCGCGGATGTCCGGGCCTCTGGGTCCTGCGGGGCGGGCGCGGTGGAGATCACGCCGGAGGGGCAGGGCCTGCGGCTGGCGGGGACGCTGTGCCTGGCTGGGCGGGCCGAGAAGGTTTCGGGTGTGGCCCCTCTGGTCGGGCCGGGACGGTTGCGGGTGAAGGGCGAGGACTGGTGGGTGATCTGGGTCGACAGCGGCTACCGGACCCTGGCCATCGGCACGCCGTCAGGCCGGTTCGGGATCGTGCTGGACCGGGGGGCGATCCCCGCCGACCGGCTGAATGCGGCGCGGGAAATCTTCGATTTCAATGGCTACCGGACCGAAGCTCTGACCGCGCTTTAACGGACGCGGTCCATCAGGGTTTGCAGATGGGCGACCATGTCGCGCGCGCCGACCTCGGCCTCGCGGACCAGAAGGTCAAAATGCTGGGTGATGGTTTCCACCCGCGCAGAGTCGCGGAACGCAAGGTAGTGGCGGCCAAGGTAGATCACCGCCAGCAGCGGGCCGAAGAGGGTGACAGGGGCAGAGAAAAGCTTGCGCGCATCGAAGAGGCAGAGGCGCAGCGAGGGGTAAAGCTGTTCGCACAGTGTCATCAGATGGCGCAGCTGCGCGCGGCGGGTGTCGGCTGATAGGCCCTCATAGTAGCCCGAGGCGGTAGCGAAGGCGGTCAGCTCGTGCATCGGCAGCGCGATCTCGTAATCCGATCCCGCGCCGCGCATCCATTTCAGCCGGTCCTCGAAGGCGCCGATGGCCTGCTCGGCGGTGCGGCCAAGCTGGGGCTCATATTCCCATTCCACCATGGCGCGGGTCTTCAGCATGTCGGGCAGCGTGGCCGGGACATGACGGATCTTGTAGCCCGCCGCCTCCTGATGCCAGCCGAAGATGCGTTCGTCGATCAGCGCGCGCGGGGCTTCGGTCAGCGACAGCGAGGCGGCGAGGAGGTCGGCAATGGGTTCGGGGCGACCTGACAACCCCAGAAGCCAGTCGGCACTGATGCCAAGCGCGCGCGAGCAGTCGGCGGCAAGCTGGGCGTTCGGCAACCGGGTGCCGGGTTGCAGAAGCGCGGAAATGGTCGAACGGTCGACCCCGGTCTGGCGGGCAAGCTCGGCCTGGCTCATCTTTCGCGCCGCCATCGCCTCGGTCAGGCGGGCGCGGAACTGCGGAGCGCGGTCGCGTTTGTCGACTTTATCCATCATCTGATGATTTTACGGAACGAACGCTGAGTCAAGTTTACAATCCCCTGAATTCACGGCAGGGCAGGGGCTTGCTACCCTGCCAACAGGATTTCGTTTCGAGGATCACCTTGCAGACCCGCGCTGCCGAATGGCCGACCATTTTCCTCTTCGTTGCAACCTATGCCCTCTGGGCGCTGGGCACCACGCTTCTCTGGCCCTTCAGTCCGGTGCTTGCGATCCTTCTGACCGGCATCGCCATCGCGCAACTTGCCTCGCTTGCGCATGAGGTGCTGCATGGCCATCCGTTCCGGTCGCGAATCCTGTCCGAGGCGCTGGTGTTTCCGGCGACGGGGCTGTTCGTGCCCTACCTGCGGTTCAAGGACACCCACCTGCAACATCACAACGACGCGGCGCTGACCGATCCCTATGACGACCCGGAATCGAACTTCTGCGATCCCGCCGTCTGGGAGCGGCTGCCGGGAGTGGCGAAGCTGATCCTGCGGGTCAACAACACGCTGGCGGGGCGGGTGCTGATCGGTCCGCTGGTCGGCACGGCGACGTTCCTGGCGCAGGACCTGCATCTGGCGCTGCGGGGCGACCGGCGGGTGATCCTGGCCTGGGCGCTGCATGTGCCGGGGCTGGTGCTGGTTTTTGGCTGGCTCTGGGCCATGGCCGCGATGCCGGTCTGGGCCTATCTGCTGGCGGTCTACCTTGGCACGGCGCTCTTGAAGATCCGCACCTATCTGGAACACCGCGCGCATGAGGCCGCACGGGCGCGGACGGTGATCATAGAAAGCAGGGGGCCATTCAGCCTGCTGTTTCTGAACAACAATTTCCATGTCGTTCACCACATGCACCCCGCGGTGCCCTGGTACAAGCTGCCGGGCATGTATGCCGCCCGGCGGGATCACTACCGCCGCCGGAACGAGGCTTACGTCTACCGCAACTACGCCGAGATCTTCCGCCGCTATCTCTTCACCCCGAAGGACCCGGTGCCGCATCCGATCTGGCCGGTCTACAAGGGCGCTGTGGCCTCAGACGATGCGGCGGAATTGCGGGGTGGCGCCGGAGTTGTCGAAGAACGGCACGCCGGGCTGATCACCGCCCGTCACTAGTGCTGCAACCTCGGCCAGAACGACTTCGGTGATGAAGGGCAGGTCCAGCGCGCGGGCTTCCGGCAGGGGCAGCCAGCGCAGGTGCTGCAACTCTCCGGATGCGGTGGCGAAATCATTGCCGTCGCCATCCAGGCCGTCGGCATGGGCCAGAAGGAAGCGCGCGTCGAAGCGGCGGGTCCGACCGGGGGGCGTGATGGCACGGAAGATGAAGCGGAGCGAGGGATGTTCCATCGCGGCGAGGTTCAGCCCGGTCTCCTCGGTCAACTCGCGCAGGGCGGCGGCGACCAGGACCTCGGGCGGGGGCGCGTCTTCCGGGGCCATCAGGGACAGACGGCGGGCGCAGTCGGGCGACAGGAAGCCGGGCCGGGCGGCGGCGTGATCCTCGGCATCCACCCGACCGCCGGGGAAGACGAATTTCGACGGCATGAACACCGCCCCCTCGCCGCGCTGGCCCATCAGGACCTGCGGCCCTTGCGCGCTTTCGCGCCAGAGGACGACAGTCGCGGCGGGGCGGATCGGCTCGTCAGTCATGTGGTCTTTCAGTCATTCGGGCGGATGCCGAAGCCATGCATCCGGTGGGCCCATTGCAGCGCGACCAGCGCCCCTTTCAGCCGGGGCAGAAGGTAGAGCGACAGCGCCACGGTGGCGATGGTGAAGCCCACGGCCATGACCAGGGGTTCGGGCCGCCATTTGATGAAGGTGAACAGAAGCAGCGGCGCGAGGAGGTGGCCGACGATCAGGATGGTCAGGTAGGCCGGGCCGTCATCGGCGCGGTGATGGTGCAGCTCTTCGCCACAGACCGGACAGGCGTCGCGCACCTTGAGATAGCCACGCAGAAGCGGCCCGGCGCCGCAGCTTGGGCAGCGCCGCCGCCAGCCGCGCAAAAGGGCAGGCTTCAGCGGGCGGTCAACGGGATCGGTCAGGGGCGTTGTCTCGGTCATGGTCATTCGGCAGGGTCCTGCGCTTCGGGCGCTTTGGCAAGAGCGGCGAACATAGACATGCCCCGGCGCTTTTTACAGCGGAAAGACCTCCCTGTGCCCAGATGTCGCAAATCCCTGCGACGGAAACCGGCGGCTGGCCCGTGTGATGGGGCAGATGGGTCGAAGAAGCGGCCCCGGATACAGGAGAACAAGATGTCTGCACCGAAGAAATCCGCGATTGCCGCGATTGCCGTGATCGGCGCCCTGTTGGGGACTGCCGCGCTGGCGCAGAAGGGCGAAATGGGCATGGGTGGTCCCGGCGAAGGCCGTGGCGCGATGCTGACCGAGATGTTCGACACGATGGATGCCGACAAGGATGGCAAGCTGACCTATGCCGAGATGGAAGCGCACCGGAAGGTCGAGTTCGCCGCTGCCGACACCAATGGCGACGGGGTGCTGAGTCCTGAAGAGCTTTCGGCCAGGGCATTGGCACGGTTCCAGGAAAAGCTGGGCGAACGGACGCAAGGAATGCTGGACACCATGGACAATGACGGCAACGGCAGCCTGTCCGAGGCCGAGATGGGCGAAGGTCCGGGGATGCGCAACTTTGCCCGGATCGACGCCGATAACGACGGCTTCGTCACCAGGGACGAGATCCAGGCCGGGATGAAGCACCACAAGAAGCGTGGCCACGGCTGGGGCATGGGCGACAACTGAGCCTTTGCGGACCTGGGCCGCAGCCGCTAAGCACAGGGCATGACCATGGCCTTCGATGCGCAAGGGGAGATCTCGGACGAGGCGCTGATGGTGCTTTATGCCAAGGGCGACCGTCATGCCGCGCTGGCCCTGACCCAGCGCGTCACCCCTCGGGTCATGGCCTATGCGGCGCGGCTTTTGTCCGGCGACCGGGCGGAAGCCGAAGATGTCGCGCAGGAGACCCTGCTGCGGCTCTGGAAGGTCGCGCCCGTCTGGCGGCAGGGCGAAACCAAGGTGACGACCTGGGCCTACCGGGTCGCCACCAACCTTTGCATCGACCGGCAACGGTCGCGGGGCCGCAAGCGGCAGACGGCGCTGGAGGATGCCCCCGAGTTGGCCGATGGCGCGCCGGGGGCGGAGGGGCAGCTGATCGAGGCGGGCCGGATGGCGGCGCTGGAGGCAGCCTTGGCCGAACTGCCCGACCGGCAGCGGCAGGCGGTGGTCCTGCGCCATCTGGAAGGGATGACGAACCCCGAGATTGCGGCGATCATGGAGATCGGGGTGGAAGCGGTGGAAAGCCTGACGGCGCGCGGCAAGCGGGCCTTGTCGGCGATCCTGGCGGGCCGGAAAGCGGCCCTGGGCTATGAGGATGACGGACATGCAGGATGATCTTGACGACCTGCTGGCAACCGCGGCACGGCAACCCGCGGCGCCCTCCGAGGCGCTGATGGAGCGGGTGCTGGCCGATGCGCTGGCCTTGCAACCGGAGGCGCCTTCGGCCCGCCCGGCCTCCCCCGCGCGGCGACCGGGGGTCTTGATGCGGCTGGCGGCGGTCTTCGGAGGGGCGCCCGCGCTGGCGGGGCTTGGCACGGCGGCGGTCTTCGGGCTGGCGCTGGGCTATTACAGTCCGGCGACGCTGGACTATCTGACCGGGGCGTCGGCCGATGCGGCCGAGTTCTTTCCCGGTGGCGATTTCCTGACGACGGAAGGTTGAAGATGAGCGACCCACAAACCCCGACCCCGCCGCCCGTGCCTGCGGTCCCGGCCACTTCGCGCGGGGTCAAGATCGCGCTGGCGCTGTCGGTGGCGCTGAACCTTGCCGTCGCAGGGCTGGCCGTCGGGGCCTGGCTGGGCGACGGGCGGCACCACGGGATGCCGCGCGACATGTCCTTCGGGCCGTTCAGCGCGGCGCTGGACGACACCGACCGCCGCGCAATCCGCAAGGCGCTGATGGAGCGGCTGGGCGAGTTCCGCGAGCAGCGCGCGGCGGCGCGGGCCGAGTTCGAGACCCTGCTTGCCACCCTGCGCGCCGATCCTTTCGACGCCGCGGCGCTGAAGGCGGCGCTGGCGGCCCTGGAGGCGCGCAATGCCGAAAGGCTGGATCTGGGCCGCAGCCTGATCGAGACCCGGCTGGTCGAGATGACGCCGGAGGAGCGCGCGGCCTTTGCCGACCGGCTGGAAAAGCACCTGCGGCGCGGTGGAAAGGATTGACGGCGGCAGTCCCGATCCTGCCGCTTCCGACCGGGCTGACCCGCCTCAGGCAGCGTTCATCCGGAACGTGACCTGGTTCCGCCCCGCCCCCTTGGACTCCAGCAGTGCGAGGTCGGCCTGTTCCACCAGGCCCTCGAGGGCAAAGCTGGCCTCTCCCCCGGCCCCCGCAACCGCGACGCCGATGGAGACGGTGACATGCAGGGTTTCGCCAGAGACCAGCCGGAACGGATCTTCGTCCATCACCTGACATAGCCGTTCTGCCACCCGCCGGGCGTTCACCATGCAACTGCCGGGCAGGATCGCCAGGAACTCCTCCCCCCCGATGCGGGCCAGCACATCGCTGTCGCGCAGGTTCGCGGTCAGACGGCGTGCCACCTCGATCAGGACCTGGTCGCCTGCGGCATGGCCGTAAAGGTCGTTCACCTGCTTGAAGCGGTCGAGATCCATCACCATCACCGCGAAGGGGGTGCCTTCGGCGCGCGCGCGGGCGGCAATGGCGACGAGCTGCGGGGCAGCGAAACGGCGGTTGTAAAGCCCGGTCAGAGGATCGCGCATCGCGAGACGCAGCCCGTCTTGCATTCGCGCACGACTGCGGTCGGAATTCCGTTTGCGCCGCAACAGGCCCCGGATGCGCAGCGCCAGCTCCTCGGCCGTGACAGAGGGACCGACAGCATCGTCCGCCCCAAGATCGAAGGCCATTGCGGCCTCATCGCCTTCGCCCGCAGGGCCCAGGACGCAGACGGCGGCATGGCGGGTGGTCTGGTGACTTTTCAGTTCCGACAGAAGCCGCAGCGTGGCCGAGGGATTGCGCCCGTCGTCCTGCAGGATGAACACTTCGGGAAGGTTGCCAGGCCCCCGATCCGCCGACATGTTGGCCAGAGCCTCGCTGCGTGACAGGACGACCAGCCGGTCGCGCAACTGCCCGGCCAGCGCAATGCGCAGGCTTTCGGTCGGGGCAACCTGGGCGGCGACCAGCGCGACGATACCCTGAGGCTCGAACGCGGCGGGGGGGTCGGCCAGCCCGGCCAGCGCCAGCCCGTCGGGCACGGGAAAATCGCTTTCCGCCTTCAGCCGCAACAGGTTGCGCAGCCGGGCGAGCAGCAGGCGCTCATTGGCCGGTCGGTCCATCACGTCGTCGGCTCCGGCGGCGAAGGCGGCAACCCGTTCGGCGGCAGAGCCCGTCGCCGTCAGCGCGATCACCGGAATGTCGCGGGACAAGGGGTTCCGCCGCAGCCGGTGCAAAACCTCAAGCCCCGAAATGTCGGGCAGGCCAAGATCCAGCAGCACGAGATCGGGCCGCTCCTCGCGCGCGATGGCCAGGCAGGTCGCGCCATCGGCGGCAAGGATCGGGTCATAGAAGGCGGCGGCCAGGCGGGCCTGCAGGACGATCCGGTTCGCCGCAACGTCGTCAGTGATGAGGATCCGTACGCTCATCTTCTCGGTGCCGTTTTCTTCCCCTGTCGATGGGTCAGACTGCGGACAAGAAGGTTAAGAAATCCTTTCCGTTTGCCCCGGAAGGGCATAATTCGGGGGGCGGGCCGGTCTTGGGTCCTGGGAGAACCGCGGAATGCAATCGGAAGCTGCGCATGTCCTGGCACTGCAAGCCCTGGGGTGGATCGCCGCAGAGGACGAGGTGTTTCCCGCGTTCCTGACCGCGACCGGGGCGAATCTGGGTGACTTGCGCGCCCGCGCCTCGGACCCGGACTTTCTGGCCGCAGTTCTGGATTTCCTGATGCAGGACGACCGATGGGTGGTTGCCTTCTGCGATGCGCAAGGCCAACCCTACACCGCACCGCAGGCGGCCCGGTCGGCCCTGCCCGGCGGCGCGGTGATGGACTGGACCTGACGGAAGGATGGCGATGATCGACGGCTTGTTGTTCGACAAGGACGGAACCCTGTTCGACTTCCGGGTCAGCTGGGGCCGCTGGGCGCAGGATTTTCTGACCCGGATCGCCCGCGATCCCGCCCATGCACGGCGGCTGGGGCGGGCCATCGGATTCGATCTCGACAATGGCAGCTTCGCGCCCGACAGCCCGGTGATCGCGGCGACAGCGGCCGACATCGCTGCGGCGCTGCTGCCCGAGCTTCCGGGGCTGACGGTCGAGGAGTTGACTGACCGGATCGACGCCAGCGCGGGACAGGCGCCGATGTCCGAGGCGGTGCCGTTGCGACCGCTGCTCGCGGCCCTGCGCGGGCAGGGGTTGCGGCTGGGGGTGGCGACGAACGATTCCGAGACACCCGCCCGGCAGCATCTGGCGAACCACGGGATCACCGACTGCTTCGATTTCATCTCGGGCTACGATTCGGGCCACGGGGCAAAACCGGGGCCGGGGATGTGCCTGGCCTTTGCACGCCAGCTGGGGCTTGATCCGTCGCGGGTTGCCATGGTGGGCGACAGCCGGCATGATCTGGAGGCGGGCCGCGCGGCGGGGATGCGGGTGGTTGCGGTGCTGACCGGGATCGCCCGGCGCGAGGATCTGGAACCCCATGCCGATGTGGTTCTGGCCGATATCGGGGCCATCCCGGACTGGCTTTCCGGCCTGAAAGCCTGAGCTGACAGCACAATACGCGAAAAACGACCCATTTGCGTCGCAAACGCGGTGTTCAGATCCGCGCGGCTTCCGTCATCCTTGCCACAAGGCAAGGGAGAGTGACGATGACCGATGAACCAGCCCGCAGGAAGCGCGCCGGGGGGCGGGCGGGAATGAAGGTCCGGGCGGGAAGCGCCGTGATCGACCAGATGCCCTGGCGGATTCCGGTGAACCCGGATGCTCCCATCGAGCCTCTGGACGCCGAAGGGGTGAGCCGCGTCCACAAGACCGCGATGCGGATCCTGCGCGACATCGGGATCGAGTTCCTGAACCCCGAAGCGGTGGAGCATCTGCGCCGTGCGGGCTGCATCGTGAACGGGACCAACGTCCGGATGGACGAGGATTTCGTGATGGAGATGGTCGCCCGCGCGCCGGAGACTTTCACGATCACCCCCCGCAACCCCGAGCGCGAGCTGATCATGGGCGGCAAGCACATGCTGTTCGTGAACGTCTCCTCGCCACCGAACGCCTGGGACATGGAGCGCGGCAAGCGGTCCGGCGACTTCGAGACGTTCAAGGAATTCATGAAGCTGACGCAGTATTTCAACTGCATCCATGTCGCGGGCGGCTATCCGGTGGAGCCGGTGGACATCCATGCTTCCGTCCGGCACCTGGATTGCCTGTATGAAAAGCTCACGCTGACCGACAAAGTCGTCCACGCCTATTCGCTGGGGGCGGAGCGGGTGGAAGACGTGATGGAGATGGTGCGGATCGCGGGGGGGCTGACGGAGGCAGAGTTCCAGGCCAAGCCCAGGATGTACACCAACATCAACTCGGTCTCGCCGCTGAAGCACGATTATCCGATGCTCGATGGGGCGATGCGGATGGCGAAGCGCGGGCAGCCGGTGGTGGTGACCCCGTTCACGCTGGCGGGGGCGATGGCTCCGGTCACGATGTCGGGGGCGGTGGCCCTGTCGATTGCCGAGGCCTTGGCGGCGGTGGCGCTGCTGCAATACATCGCGCCGGGCTGTCCGGTGGCGATCGGGACCTTTACTTCGAACGTCGACATGAAGTCGGGCGCGCCCGCCTTTGGCACCCCGGAATACATGCGGGCGACGCAGATGACGGGGCAGCTGGTGCGCCACTATGGCGTGCCGCTGCGGTCCTCCGGGGTCTGTGCGGCGAACGTGCCGGACGGGCAGGCGATGTGGGAGACGTCGAATTCGCTGTGGGCGTCGGTCCAGAGCCGGACCAACATGGTCTACCATGCGGCGGGCTGGCTGGAGGGCGGGCTGATCGCCTCGCCCGAGAAGTTCATCATGGACTGCGAGGTCCTGCAGATGATCCAGCGGTATTTCGAAGAGGCGACCTTCGCGACGCGGGACGAGGACCTGGCCTTCGACGCGATCAAGGAAGTGGGCGCGGGCGGGCATTACTTCGGCATCCAGCATACCCAGGACCGCTATCAGCACGCCTTCTATGCGCCCTTCGTGTCGGACTGGCGCAACTATGAGGCCTGGCAGGCGGACGGGTCGGTCTGGACGGTGGAGCGGGCGCACCGGATCTACAAGCAGATCCTGGCCGAGTTCGAGGCGCCGGAGATGCCGGGGGACGATCTGGAGGAGCTGCAACGCTTCGTGGCGCGGCGCAAACAGGAAGGCGGGGCGCCGACCGATTTCTGATTCTGTCCACGGTGGACACTTTCGGGAATTCATTTGGAAACAAGTGTTTGGTCGCGGACGTTGACGATTTGTTAACCGGCGGCGGCCCCCGCCCCTCCCCACAAGGGGGAGAGAAGGCGCTTGCGGACAGCGTTGCGTGCTGTGGTGGACGGCATCGCGGGGTGCAGCGGCAATCAAAATGAGCGGCTGCGCCGCAAGCCTTTGTCTCGGCCCCGCGCGTGAAGAACGCGCAGGGCCTCGGGTGAAGGGCCTCCGGCGGGGATATTTGGGCAAGTGTGAAAGGGTTTTCGGCGGGATAGGGCTTAGCCGGGGAAGCCGAGCTGTTCGATCTGGCCGTAGACTTCACTGAGGCCGTCGGTGAAGCCCTGTTCGACGGCAAGGGCGCGGGCTGTGGCATCCTTGTAGCGCATCACCACGGTCATGCGGGTGCCGGGGCCGTCGGGCGCGAGCGTGGTGGTGACGGTCGGGCCCTGGGTGGTGTCGCCGTTGAAATGCTCGACAAGGAGCAGATGGTGCGGAGCCTTGGCCTCCAGCACCGGGCCGGAGAAGAAGAACTCCGGCCAGTCGTAGCGGAAGCTGCCGCCGGGGCGGGCGTCCATCCGGCAATCGGTAAGGTCGGACGAGAGCCATTGCCGGATCAGGTCGGGTTTGGTCAGGGCGCGCCAGACCTTGTCCGGGGGATGCGAGAAGTCGCGGCGGAGGACGATGTCGGTGTCGCCGTCGAGGCTGAGGGAGGTCTCGTCGAGGGTCATGTGCCTGTCCTTGTCGGGTGCGGTCTGCTGCCTTGCGCCGCCTTAGTCGAGCGGCAGGGCGTCGAGCTTGGCGTAGACCTGGTCCATGCCGTCGGTCATGCCGGTGGCGACAGCCGAGGCACGGGCTTCGGCGTTGGCGTAGCGCATGACCATGGTCATCCGGCTGCCGGTGCCATGCGGGGCAAGGTCGGTGGTGATGTGCGCGGCCATCGCCGGGTCACCGTTGAAATGCTCGATATGGGTCATGTGGCGGGGGGCGTCGACGGCAAGGATGGGGCCGGAGAAGAAGAAGGAAGTGCCGTCGGGACCGGCCCATTCGTAGTGGAAGCTGCCGCCGGGGCGGGGATCGATGTCGCAGCGGGTCATCGGGTGGCCGTCGACGGCCATCCATTGCCGGATGAGGGCAGGCTCGGTCAGGGCGCGCCAGACCTTTGCGGGGGGATGGCCGAAATCGCGGCGGCAGATGATGTCGGTTTCGCCGTCGAGGGTGGTTTGCAGCTTGGTCAGGTCGAGGGACATCAGAGGGTCCTTTCGGTGGGGGGATCGTCGGGCAGGTTGTCGAGGAGGGTGTCGAGGCGCTGGAACTGCGCTTCCCACAACGCGCGGTACTGCCCGAGCCAGTCCCAGAGCTGCGCCATGGTGTCGGGCTTCAGCCGGCGGGGGCGGGCAGTGCCGTCGATGCGGGTCTCGATCAGGCCGGCGTCCTCCAGCACCTTGAGGTGGCGGCTGATCGCGGGCTGGGAAATGGCGAAGGGGCGGGCGAGATCCTGCACGGTGGCCTCGCCTTCCGCCAGCCGGGCGAGAATGGCGCGGCGGGTGGGATCGGCGAGGGCGGCGAAGGGCGCGTCGAGCGGGAGCATACCTGGGACTCCGTTATGTAACGAATCGTTTATATAACGGATGATTGAAATAGTAAAGAGCGGCGTGACCGGGGGGGCTGCTGTTGTCGGCAGGTGCCTCCTGCGCGAGGTCCGGCAGACAGGCCGGATGGGCCGAAGGTCCGGCGTGCAGTGATCAACGGCGGGATGGATCGCCTGGCCCAGACCGCAGGATGGTCCGGGCCTGATGCGGCCCGGACCTTTGCGCTTATTTCGACAGCTCGGCCATCATCTCGTCGAGCGCCTTGCAGGTCGCGGAGAGGTCATCGCCCCCAGCAGCGGCCTTGGTCGCCAGATCCTGAACCTTGGGCGCGAGTTCGGCCAGTTTCGCCGGGTCGGCGGCGGCAACCTCCTGGATTTTCGCGGTCAGGTCGGTGGCCTTCTTGGTGGCGATTTCCTGGGTGCAGGTTTCCTCGTTGCAGGCAGCCAGAAAGCCGGTGGCGGCAAGCGCCAGAATGGTCGATGCAAAACGCATGTTTATCCCTCGTTATCGTTGGTGTGGGCGGCGGCAATCCGTCGCGCGGGATGGATAGCGCAAGCGGCAGGCGCGCGCACGGCGGCGTGAACGGCGGCGCGCGGAATTCCGCCCGGAGGGGGTCCTGCCTTGACCTTTCCGGACCTGTCCCGCAGGTATGGGCCAAAGGTTCGGGACCCAGGAAAACAGGCAGATGGCAACCAGCACGCGACCCTTTTCGGGCTTCGAATTCATGATCGCCTGGCGCTATCTGCGCGCGCGGCGGGCGGAGGGCGGGGTTTCCGTGATGACCTGGATCAGCCTGATCGGGATCACCCTGGCGGTCTTCGCGCTGATCGCGACGATGGCGGTGCGCGCGGGGTTCCGCGAGGAGTTCGTCGATACGATCCTGGGGGCGAACGCGCATGTGACGGTCTATTCCGCGGGTGAGCTGGATGCCGACGGTCGGCTGATGCGGGGCTTTGCCGATACCGGAGAGATCGGTACCGCGCTGGCCGCCGTGCCGGGGGTGGTGGAAGCGGCGCCGGTGGTGCGGGGTCAGGTCATGGTCTCGGACGGCGAGGAAAACTCGGGGGCCGAGGTCTACGGGATGCGGCCGGAGGATTTCGCGACGATCCCGGCGATGCACGAGGGCGGCGATGACCTGGGCGAGATCGGCGATTTCCCGAACGGGCTGGCGCTGGGCTCGGGCGTTGCGCGCGAGCTGGGGGTGACGGTGGGCGACCGGGTGCGGCTGATCTCGCCAAACGGGGTGAAATCGGCGCTGGGCTCGACGCCGCGGGTCAATGCCTATGACGTGGTCTATGTCTTCAACACCGGCAGCCCGGATATCGACCGGACGCGGGCCTATCTGCCCTTGTCCGAGGCGCAGGCCTTCTTCAACGCGGAGGGCCGGCTGGACGAGTTTCAGGTGATGGTCGAGCATCCCGAGGAGATCGACAGCTATGGCCCGGCGCTGATGGCGGCGGGGGGTCCGGAGGCGATGCTGTGGAGCTGGAAGGACAGTTCCGGGGCCTTCCTGCGGGCGCTGACGGTCGAAGACAACATGATGTTCATCCTGATGTCGATCCTGGTGTTGATCGCGTCGATGAACATCATCTCGGGGCTGGTGATGCTGGTGAAGAACAAGGGGCGGGATATCGGCATATTGCGGACGATGGGGCTGACCGAAGGCTCGGTGCTGCGGGTGTTCTTCCTGTGCGGGGCGTTTACCGGGGTGGCGGGGACGCTGCTGGGGGTGGCGATCGGGTGTCTGTTCGCGGTCTATTTCACGCCGATCTTCGATTTCATCAACTGGCTGGCGGGGGGCGGGGTCTGGGACCCGACGGTGCGGCCGATCTATCACCTGTCGGCGAAACTGCAGGCGGGGGATGTGCTGTCGGCGGTGGTCCTGTCGCTGGTCCTGTCCTTTGTGGTGACGCTGCTTCCGGCGCGGCGGGCGGCGCGGATGAACCCGGTCGAGGCGCTGCGCTATGAGTGAGATGATGCTGGAGCTTTCGGGGATCGAGAAGGGCTACAACCGGGGCAAGCCTTCGGAAGTGCTGGTGCTGCGGGGGGCGTCGCTGTCGGTGGCGAAGGGCGAGGTGGTGGCGCTGGTGGCGCCGTCGGGGGCGGGGAAGTCGACGCTGCTGCACATCGCGGGGCTGCTGGACACGCCCGACACGGGGACGGTCCGGTTGGGCGGGCGCGAAATGGGCGGCTTGTCGGACAAGGCCCGGACCGAGGCGCGGCGGGCGGATGTGGGGTTCATCTACCAGTTCCACCATCTGCTGCCGGAGTTTTCGGCGCTGGAGAATGTGGTGATCCCGCAACTGGCCAACGGGGTGGCGAAGGCGGTGGCCGAGGCGCGGGCGCTGGAGCTGCTGGGCAAGGTGGGGGTTGCGGCGCGGGCGGGGCATCGCCCGGCGGCCTTGTCGGGGGGCGAGCAGCAGCGGGTGGCGTTCTGCCGGGCTTTGGCCAATGCGCCGAAGCTTCTGCTGGCGGATGAGCCGACGGGCAACCTGGACCCCGGCACGTCGGATCAGGTGTTCGGGGTGCTGATGGAGCTGGTGCGCGAGACCGGGCTTTCGGCGCTGATCGCGACGCATAACCTGGAGCTGGCGGCGCGGATGGACCGGGTGGTGCGGCTGACGGCGGGGCAGGTGACGTAGATCAAGGCGTCTAGTGGCGGATGCGCCAGACTGCGGGCAAAGGAGAACCTGCCATGCGACTGATGATGCTGCTTCCGGTTCTGGTGCTGACGGCCTGCGTGGAGAAGGACAAGGTGCCCTCGGGTGCCGAGGATTTCGCGACCTTCTGTTCGGCCTGCCATGGGGCGGGCGGCAAGGGCGACGGCGATGCGGCTGCGGTGCTGGACCGCAAGCCCGCCGATCTGACCGGGCTTTCGGCGCGCAATGGCGGGGTCTTCCCCGGCACGCGGGTTATGGCGAAGATCTGGGGCTATACCGGGGGTCATGACGGCACGTCGCCGATGCCGCAGTTCGGGCCGCTGTTGCAGGGGGATCTGGTGCCCTATGACGGGGGCGACGGCATCGCCTCGCCCACGCCGGTGCGGCTGGTGCAGATCGCCGAATATCTGAAAGGCTTGCAGGGCTGAGGCGGCAACGTCAGAGCGGCCGGATGTAGCGGATGAAGGGCGTGACCTTCGCCACACGGTCGTAAAGCTGGCGGGCCTGGGTGTTGAAGTCCTGGGTCAGCCAGTAGACCGCCGGGGCCCCGGCAGCATCGGCGTGGGCATAGACCGCCTCGATCAGGCTGCGGCCAAGGCCGGCGCCGCGCGTTGCGGGGTCGACGTAGAGGTCTTGCAGATAGCAGACATTCTCGACCTTCCAGGCGTGGCGGTGGAACAGGTAATGCGTCAGGCCCAGCAACTTGCCGTCGCCTTCGGCCACCAGCGCGCTGAAATCTTGGCGGTCGTCGCCCAGAAGCCGGGCGAAGGTCGAGGCATAGACCGCCTCGGGCACCGTCGTCTGGTAGAAGGCGAGGTATCCGGTCCAGAGCCTGCGCCATTCGGTTTCGTCTTCCGGGCGGAGCGGGCGGATCATCGGGGGCATGGCAGTCCTTTCCTCAAGCTGGGCCAGAGCTTAGTCCCCACGCAAAGGGCTTGGCAATCGGCTGGAAATCCTGACTATGCAGCGCGGCTACACAAACGAATAACAGCGGGCAGGCACGGAGGAACGGCGATGACAGGGCAGATTGCGGCTCGGGTCCGGCTTGCGCTTGCGGGGGGGCTGGCGGGTGGGCTGGTCTGGGCCGTGTTCAAGGCAGGCGAGAAGGACTGGATCGGCCACTATCCCGCCTTTGCGCTGTTCGGCCTGATCCTGGTCGGATTCGGCGCGCTGCTGGCGATGGCGGGGCCGATCGGCTTTGGCCGGGCGCTGCCGCGCGCCTTCGGGCTGGGGGCGCTGGTCGCGGGCCTGATCGGGCTGACGGCACTGCGCTGGGGCGAGGCCGAGGACCTGTTCAACAGCCCGATCCCGGCCTTTGCGCTGCTGACGGTGGCGGCGCTGCCGGTGCCCTTCCTGATCGCAGCGGCGCGCACCAGCTGGCGCGATTATCCGGCGCTGTTCCTCGAGGCCTGGTCCATCGTCCTGCGCGGTGCGGCGGCGGGGGCGTTCACCGGCCTCGTCTGGCTGGTGATCTACCTGTCGGACGAAGTGCTGCGC
>JAGPEG010000195.1 GCA_018057165.1 Tabrizicola sp.
GTCGGCGAAGTGCTGCTCGGCCTGCGCCGCGATCCGGTCTACGGGGTGACACTGACACTTGGCATGGGCGGGGTGACGGCAGAGGTGCTGGCCGATACGGTGACGCTGGTCCTGCCGGTCACGGAGACGCAGGTGCTGGAGGCTGCGCAGCGGTTGCGGCTCTGGCCGCTTCTCGACGGCTACCGCGGGCGGCCCAGGGCGGACATGCAGGCGGTCGCGGCGATGGCGGTGCGGCTTGGGGCGCTGATGCTGGCCGACGAGCACCTTGAGGAAATCGAAATCAACCCCGTCCTCGTGCGCCAGAACGGTGCCGTGGCGGTGGATGCCTTGATCAGGAGAGTGTGATGGCAATGGAAATGCGGACCGAAGGCCCGGTGAAGACCCGTCGCGAAGGCGCGATTCTGGAGGTCACCCTGGACGCGCCCAAGGCCAATGCGATCAGCCTGAAGACCAGCCGGGTGATGGGGCTGGTGTTCCGCGACTTCCGCGACGATGACAGCTTGCGGGTCTGCATCCTGCGCGCGGCGGGCGAGAAGTTCTTCTGTCCCGGCTGGGACCTGAAGGCCGCCGCCGAAGGCGATGCGGTGGACGGCGACTATGGCGTGGGCGGTTTCGGCGGCTTGCAGGAACTGCCGAACCTGAACAAGCCGGTGATCGCCGCCGTGCAGGGCATCTGTTGCGGCGGCGGGCTGGAGCTGGCGCTGTCGGCGGATCTGATCCTGTGTTCCACCAACGCCACTTTCGCCCTGCCGGAAATCCGCTCGGGCACGGTGGCCGATGCCGCCAGCATCAAGCTGCCGAAGCGCATCCCCTATCATGTGGCGATGGACCTGCTGCTGACCGGGCGCTGGTTCGACGCCGAAGAGGCCTTCCGCTGGGGGCTGATCAAGGAGGTTTGCGCGCCGGAGGATCTGCTGGGCAAGGCCTGGGATCTGGCGCGGCTGCTGGAGTCCGGCCCGCCGCTGGTCTATGCCGCGATCAAGGAAGTGGTGCGCGAGGCCGAGAACATGCGCTTCCAGGATGCGCTGAACCGGGTCAGCAAGCGCCTGCTGCCGACGGTGGACCGGCTCTATTCCAGCGAGGATCAGCTGGAGGGCGCGCGGGCCTTCGCCGAAAAGCGCGATCCGGTGTGGCAAGGGAAGTAGGACGCCAGCCCCGAACCCGGCCACATTCCGCTTCGCGCCAAGACTTCCGTGCGGTGCCAACGGCTTGCTGTTTTCAGCGCGGGAACGGGGCAGCATCGGTCCGGCGGAACGGGGTCCGGCACGCCGTGAGCGGAATGCCTCGAATGCCGAGATTGACTTTAGGTCAAGCCGGAGTCTGCATTGGGCTGGGAACTGCGTCGCGCGCGTGGTGATCCGTGCTGAAGGGCGCCTCGGAAAAAAAGTCTGGAAGAGGCATGGATTCCGGAATGCCTTCCCGATAGTCATGATGCACCGAAATCACCCGTCGCCGAACACCTTTGGCGCCGGACCTAGGCGACCCTAAACTAACAGGAAAGGAATCCTCGGGATGAAGTATCTCGCACACAGCCTGATCGCGGCCTCGGCGCTGGCTCTGACTGTGGCCTCGGCAGAGGCCAAGACGTTCGTCTACTGCTCGGAAGCCTCGCCCGAAGGGTTCGACCCCGCGCCCTATACTGCGGGCGGCACCTTCGACGCCTCGGCCCACCCGGTCTACAACCGCCTGACCGAGTTCAAGAAAGGCACGACCGAGGTCGAGCCGGGCCTGGCCGAAAGCTGGGACGTGTCGGAAGACGGCACCGAATACACCTTCCACCTGCGCAAGGGCGTCAAGTGGCACTCGAACGAGAAGTTCACCCCCACCCGTGACTTCAACGCCGATGACGTGATCTTCTCGTATGACCGTCAGGGCAATGCCGAGAACTCCTGGCACCAGTATATTCCGGGCATCACCTACGAATACTACACTTCGATGGCGATGCCGGACCTGATCAAGTCGATCGAGAAGATCGACGACTACACGGTCAAGTTCACCCTGAACACGCCCGAAGCGCCGTTCCTGGCGAACATCGCCATGCCCTTCGCCTCGATCGTGTCGAAGGAATATGCCGATGCGCTTGACGCCGCCGGCACGCGCGAGGATCTGAACAACCTGCCGATCGGCACCGGCCCGTTCAAGTTCGTGGCCTATCAGAAAGACGCCGTGATCCGCTATGCCAAGAACCCGGACTACTGGGGCACCGCGCCGATCATCGACGACCTGGTCTTCGCGATCACCCCGGACGCCGCCGTGCGCCTGCAGAAGCTGAAGGCCGGCGAATGCCACCTGATGCCCTATCCGGCCCCGGCCGACATCGAAGGCATCAAGGCTGACGCCAGCCTGAAGCTGGACGAACAGGCCGGCCTGAACGTCGGCTATCTGGCCTACAACACCACCATGCCGCCCTTCGACAACCCGAAGGTCCGCAAGGCGCTGAACATGGCGATCAACAAGCAGGCCATCGTCGATGCGGTGTTCCAGGGCGCGGCCGCGCCGGCCAAGAACCCGATCCCGCCGACCATGTGGTCCTACAATGACGCCATCGTCGACGACGCCTATGATCCCGAAGCCGCCAAGGCCATGCTGGCCGAGGCCGGTGTGACCGACCTGTCGATGAAGATCTGGGCGATGCCGGTGCAGCGTCCCTACATGCCGAACGCCAAGCGCACGGCGGAACTGATGCAGGAAGACCTGTCGAAGATCGGCGTCAAGGTCGAGATCGTCAGCTACGAATGGGGCGAATACCTGGCCAAATCCATGGAGCCGGGCCGTGACGGCGCGGTGATCCTGGGCTGGACCGGCGACAACGGCGACCCGGACAACTTCCTGTCGGTGCTCTTGTCCTGCGATTCCGCCGGTGAGGGCGGGGCGAACCGTGCCTTCTGGTGCAACGAGGACTTCTCGAAGCTGCTGAAGGACGCCAAGATCACCGCCGACCCGACCGAGCGTACCAAGCTCTACGAAGAGGCCCAGGTGATCTTCAAGGACCAGGCCCCCTGGTACACCATCGCGCACTCGACCCAATATGTGCCGATGTCGGCCAAGGTTTCGGGTTTCGTGATGAGCCCCTTGGGTGACTTCACCTTCGAGACCGTGGACATCGCCGAATAATCGGCGCGTCCGTCTGACGAAACCGGGCGCGCGGGGGCTGGTCCCCCGCGCGTCTTTCAAGGGACAAGCCCATGGTCCGGTTCATTCTTTCCAAACTTCTGTATCTGGTGCCGACCTTCCTGGGCATCACCATCATCGCCTTCAGCTTCGTGCGTATCCTGCCCGGCGACCCGGTGTTGTTGATGGCGGGCGAACGCGGCGTCACGCCCGAACGTCATGCCGAACTGACGGCCCAGCTCGGCTATGACAAGAACGTGGTGCTGCAATACTTCGATTTCCTCGGGCGGCTGTTCCACGGCGATTTCGGCAATTCGCTGGTGACGAAAAAGCCGGTGATCACCGAATTCCTGGCCCTGTTCCCGGCAACGGTCGAGCTGGGGCTTTGCGCCATCATCATCGCCACGCTGATCGGCGTGCCGGTCGGGGTGCTGGCCGCGATCAAGCGCGGTTCCTGGTTCGACCAGATCTCGATGACCACCGCGCTGGTCGGCTTTTCGATGCCGATCTTCTGGTGGGGCCTGCTGCTGATCATCTTCTTCTCGGGCATCCTTGGCTGGACGCCGGTGTCGGGCCGGATCAGCCTGATGTACTTCTTCCCCGACGTGACCGGCTTCATGCTGATCGACAGCCTGCTGTCGGGCCAGGAGGGAGCTTTCACCTCGGCGGTCAGCCATCTGATCCTGCCCTCGGTCGTGCTGGCGACGATCCCGCTGGCGGTGATCGCCCGGCAGACCCGGTCGGCGATGCTTGAGGTGATGGGCGAGGATTACGTCCGCACCGCCCGCGCCAAGGGAATGCCGGCCAGCCGGGTGATCGGCATCCATGCGCTGAGGAACGCGATGATCCCGGTCATCACCACCATCGGCCTGCAGATCGGCGTGCTGATGGCCGGCGCCATCCTGACCGAGACAATCTTCTCCTGGCCGGGCATCGGCAAATGGATGATCGATTCGATCTCGCGCCGCGACTATCCGGTCGTGCAGTCCGGCCTTTTGCTGATCGCTGGCCTGGTGATGCTGGTGAACCTGCTGGTCGACCTGACCTATGGCCTGATCAACCCGAGGATCCGCAACACATGACCGACGCAACCGTCAAACTTTCGGATGCCGCGATCCGCCGCCGGATGCTGGCCGAGTTCTGGTTCTACTTCAGCCAGAACCGGGGCGCGGTGCTGGGGATGATCGTCTTCCTGCTTCTGGTGCTGGTCGCGGTCTTCGCCGGGCTCTTGTCCCCGCATGACCCGACGATGCAATACCGCGATGCCCTTCTGGTCCCGCCGATGTGGGAGGAAAAGGGGCGCGCGGCCTATATCCTTGGCACCGATGCCGTCGGACGGGACATGCTGTCGCGGCTGATCTACGGCGCGCAATATTCGCTGTTCATCGGCATCGTCGTCGTGTCCATCGCGCTGGTCGGCGGCATTGTCATTGGCCTTGTCGCCGGGTTCTTCGGCGGCTGGGTCGATACCGTCATCATGCGGGTGATGGATGTGATCCTCGCCTTCCCCTCGCTTCTCCTGGCGCTGGTGCTGGTGGCGGTGCTTGGGCCGGGGCTGACCAATGCGATGATCGCCATCGCCATCGTCTACCAGCCGCATTTCGCCCGACTGACCCGCGCCGCCGTGATGTCCGAGATGCGGCGCGAATATGTCACCGCCGCCCGCGTCGCCGGGGCAGGCAACCTGCGACTGATGTTCAGGACCATCCTGCCGAACTGCCTGGCCCCGCTGATCGTGCAGGCCACGCTGTCGTTCTCCTCCGCCGTGCTGGATTCGGCCGCGCTTGGCTTTCTTGGCATGGGCGCGCAGCCGCCCAGCCCGGAATGGGGCACCATGCTGGCCGAAGCGCGCGAGTTCATCCTGTCGGCCTGGTGGGTCG
>JAGPEG010000048.1 GCA_018057165.1 Tabrizicola sp.
GGCCGCGAGGAGCGCCAGAAGCCCCACGCCGGTCATCAGCTTGCCGCCCATTTGTCTGAACTTCATGCCTGCCACCTGAAAGGACCTTTCCCCTGCGTTCATCGCTTGCCGCCCTCAGCCGCCCGAGACTTCGGGAACGGTGCCGCCAAGCGCCGTCACCACCTGCCCGAGCCGTGCCCGGAGCGACGCGGACGCCTCTTGATCCTGCAGAAGCGCGGTGAGCGCGGCGATGGCGTCGTCGGGCTTGCCCTCTTCGATCAGCAGGTAGCCCAACTGTTCTTCGGCCAGCACCCGGTAGGGGCGGCCCGGAGCGGCGATGCCTTCCAGCGCGCTGCGGCGATCCGCAACCGGCAGGTCGGCCCCTGCCACCAGAACCCGGCGCAGCACCGCGAGATCGCGATAGGCGGGCGTGAGACTGGCATCAGCCGCGACCTTGTCCAGCGCGGCAAGGGTGGCTGCCTTGTCCTCGACCGGGTCGGAGGCCATGATCAGGCCAAGGATGGCGGATTGGCCGGTCTCGGCGGGCACGGCGGCCAGCGCCTCGCGGCGTTCGTCGGGCGTGCCGTGATCCAGCGCGTCGATCACCGCATCGCCAAAGGCTTCGGCCCGAGCCTCGGCGCGCGACTTCGACCATTCCGTCCAGGCGGTGCCGATGACGAGGCCCAGGATGATCACCACCCCGATCCAGCCGTATTTGCGGAACAGCCGGAACAGGCGGTCGCGGCGCACCTCTTCGGTGACTTCGTCGATGAAGCTGTCGGGATTGCTCAACGCCTTGGCCTTTTCATCTCGTTTTCCCCGTCTTACAGGGAAAGGCCGCACATTGCCAAGCCCTGCCCCGCCGCGTGAGCGGTCAGAAATCCGTGGGCAGGCCGAGGTTCTTGCGGAAGCCCGCGATCCAGTCGCCATAGCCGTCCGGCAGGGTGCCTGCGGCCTGCATCTCTTCCAGCATTCCCAGCGCCTCCCGGTTTTCGGCGGTCGGGTCGGCCAGAAGCATCGCCCGCTGGTCGAGCGCCCGCACCACGTCGAGCTTGTACCAGATATTGTCGGGGAAGGCGGCGGAGAGGTCACGCATAATGCGCAGGGATTCGTCCTGATGCGGCAGCGCGCCTTCGTAATCCTCGCGGGCGGAAAGCGCCGTGGCCACGCTGGCCTGGCTGAGGGCAAGGTTGCGATACCAGTCGGGGTTCGAGGGGTCCTGCTGGTTCAGCCAGTCGCGCAGCGCAAGCGCATCCTGATGGCTTTTCAGCGCGGCGGCGACGTCGCCAGACGCCGACTGCGCATTGCCCAGCCGTTCCAGCGCCAGGCCAAGGTCGTTGGCCCAGGGGGCGCTGTAGGCATCGATGTCCAGAAGCTTGTTGCCCTGCTCGACCATCGCCTTGAAGCTTTCGACCGCGCCCTTGGTGTCACCCAAGGCGAACTGCGCGTCGCCCAGCCGGTTCAGCGTGACCAGCCGGTCGTGCAGATGCTCGGGATCGTCCGGTGCGAGTTGCAGCAGCCGGTCTGCGGTTGCCAGCGAGGCCTTCGCGACCTCGACCGCCTCGCTGTTGCGGTTGAGCTGCATCAGGGTCGAGGCATGGAGGTTCTGCGCGATCGAGAGATCGCGGAGCGTGAAGGAATCGCCGGGCGCGGCCCCGGCAAGCTGGACCTGTCTGGCGACGGCATCGGCGATGAGAGGTTCGGCGGCGGCGGGATCGCCTTCGGCCAGATTCAGCTCGGCCATCGCCGACAGCGAAAACGCCGCGTCGCGCTGGTAGCGTGGCGCGGGGTCCGCCGTGACCAGCGACAGCCGCAGGTCAAGCGCCGCCTGCAAGGCCTCACGCGCGCCGGGGGCGTCGCCCATCGCGGATTTGATGTCGCCGATCTTCTTCAGCGCGGTGCCGAGATCGGCCTGGCGCGGCAGGTCTTCGGGGTTCAGGGACACCACCGTTTCGGCGATCCGGCGGGCTTCTTCCTGCGCTTCCAGCGCGGCCACGAAATCGTTCGAATCGAAATGGATGTCGCCCATCCGGTCGAGGCTGACCAGCAGGTCCTGCTGCCAGACCATGTTCGTCGGGTCGAGTGCTGCCAGCTTCTGCCGGATCGTCAGCGCCGCCTGGTAGGACAGAAGCGCCGATTCCATGTCCTGCATGAAACGCTGCGCATCGCCGATCCGGTCGAAGTTGATCGCCAGATCGCGCTGGCGCGGCTTGTTGTCGGGGTCGAGGGCAGCGAGTTCCTCGCGGATGGTCAGAGCCTTGCCGAAAGTCTCCAGTGCCGCCGGGTAATCGCCCTCGTCGATCAGCATGTCGCCGATACGTTCATGGCTGACCGAGAGGTTGCGGCGGATCACCACGTCGCCGGGGTAGTCCGCGACCAGCGCCTCGGAGATGTGCAGCGCGGCTTCGAAGGCGGCTTTGGCCCCTTCCTTGTCGCCAAGATCAAGCTTGGCGTCGCCGATCCGTTCCTGGGTGAAGGACACGTCCATCTGGTAGGTGACATTGGCCGGGTCCATGTCGAGAAGCGCCTGGGCGATGCCCAGCGCCTCGACATGCGCCTCAAGCGCGCCGGTGGCGTTGCGGCGGGCCAGGCGGATCGAGCCGACACGGTTCACCGCAACCTGGCGGTCGCGCATCAGGTCGACATCGTCAGGCCTCTGGTCGGCCTGCCATTGCGAGAATTCGAGCGCGCTGGAATAGGCGGTCTCGGCTTCCTTCAGGTAGCCTTGCTGCTGCAACACGCTGCCGAGGTCATTCATCGACCAGATCAGTTCGCGCACCCAGTCAACGTCGGTCATCTCGGTGCCGACCCGGACCTGGGCGAAGGTCGCGCGTTCGTTGTAGGCGGCCCAGGCGGCTTCGGTGTTGCCCATGACGAGTTGCAGCTCGCCCAGATTGGCGAGTGCCGTGACATAGGAGAACTGCGCGTCGCGGTCCATGTCTTCGGCCACCTCGGCATAGAGCGCGGTGGCTTTCTTGATGTCGGAAACCGCAAGGTCGTAGCGCAGGTCGGTCTTGGCCGCGTTGGCGTTCAGCATATGCGTCGCCGCTTCCGACAGGGTGCGCGAGAGATAGGTTTCCTTGATGGTGCTGCGCGCGGTGGCGTCGATTTCGGCGGCGTCGGTCAGAAGCGCGCGGGCGGCGTCGAAGGCGCCGAGGGTCAGCTGTTCCTCGGCCTGGGCGCGCAAGGTGGCGACGCGGGGGTCGTCGGACTGGAATTTCTGCAATTCGGACTGGAACTGTTCGTAGGACTGCGCCGCGTTCAGCAGCATCGTCGCGCGTTCCTCGGGCGTCTGGTTGCCGGGGTCGGTAGAGAGGAGGGCGGCGTAGAGCGGCGCGAGGGGAAGGTTGCGCTCGGCCGCCAGTGCCTCGACCTCGGCCCGGATGTCGGGGGTGAGGTCGGCCATGGCAATGAGGAGCTGGTCGCGTTCGGGAAGCACGCCCTGGCCGGAGATGAAGACCAGTTCGGGCAGGCCGGATTCGATATAGGGAAGCTGCTTGCCGCGGCTGCGGTCGTAGACATCCTGCTGGACGAGAGTGAGCGCGGTGCGGAGTTCCACGCCCGCTGTGGCAAAGTGGCGGACGAGGGCGGCGGTGAAGGGGGAGTTTTTCTCGTCGCCGTCGGACGCGGTTTCATTGGGCGCGGCAGAGAAGGCGAAGAGGATGCCGTCGGCGCGTCCGATGCGGCCAAGGCCGGATTGCGGCTTGGGGGCATCGGGCGGGGCGTCGTCAAGTGCTACGGCCCCCCTGCCCTCTTTCCCGCCGCCGGAGAACGGGTCGTCGCGGCAGGCGTCGAGAAGGATGATCGCGACGGGGGCGACGGAACGGATGACTTCCTGCGCTTCGGAGAGCGGAAGCGCGGTTTCCGCCAGTTTCGCGGCGGAAGAGGCATCGGCATCGGTCGGCAGCAGGTAGTTGACCCCGTCCAGAGCCACGCCATGCCCGGCGTAGAACAACAGCGCCACATCAGCGCCCTTGGCGTCTTCCCTGAAATCCTCCAGCGCGCGGCGGGTGCGTTTCAGGTCGCGGTTGGTCTCGACGAAAACCTCGAAATCAAGGCCTTCCAGCACCTGTTCCAGCGCGCGGGCGTCGTTCAGGGGGTTTTCCAGCGGGCGGACGAAGTCATAATCTTCGGTGGCGAGCAGCAGGGCAACGCGCTTTTCGGCCAGCGCGGCGGTCATGCCACAAAGCCAGAGGATCAGCACCAGACCGAGACGCCGGATGAGCATCGCCCGCTCCTTAAGGGGTGGGGGCAGAATGCGGAAGCCTGACCGGATGGTCAAAGGAAAAAGCCTGTCATCCGGCGGGGTTCACGCGCCCGTCATGCTTTTGGAGCGTAGCGCCAGTTGTGATCGTCCGGCAGGTCGGTCTGTGTCAGGTCGCGCTTGGCGCCGGGGAATTCGATCACCTGGCTGGCGAAATCTTCGCCCTCCATCACCTGACGTTGCCACATCGCCGCGTAGACGCCACCAAGGTCCAGAAGTTCGTCATGCGTGCCGCGTTCGATGACCCGGCCCTCGTCCAGGACAAGGATCTGGTCGGCGTCGGCGATGGTCGACAGCCGGTGCGCGATGGTGATGACGCTGCGGCCCTGCCCCATCTCGGCCAGGCTTTCCTGGATCGAGCGTTCGGTCTGGGTGTCGAGCGCGCTGGTCGCTTCATCGAGGATCAGGATCGGCGGGTTCTTCAGCAGGGTGCGCGCGATGCCGACGCGCTGCTTTTCGCCGCCCGAGAGCTTGAGGCCGCGTTCGCCGACCTTGGTTTCATAGCCTTCCGGCAGCCGAATGACGAAATCATGGATGCGGGCGGCCTTGGCGGCGGTGATGATCTCGGCCTCGGTCGCATTCGCCTTGCCATAGGCGATGTTGTAGCGGATCGTGTCGTTGAAGAGCACGGGATCCTGCGGGACGACGCCGATCTGGGCGTGGAGCGAGGTCTGGGTGACGTCGCGAAGGTCCTGTCCGTCGATGCGGACCGCGCCGGTGGTCACGTCGTAGAAGCGGAACAGAAGCCGCCCGATGGTGGACTTGCCGCTGCCGGAATGGCCGACGAGCGCAAGTTTCTGGCCGGGCTTCAGCGTGAAGGAGACGCCCTTCAGGATCTCGCGCGCGGGTTCATAGCTGAAATGCACGTTGTCGAAGGCGATCTCGCCCGCGCGCACCTGGAGCGGCTGGGCGTCCGGCGCATCGTTGATCTCGGCCGGTAGGCCCAGCAGCGCAAACATCTCGCCCATGTCGACCAGGGCCTGCCGAATTTCGCGGTAGACAGTGCCAAGGAAGTTCAAGGGCATGGTGATCTGGATCATGTAGGCGTTGACCATGACGAAATCGCCGACCGTCAGCTTGCCCGCCTGCACGCCCAGGGCGCTCATCGCCATGACGATCACAAGGCCGGTGGTGATCAGGGCGGCCTGACCCATGTTGAGGAACGAGAGCGACAGGCCGGTCTTGACCGCTGCCGATTCATACTGGCGCATGGCGCCGTCGTAGCGGTCGGCCTCGCGCGCTTCGGCGTTGAAATACTTGACGGTTTCGAAGTTCAAGAGGCTGTCGATCGCCTTCTGGTTGGCGTCGGTGTCCTGGTCGTTCATCTCGCGCCGCAGCTTCACCCGCCATTCGGTGACCTTGAAGGTGAAGGTCACATACAGAGCGATGGTGACGATGACGACGGCGGCATATTGCCAGCCGAAGACGAAAGCGAAGATGCCCGCGACCATGGTCAGTTCAAGGACCAGCGGCCCGATGGAGAAGAGCATGAAGCGCAGCAGGAAATCGACGCCCTTCACCCCGCGTTCGACGATGCGGGAGAGCCCGCCGGTCTTGCGGGTGATGTGGTAGCGCAGGGAGAGCTGATGGATGTGCGTGAAGGTCTCGATCGCAAGACGGCGGATCGCGCGCTGGCCGACCCGGACGAAGACCGCGTCGCGCAGTTCGCCGAAGACCACCGCGCCAAGCCGGGCCAGCCCGTAAGCGACGACAAGGCCGACCGCGCCGAGGCCGATCAACGCGCGGGGATCCGTGCCCGCCTCGTTCGACAGGTTGTCGACGGCGAGCTTGTAGACGTAGGGCGTCGAGACCGAGACGAGCTTCGCAGCAAGGAGGAACAGGAGAGCCACGATGACGCGGCGTTTCACCCAGGCCTGTCCGTCGGGCCAGAGATAGGGGGCGACCCGGCGGAGCGTGGTGAGGGCGGGCGCGCGGGCGGTGCCCTGGTCGGCGGAGGTGGCGGTCGTGGTGGAGCGGCGCATCGGGCTTCCTGGGTGGCTTGTCCGGGGCGGCCAACGGGATTGCGTGGCGGGTCCGGTTCGGCTAAGGTTAATTCAAGGCTTCTTGAATAGTTGAACGATGGACCGAAGTAAAGCCCTCGCCGCCCTCTCGGCACTTGCGCATGAGACAAGGCTTGACCTGATCCGCCTGCTGACATCGCAGGGCACGGAAGGGATGGCGGCTGGCCAGATCGCCGAACGGCTGGGTATCACGGCCCCGCGCCTGTCGTTCCACCTGTCGGCGCTGGAACAGGCGGGGCTTTTGCGGTCGCGCAAGGTGGCGCGGAACGTGTTCTACAGCGTCGACGCGCGCGGCATCGGGCTGACGATCTCTTTCGTGCTGAACGATTGCTGCTGCGACCATCCCGAGGTTCTGGCCGCCTGTTCGCACAGCCGCCGCGCGGCTGCGGATCAGGGCGAGGTCGCGGTTTCCGGGACCGAGAACACCTGACCGGGATAGATCAGGTCGGGGTTCTTGATCTTGTCCTTGTTCGCCTCGAACACCTGCACATAAAGCACGCCGTCGCCATACCGTTCCTGCGCGATGCCCCAGAGGGTGAAGCCGGGCTGGACCGTCACGGTGACGGGCATGGCTGCGGCTGTAGGTGCCGGGTCGGGCTGCGGGGCGGCGGGGGCTTCCGGCGCGGCGGCGGTTTCGATGGGAGCCGGGGTGGAGGGTCCGGTTTCCGCTGTTGCGGGTTCCGGGCCGGTGGCTTTCGTGCTGGGCGCAGGGACTTCCGCCTGGGGCTGGGCCGGGGCCTCGGGGGCAGCAGCCAGGTCCTGCGGGGCAGGCTCCGAGCCTGAAGCGGTGGCCAGAGCCTCCAGTGTCTCGCGCTTGAAGGGCGTCTCGAAGCGGGAGGTGACCGTGCCGGAGGCGTCGATCTGGTCGACGCGCAGGGTGTAGATCCCCGGCGGGGTGTCGGGCAGGGTCGCGAGCCAGAGGCCGGTCGTCGGCACCTCCGCCGTCGCCGTCTCGGCATTGTCGAGGTAGATGCGGAGCGCCGCCCCTGCCGCCCCGCGCCCGCCGATCTGGACTTCACCGTCCGGGGTATAGGCGATGGTGTCGATCATCACGCTGGTGGCAATCGTGACGGGATCGGGCATGGCGGGATCCTGCAACACGACGGCGCCTTCCCCGGACAAAAGCAGAGCGGGCGGCGCGGCGGGTTTTTCGGCAGCGGCGATGGTGTCCTCCGGCGCGGGCTCCTGGGTGGCGACGGGCTTCGGGCCTTCGACCGGGCCAAGGGCGACCATCTCTTCGGACGGGACGGGGTCTTGGTCCGGCAGGGTCATCGACAGCCACATGAGGCTGGGCTTCGGGTTGGGCGCGAGGGTGAAGAGGATCGCGAATTCGCCCGATGCGGTGGCGGTGCCACTGGCAACCGGGCTGCCGTCGACCAGCACCTCGACCGTCGCGCCGGGTTCGGCGCTGCCCGAGACGACCGCCGCGCCATCCGCCGCCACGCGCCAGGTGTCGATCATCGGCTGGGCGGGCTGCGGCGGTTCGGCGACGGGTTCAGGGGCGGCTTCAGCGGCGGGTTTCGGGTCCGGCGCCGGGTCGGCGACGGGTTTTGCGACCGGATCGGCGGCGACTTCGGTTGTTGCCACCGGCACCGGCTCGGGCCGCGTCATCCGCCAGCCCAGGTAGGCCCCGCCCGCCACCACCGCCCCGCCCAGAAGCAGGATCGCCACCTGTATCCCCGGACGCAGGGCCCCGAATCTCGACATCCCCGTTTCTCCCCATGGCCGCTGCGCGCTTTGCGCTTCTTGTCATCAGGAATCGCTATATGATGGGGCAAAGCAACCATTTTCGAGACCTTGCATGTCCCTTCGGTCCGTCTGCGTCTTTTGCGGCTCTCGCCCCGGCCGGAACCCTGCCCATCTGACGGCAGCCGAGGCGACCGGCGCGATGCTGGCGCGGAACGGCTGGCGGCTGGTGTTCGGCGCGGGCGATGTGGGCCTGATGGGCGAGGTGGCGAAGGCGGCCATGGCCGCAGGCGCGCCGACGTTGGGGGTGATCCCGGTGCATCTTCTGGGGCGGGAGCGCAGGGACCGGGATCTGGCGCGGATGGTCGTGACCGAGGACATGCACAAGCGCAAGAAGGTGATGTTCATGAACTCGGACGCCGTGGTGGTGCTGCCGGGGGGCGCGGGGTCGCTGGACGAATTCTTCGAGGTGCTGACCTGGGCGCAGATCGGGCTGCATGGCAAGCCGATCCTGCTGCTGGACATGGGCGGCTACTGGCAGCCGTTGCTGGCGCTGATCGACCATGTGATCGCCGAGGGTTTCGCCGATGCCTCGCTGAAGCACCATTTCCAGACCGTCCCCGATGTCCCGGCGCTGGAGGCGGCGCTGGCGACGGCGTTCGGCTGACCAAAAGGAAAGGCCCGCAGAACCTTCTGCGGGCCTTTTGTCCGACGGGTTGGACGGATCAGAGACCGGCGGCAACCGCTTCCCAGTTCACCAGCTTTTCCAGGAAGTTGGTGAGATAGGCCGGGCGCTTGTTGCGGAAGTCGATGTAGTAGCTGTGCTCCCACACGTCACAGCCGAGAAGTGCTACCTGACCGAAGCAGAGCGGGTTCACCCCGTTTTCGGTCTTCGTCACCTTGAGGCTGCCGTCCTTGTCCTTCACCAGCCAGGCCCAGCCCGAGCCGAACTGGCCCGCACCGGCGGCGGAGAAATCATCCTTGAACTTCTGCACGGAACCGAAGCTGTCGGTCAGCGCCTTTTCCAGCGCGCCCGGCATCTTCTTGGCCTCGCCCGGAGCCATCCAGGTCCAGAACTTGGCGTGGTTCCAGTGCTGGGAGGCGTTGTTGAAGATGCCGTTCTGGGAGACGGCCCCGGCCTGGTAGGTGCCGCGGACGATGTCCTCGACGGATTTGTTCTCCCACTCGGTGCCGGCAATCAGCTTGTTGCCGTTGTCGACATAGGCCTTGTGGTGCAGGTCATGGTGATATTCCAGCGTTTCCTTCGACATGCCGAGAGAGGCCAGCGCGTCGTGGGCATAGGGAAGGTCGGGAAGGGTGAAGGCCATGGGGATCGCTCCTGTTGGGTGAAGGGTTGACATGAATAAGGGGGCTTCCTGGCGGAAGGTCAAGGTGTTGCCACCTTGCACACGCCCCTTGCACCGGACTACGGCTGACGGATCAACCCTTCGACACCTTGCAGGTTCCGTCCGCCGAGAAGGAGTTGTCATACCCACCAGGCCGTGCAGAAATATTCGCGGCTTGGCCGTTCGACCGATAGGAAAATGTGTAGGCCATACGCGCATAGCGGCCTCTGACTTCGGTCCTGACCTCCCATTTGTAGGTCGACCGCGCTTTCGTTCGCGCGTCCAGCTTTCCCTGGATCGGAGTGCCGATGAAATGCTTGATGACCGGATCGAAGACGGTGATTTCGCCCGTCACATCGTCGTCGGTCAGAAGCAGGATTTCCGGAATCCAGCCGCCGCCACGGGCCACTTCGTACGGAAATTTGCACTCATACTGGGTAATCTTGGCCGCCGCAGGGTCATAAGTCCCGCCAACTGCGAGCAACGCCATTGCCAATGCATATTTGGTGAACGCCATGTGAAATACCTTCATCCATCCACTGATCACATGGATGGATGAAGGAAAATTGCGGTCAAACTGTCAAGCCCCTCTCAGCGAGACGCATTCGCAAGAAGATCAAAGACATACCGCGCAACTGAACGGAAACAAACCACGGTAAAACCCTGATCTTGTTTCCACATCGCGGCTGCAACCTGGGCCGTTCGGCTGCGGCGCAACTCGCCGGGTTCCAGCGTCTCGAAGTCGACGGGCGAAAGCTTCTGCAATACTTCGGCGGCCCGGTCGCCCTCGACCCGGAAGACGGCGCGAGCGTCGGAGACATCGACCGCGAGATGGTGTTCTCCAGCGAGAGACTTGGCAAGGGAAGCCAGCGCCCCGCCGACCTCGGCATAGGGCAGGATCAGCAGGTATTCGTCGGGGCTCATCCAGCCACAGGCGCGGTCGCCGTTCACCTCGATCCGGCGTTGGGCGGGGATCTTGGTCCCCGTCACCGCCTTGATCGCCTTGTCCAGGGATTTCAGCCCCTTGGCGCGCAGAGTGATCATGCCCAAGGGGCCCATTTCGCGAACGGCGGCGAAACCCTGGAAGCTGGCGCCGTTCAGCGCGCTGACCGGATCAGACATTCTGCTTCTCCCCATCCTTGTCAAAGAAGACCATGTCGCGGACCTTTGCCTTCACGGTGCCACCCGCCACGGTGTTGAATTCCACCACCTCGCCCATCCGGCCAGGCCCGTGCTTCAGCAGGCCCATCGCGATGCCGCGCTTCAGGGTGGGCGAGTGGTAGGTCGAGGTCACGCGCCCTTGTGTGTTGCGCTGGCCGTTGGCGTTCACCCCGTCGGCGATGATGTAGCTGCCGTCCGGGACGACCGAGCCATCGAGGGTCTCAAACCCCACCAGTTTCCAGCGGTCGGGATTGGCGAGATAGGTGCGTTCCTGGCCTCGCTTGCCCAGGAAGTCGGCCTTCTTCTTGGAAATCGCCCAGTCGAGGCCAAGATCCTGCGGGATCACCGTGCCATCGGTTTCATCGCCGATCATGATGAAGCCTTTCTCGGCGCGCATGATGTGCAGGCATTCGGTGCCGTAAGGCATTGCGCCCAGAGCCTTTCCGGCTTCCTGGCACGCAGCCCAGAAGGCGGCACCGTGGCTGGCCGGGATGGCGATTTCATAGGAAAGCTCACCCGAGAAGCTGATCCGGTAGACCCGGACCGGGAAGCCGCCCAGCGTGCCGTCCACCCATTGCATGAAGGGCAGCGTTTCCTTGGAAACATCCATCCCGCCAAGCACTTGCAGCAGTTTGCGGGCGTTGGGGCCGACGACGGCGACCTGGGCATATTGCTCGGTCACGTTGGCGGTGTAGACCTGCCAGTCCCACCATTCGCATTGCAGCCAGTCTTCCATCCAGGCGTGGATGCGGTCGGCCCCTCCGCTCGTGGTGTGGCAGAGCCAGGTATCCTCGTCGATCCGGGCGACGACGCCGTCATCCGAGAGGAAGCCCTGTTCGTTGCACATCAGCCCGTAGCGGCACTTGCCGATCGGCAGCGTGGACATGACGCCGGTGTAGAGCATGTCGAGGAAGCGAGCTGCGTCGGGGCCCTTGACGATGATCTTGCCGAGGGTGGAGGCGTCGAGGAGGCCGAGGTTGGTGCGGGTGTTCAAGACCTCGCGGTGGACGGCCTGTTCGTGGGTTTCCCCGGCCAGCGGGAAGCAGTAGGGGCGGCGCCAGAGACCGACGGGTTCGAAGTAGGCCCCTGATTTTTCATGCGCTTCGTGCAGCGGGCTGCGGCGGAGCGGCTGGAAGATCTCGCCCCGCGATTCGCCGGCCAGCGCGCCGATGGTGACGGGCGTGTAGGGCGGGCGGAAGGTGGTGGTGCCGACCTGCGGGATCTGCGAACCCTGCGCATCGGCCAGGATCGCAAGCCCGTTGATGTTGGAGAGCTTGCCCTGATCGGTCGCCATGCCCAGCGTGGTGTAGCGTTTGGTGTGTTCGACGCTGAGATAACCCTCGCGCGCGGCAAGCTGCACGTCGGAGACCTTCACGTCATTCTGGTAGTCGAGCCACATCTTGTTGCGAAGCGTGATCGGTGCGCCCTGCGGCATCACCCAGACGGGGGGAATGGCGGGGGTCGTGCCGGTGAGGGTCAGGTCGCCACTGGCGGCGCCGACGACTTCGACCATCGCGGAACCGTCGTGGTTCAAGGGCGGACGGGCCGGGTCGGGGATGAAGGCCGAGATGGTCTCGTCCCAGTTCAGCTTGCCGCCGCAATGGCTCCACAGGTGGACAACGGGCGACCAGCCGCCGGACATGGCGACGGCCTCGCAGGCGATCTCCTCCTGCACCGCCCCCTCGCCCGCCTGGGCGCAGACGGTGACGCCGGTGACGCGCTTGCCACCCTTGACCGATGCGATGGCCTTGCCGGTCAGGACGCGGATGCCTGCGGCACGGGCGGCTTGCGGCAGCGGGCCGTCAGCGGCCTCGCGGGCGTCGAGGATGGCGGGCACGTCAAGGCCTGCGGCCTTGAGGGCCAGGGCGGTCTGGTAGGCGCTGTCGTTGTTGGTGACGATGACGGTGCGGTCGCCCGGCGAGACGGCGTAGTTCACGACATAATCGCGGACCGCGGAGGCGAGCATGACGCCGGGGATGTCGTTCCCGGCAAAGCTGAGCGGGCGTTCGATGGCGCCGGTCGCGGTGACGATCTTGCCCGTCCGGATGCGCCAGAGGCGGTGCTTCGGCCGCCCGTCGCCCGGCGTGTGGTCGGCGACACGTTCGTCGGCCAGAACATAGCCGTGATCATAGACGCCGAAGCCGCAGGTGCGGGTGCGAATGGTGACGTGGTCGCGGGCGGCGAGGTCGGATTCCATGGCGGAAAGCCAAGCCTCGACCGGCTGACCCTGGACCTCGGTTTCGTCCACCGGGGCGCGACCGCCAAGGGTCGGGGCCTGCTCCAGGAGGATCACGCGACTCCCGGCGTCGGCAGCGGCTTTCGCGGCCAGAAGGCCTGCGACGCCTGCGCCCACGACAAGGACATCGCAGAAGGCATAGGCATATTCGTAGCGGTCGGCATCGCCGGTGGTCGGGGCCTTCCCGAGGCCCGCCGAGCGGCGGATGATCGGCTCGAACACATGTTTCCAGAACGGACGGGGATGGATGAAGGTCTTGTAGTAGAAGCCCGCGGGCAGGAAGCGGGCGACGTAGTTGTTGACCACGCCCACATCGAATTCGAGGCTGGGCCAGTGGTTCTGGCTGGTGGAGTCCAGCCCGTCGAAGAGTTCCGTGGTCGTGGTGCGCTGGTTCGGCTCCAGCCGCGCGCCCGTGCCAAGGTTAACCAGCGCGTTCGGTTCCTCCGGTCCGGAGGCGACGATGCCGCGCGGGCGGTGATACTTGAAGCTGCGGCCGACCATCAGCTGATCATTGGCCAGAAGCCCGGCGGCGAGCGTGTCGCCCTGGAAGCCCTTGAGGCGCTTGCCGTTGAAGGTGAATTCGACGGGTGCGGTGCGGTTGATCAACCGGCCACCCTTGGCGAGGCGCGTGCTCATTTGCTGTCCTTCCAGTCAGGCCGCCAGTCGGGTCTGCGGGCCTGGATCTTCGCGATGATGTCGGCGGGGGGTTCGGAAACCTGCGCGGGGTAGGTCCCGAACACCTCCAGCGTGGCGGTGCAGCGGGCGGCGAGGAACCACTTGCCGCAGCCGTAGCTGTGCCGCCAGCGTTCGAAATGCACGCCCTTGGGGTTCTTGCGGGCGAACATGTAGGCCTCGAATTCCTCGGGCGAGGCGCCGGGGCCGAAGCGTTTCAGATGCGCTTCGTAGCCGGGCGAAAGTTCGGTCTCTTCGGCCTTCACGCCGCAGTAGGGGCATTCGAGGATCAGCATGAGGGTCTTCCCAGTTGTGCGGGGGTCATTCTTCGGGGTCCTGCGGGGCGCCGAGGCCCTTCTGGAAGAAGGTCAGCAGCTCTTCCAGGGGGACGGCAAGTCGGGTGGGAGCAAGGCCTGCCAGCCAGCCCGCGACGCGAAACGGGTGGAGCGAGGCGGCGGTGAGGCAGGCGATGCAGGCTTCGTCGGCAACGGTGCCGGGGGTGGAGTGGACGAGGACGAGTGCGGGATCGAGGGCCGCGAGGTCGAAGCTGGCAAGCACCTGGGCCTCGTGCCCGCCCGCGTTGATCGCGACGAGCTGGGCGCTGTCGATGCCAAGTTCGGTGAGGACGGTGTCGAGGCGCAGGAAGGGCACTTCGATGCTGGTGATCTCTTCCGGCGGGGTGCCGGACGTGGCGATGCGGTCGCGGATCAGCGAGGCGCGGCCACGCGGGGCGCGGCGGGTGCGGGCTTCGGACTCCGGGGTGAGGGAATGGAGCGGCAGGTTGGCCGCGAGGTCGGAGATGCCGAGGTTCAGCACCGCCACCCTTTCACCATTGGCATGCAGCGCGTCGAGCTGGGCGAAGTGCTGCGGATGCGGTTCGATGAGAAGGCCGGACCAGCCACCATCCCGGAAGCGCGGCAGGAAGGGAAGATCGCCCTCACCACTGCCCGCGCCGACCTGGACAACGAAGACCTGGCCTGGATGGCGGTCATCAACCGCATTCATGAGCATGGCCAGGATCGGCGCATCCAGCTTGTGCGCGCGTTTCGGGACATAGGGGCCAAGATCGCGGATCATGACCGGGCCCCGGATGCGCCGGCGCGCGCGGGTTGGCGCGCACCGGACCGAGCGATGTTACGGGTTGGCCGGAGGTGCAGTGGGCTCGGCCGGGGCAGCCGGTTCGGCGGCATCATCGGCAGGAGCAGGCTCGACCGGAACCACAGGGTCGGCCGCCGCATCGGGTGCGGGGTCGATGGTGACGTTGGTCGTGGTGTCGGCCGGGGTGTCACTTGGCGCGATGGTGACGTTGGTCGTGTCGGAGACCGGGTCGGTCGCGACGACCGGGCCGGAGCCGCCGAAGATGAGCCACAGGATGAACCCGACAGCGACGACAAGGCCGCCGATGATGAGCGCCATGCCGCTACCCGAGGATTCGGTCGTGCGGGTTTCGCGAACATAGGTCTTGGAGTTGTCTTGATCGGACATTGGAATGTCTCCATGCAGGTGTGAACTGGCATGGAAACCGGGGCGCCGGGCGGAGGGTTCCGCCCGCGCCGGTCGTCGGCAAGGAGTTGCCGATGGGGATGCATCAGTGCGCCACCCCGGCGGCGACGGATTCATCGATGAACTGGCCGTCCTTGAAGCGCCACATGTTGAAGGCCTCGGCCAGGGGACCGGGCTCGCCCTTGGCCATCAGCTCGGCCATCGCCCAGCCGGAGCCGGGGATCGCCTTGAACCCGCCGGTGCCCCAGCCGCAGTTGATGAAGCAGTTGCCGAGCGGGGTTTTCGAGATCAGCGGCGAGCGGTCGCCGGTCATGTCGACGATGCCGCCCCATTGGCGGAGCATCTTGAGGCGGCTGATGATCGGGAAGGTTTCGACCAGGGCACGGAGGGTTTCCTCGATGTGGTGGAAGCTGCCGCGCTGGGTGTAGTTGTTGAACCCGTCGGTGCCGCCGCCGATCACCATTTCACCCTTGTCGGATTGCGACATGTAGCCGTGGACGGTGTTGGCCATGACCACGACATCCATGCAGGGCTTGATCGGTTCGGAGACGAGGGCCTGCAGCGCCACGGCTTCGATCGGCAGGCGGAAGCCGGCCATTTCCGCCAGCTGGCCGGAGTGCCCGGCGACAACCATGCCCAGCTTCCTGGTGCCGATGAAGCCCTTGGTCGTGTCCACTCCGGTCACTTGGCCGTTTTCGGACCGCACGCCTTTGACTTCGCAGTTCTGGATGATGTGCATCCCCATCGCCGAACAGGCCCGGGCATAGCCCCAGGCGACGGCATCATGCCGCCCGGTGCCGCCGCGCGGCTGCCAGAGCGCGCCCAGCACCGGATAGCGCGGGCCGTCGATGTTCAGGATCGGGCACAGTTCCTTGACCCGCTGGGGGGTGATGAATTCGGTGACCACGCCTTGCAGCACGTTGGCGTGCTGGGTGCGGAGATAGCCGCGGACCTCGTGATGGGTCTGGGCCAGCATCATCACGCCGCGGGGGCTGAACATGACGTTGTAGTTCAGGTCCTGGCTGAGCGTCTCATACAGGCTGCGCGCCTTTTCGTAGATCGCGGCGGAAGGGTCCTGGAGGTAGTTGGAGCGGATGATCGTAGTGTTCCGGCCGGTGTTGCCGCCGCCGAGCCAGCCCTTTTCGATGATCGCGACATTGGTGATGCCGAAGTTCTTGCCAAGGTAGTAGGCGGTCGCAAGACCATGGCCCCCAGCGCCCACGATGATCGCGTCATAGGACGCTTTCGGTTCCGGCGAGGCCCAGGCGCGTTCCCAGCCCATGTGGTAGCGGATAGCCTCGCGGGCGATGGCAAAGACCGAATAACGCTTCATCGGGGCCTCTTGTCGGACGGATCAGGCCGGGGGACTCCGGCTGTGTTTTCTTGGATCGGTTACGGGTTGCAGCCGCGCCTTTCTGCGGCACAATCGGGAAAAATGCGACATTCCTTCTGTCGTCGCGTGGCCGATACTGCGCCGATATGCGCTTGTGTCCCGCATGGCGCGGCGCTGCGGCCGAATGTCCCTTTCTTGACCGGGGTGAAACGACTATGTGGGGCCGGAATGCGTGCAGGGTTTCCCTGCGCGGAATGATGGACGACGGACGCAGGCAAGGCGGGGCGGGGCATGACAGGCTGGGGTTTCTGGGCAGTGGCCGCGAGCCTCGCGCTTGTGGTCGCGGCGGTGCTGGTTGCCGCATTGCGCAAGGCGCCGCGACCGGGCGCCGAGAGCGCCGAGGCGGATCTGGCCGTCTACAAGGACCAGCTTGCCGAGATCGAGCGTGACCTAGCGCGCGGCACCATCGGAGCCGAGGACGCCACACGGCTGCGGGCCGAAGTCGGCAAGCGGGTGATCGAGGCGGACCGGCTGCGCAAGGCCGGACCCGCTGCCGCAAACGATGGCAGGCCGTGGCTGCTGGCGGGGGTCATCCTGGCGGTGATCGTGCCGGGCGGACTTGCCGTCTACGGGGGGCTTGGCGCGCCCGGCTATCCCGACATGGCGCTGGTTCCCCGGCTGGAGGCGCTGGACGCAGGAATCGCGGGGCGGCCAAGCCAGGAGGTGGAGCTGGCAAGGCTGAAGACGCCACGCGACGCCGCTCTGGATGAAAGGCTGGCGACCGAGCTGGGTGCCATGACCGACCCTGCCGCCTTGCAGGCAGAGTTCCGCAGCCGCTTCGCGGCGGGCGAGTTGCAGGCCGCCGTCCGGGTGCAGGAGCGCATCCTTGCCCTGGGCGGCGATGCCGCTTCGGCATACGATCACGCGAACCTGGCGCTGGCGCTGGTGGCGGAAGCGCAGGGCTATGTCTCGCCCGAGGCCGAGGTGGAGTTGCGCGCGAGCCTGCAGCGCGACATGACCAACGAGTTGTCGCGCTATCTGGTCGGCGAGATGTTCCTGCAGGGCGGGCGCTACGACCAGACCTTCCGCTTCTGGCGCCCTTTGG
>JAGPEG010000196.1 GCA_018057165.1 Tabrizicola sp.
GGTCAGCGCCGCGCCGGGTGAGGGACTTTCGCTAAAGGTCACAGGCCCGGAGGGTGCCGGTCTTGCGGCCCAGCCCGACAATCTCGTCCTGCGCGCGGCGCGGGCGCTGGGGGTGACGGGCGCGGCTCTGGTGCTGGAAAAGCACCTGCCCCTGGCCTCGGGGATCGGCGGCGGCTCGGCGGATGCGGCAGCGGCGCTGCGGGCGCTGGCGCGGCTGACCGGACGGGCTTTGCCCCCGGCAGAACAGGTCCTGCGGCTGGGGGCCGATGTGCCCGTCTGCCTCGCCAGCCGCCCGGCCCGGATGTCCGGCATCGGCGAGACGCTCGCGCCGCTTCCGCCCCTGCCGCCGCTCTGGTCTGTGCTGGCGAACCCGCGCGTGGCCGTCCCCACGCCGCAGGTCTTTGCGGCCCTGACCCGGCGCGACAACCCGCCCTTGCCCGACCTGCCGGTCGCAGCGCTTGCCTCTGCCAAGGCCTTCACCACCTGGTTGGCCCAGCACACCCGCAACGACCTCGTCCCCCCGGCTCGTGCCGTGGCCTCGATCCTTGCCGAGGTGCAGTCCGCCTTGGCTGCCACGCCCGACTGCCTCCTCGCCCGCATGTCCGGCTCTGGTGGCACACATTTCGGCCTTTTTGCCAGTGCCACCGCCGCCGAAACCGCCGCTCGCTCCCTTTCCGACGCGCATCCGGGCTGGTGGGTCGTCTCGGGGAAAATCCTCGATGCGTAGAGACAAGGGTGGGTGAAACCCACCGGCTGAACCTTCGCGACATGGTAAACCAATCCTGAACGCCCGCGATCAATGGGTTGATTTCATTGCGCTATCCAGAAATGCCCACCGTGGACACTCTAGGCGACCCCGGTCAAAAGTAACTCCTGACCAACGCCCCCGAAACCAGCGCCCAACCGTCCGCCACCACGAAGAAGATCAGCTTGAACGGCAGCGAGACGACTGCCGGGGGGACCATCATCATCCCCATCGACATCAGGATCGCCGCGACGACGAGGTCGATGATCAGGAAGGGCAGGAAGATCATGAAGCCGATCTCGAAGGCCCGCTGGATTTCCGACAGAAGGAACGAGGGGATCAGCAACGAAAGCGGCGCGTCGGCCGGGGTGATCAGGGTCGCCGACCGCAGGTCTTGCAGGGTCTGCAAGGTCTCCGGATCGACCCGCCCGGCCATGAAGACCCGGAACGGCGCGATGGCCGCCTGCAAGCCCGGCCCCACTTCGATCTGACCGTTGGTCATCGGTTCGATCCCCTTCACCCAGGCCTCGGTGAAGACCGGGTCCATCACGAACCAGGTCAGGAACAGCGACAGGCTGATGATCAGCATGTTCGGCGGCGCCTGTTGCAGGCCGATGGCTTGCCGCAGGATCGACAGCACCGTGACGATGAAGGGAAAGCATGTCACCATCACCGCCAGCCCCGGCACGATGGACAGGACCGTGACCAGGAGAAGAAGCTGCACCGACCGCAGCGACAGCGACTCTCCCGCGCCGCCGCCAAGGTCGATCGACATCTGCTGCGCCAGCGCCGGTCCCGCCAGCAGGGTCAGTGCGACGGCAAGGGCAGGGCCAAGCCTCACAACCCGCCCCGCAGGTTGGCGACCTCGGTCAGCCGCACGGCAAGTTGCCCGGCATTGTCGCCCTCCAGCTCGGTCAGCTCCCCCCGCGCGATCAGCCGGTCGCCGACATACAGCTCCACCGGATCGTCCACCCGGCGGTCAAGCTGCAGCACGGCATCCTTCGACAGCCGCAGAAGGTCACGCACCAGGGGCCGCGCGCGACCGACCGAGATCGTGACCTCGATCGGGACCTGGCTGAAAGGGTTGGTGTCGGTGATGTCTTCCATGATTGTCCTCAGCTCTTGAGGTTGAAGAAGGCCCGGACGGCGATGGCGATGTCGGTCGTCACCTGGGCAAGGTCGACCTTGGCCTCGGCGGTTCCGAAGCGGATGTAGACCTGGCCTTCGGGCATCGTCGGTTCCTCGTCGATGACCAATGGCAGGCCGGTGGCCTGGGAGACGAGATCCTCGACCTGTGCGCGGACCGCAGGATTCAGCACCAGCGTCACCGGCGCGTCGGCCAGCCCATCCGCAAGCGGCATCACCGCTTCCAGCACGGTCGGGGCCAGCGTCTCGCGGGCAATTTCGGGGAGAAGGCGGTTGACCATCTGCAGGATCAGCGGGCGGATCGCTTGCAGGACATGGCTGCGCGCATCCTGGAAGGTGAAGGACAGGCTTTGCAGGTTCCGCGCCAGATCGGCCCGGATCCGGGTCTGGTCGCCCTGCTGGGCCGCCACGGCATCATCCCAGCCGGCCGAATAGCCCTGTTCGAAGGAGGCGACCTTGGCCTCCTCGACCGCCGTCACCTCGACCAGCGGTTGCATCGATCCATCGGAGGCCGGTGCCCTGTCGAACACTTCCAGGCGCAGGGCGGGCATCAGGCGTGCTCCTCTGCTTCCATCCAGCCGCGCAGGATCTCGATCGATTCAGTCTGACGTTGTTCGATCAGACGGCGCAGGCGGGTGGCAGGATCTTCCTCGGGGGCCTCCGGGCCGATCTCGCTGCGCATGTCGGCGAAAGCGCCGTAGTCGAACCCGTCATCGACCACCCCGCTGATGGCCATTGTGCCCGGACCCATTGCCGGTGGCAGGGCCAGAGGGGCCGCTGGTGCAGGCAGGGCGGCGCGACTGGCCGAGGTCAGCACCGGCCGGATCACGAACAGACCCAGCACCAGCGCCACCAGCGCAAGCACGGCGGTCTGGATCATCGACATCACGTCGATCCGGTCGATTTGCGGAACAATCCCGGCAGTTGCCTCGGTGCCTTCGGGGATCGCAACCGGCTGGAATTCCAGCGATTTCAGGGTCAGGACATCGCCGCGCGCCTCATCCAGCCCGACGGCGGATGCCACCAGTTCGCGCAGCGTCGCCAGCTCTTCCTCGGGGCGGGCCACCCATGTCCGCGTGCCGTCGGCGGTGATCGTCGCCACCCCGTCGACCATCACCGCCACGGTCATCCGCCGCACCGCGCCCGGATTGCGCAGGATCTCGCGCGAGGTTTCCGAGACTTCGTAGTTCACCCGCTCGCGGGTTTCGGAGTTCTGGCTCTTGCCCGCGCCGCCCGCAGCCGCATCGCCTTCCGGCAGATTCGAGGCGACCGTCACCGCACCCCCCGGCTCGGTGCTCGAGCCGTTGCGCTCTTCGGTTTCCGAGGAAATCGCCACCCGGCCCTGGGGGTCAAGCTTCCGCTCGGTGATCGCCTCGCGCTCCGAGACCAGGTCGATGGAAACCTCGACCACCGCTTTCCCGGCACCGACCCTTGCGGCAAGCAGACGCTCGACATTGCCCTTGATCACCGTCGCGCGGTCCTGGGCATCGCCGGTGTCGAAGGCCTGCGCGTCCTCGCCGCCGATCAGTCCCGCGACCGTGTCGATGATCTGCACCGCATCCGGCGTCATGCCCGCAACGGCGCTGGCCACCAGATGCCGGATCGCACGGGCCTGCGCTTCGGTCAGCGTGCCGGAAGCCGTGGTCAGCGTGACCGAAGCGGTGGGCTTCGCCTCCGACTGGAAGGCGCGGGTCGGGGCGCTGGCAATATGAACGCGGGCCGCCTTCACCTCGGGCATGGCGAGGAGGGTGCGGGCAATCTCGCCCTCTTTCGCGCGCCAGTAGGCGGCGTTGTCCTTGGCGGTGGCCACCGACTTGCCGGTCGAGATGTCGGCCTGGGTCTTGTTCAGGTTGGCGTTGATGCCCTTCATCGTCTGCAGGGCAACCATCGCGCTGGTATTGGTCAGGATCGACGACATGTTTCAGTCCTTCATTCAAGGCCGCAGGTTTCACGGCCGGAAAGCCACGAAGGTGGCAGTTTGGGCGTTCTGTCCGTGCCGCCGGTAGGGTCCGGCAAGCGCCGCCCCGGCATGGGACGCAAGGGCAATGAAGCGGCAAACCAGCTAACCAATTCCTAAACGCCAACCGCGAAATGCCAGGCATTTGAGACAGATCAGACACGTCTGGCCGGGGTCGCCCCAAGGGGGGCAATCTCGGCCTTCTGTCCGCGCGCGTCATAGGTGGTGAGTGTCGGGCCACGGGTGATTTCGGCCATGCGCAGCCGCGCGGCCTTCACACCACGGCTGGCCGCCTCCAGGAGCCGGGCGTTGCGCCGGGCCTTCGCTTGCAGCCTTTCGGCGCTGGCGCGGTCGGTCGGGTCGATTCGCGCGGCCTCGATCTCCGGCGTGAGGCGGGCGAGGGCGATGAGATCGCCGTCCAGTAGGGCGGCGGCGGCCTGGTCGAGCAGGGCTTCAAGCGGCATTGTCTTCGGCCTTCACCATGGAATTGAAGATCAGCTCGGCAAGGCCAAGCCCGCCATGTTGCACGATCAGCCGCGCCTGTTCCTCACGCAGGAACGAGGCGAACTGCGTCTCGCCCTCACCGCCGCCGAAGCTGCCCTGCATCTCGCCCAGGCCGGAATGGGCGAGCATTTCGGACAGGAAGGTGGCCTCCAGCTCCTCGGCCTTGGACAAGAGCTGGTCGTGGCGCGAGGGAGGCTGGGCGGTGATCGGCTGGATGTCCATCAGGGTCTCCGGATCGGTCAGATTTTTCGCAATGATCCGTGAGGGGCGTAAAGAATGGGTAACTTCTGGACGGGATAACGGGGCGAATGCGGCAGAAGTCGTGGAGCCATGCAAAGCGTCCTGATCCTATCCCCGTCCTTTCTCCCCGTCAGGGCCATGGCCGCACCCGTCACCGACCCGGAGGGCGACCCAGGCGGCGGGTTCAGTCTTGCGCTTGCCGGGGGCGAGGCGGTGGGGGATGACGACGAGGCTGCGGTCGATCCGGCGGGGGGCGAGGGCCAGATGGCGACAGGTCCGCTCCTGTCATGGGCCGGGGCGGTCGCGAAAGGTGGCGGCGCGGATGGGGCGATGCCGTCGGAAGCCGCGGCCCGGAGCGGGAC
>JAGPEG010000049.1 GCA_018057165.1 Tabrizicola sp.
GCCTGATGCCATGGGTCGGGGGGATCGCCCCGGTCGATGGCGAGGGCCGCGCGGTCATAGGCGGCGGAAAGCAGGGTCGCAGGTATCCGGGCCTGTTTCACCCCGGCAGCGCGAAGACCTTCCTCCAGCGTCCGGCCACCCGTTGCGGCATCAATGTCCGCCAGGGTTTCGGGCGGCAGGGCGGCCGGCGCCTCGACCAGCATCAGACGGGCCCGGCCCGGTATGCGCATGGTGGCAAGAAAGGCCTCGCCCCCCAGAATCAGCGCGTCGATCGGGGACAGGCCGGGGTTGCCGCTCGATTCGATTTCGGCGGCGATGGCTTCGGCCTCGGCGCGGATGACGGCGGCGAACAGAGCCTCCTTGTCGGCGAAATGGTGATAGAGCGCCCCGCGCGTCACGCCGGCCTCCGCGACGATTTCTGGCGTGCCGGTCGCCGAAAACCCCCGTTCGATGAAAAGCTTGCGCCCCGCTCGCAGCAACGCGGCGCGCATGGTTTCGCTGCGATCCTTCTGCGAGCGGCGCGGGGTATCTTGCATACATACAGCCTGTATGTTAATTTACATGCACAGTGTATCAAAGTGCAGAAGAAAGGAAAATCCCATGAAAACGACAAGCTATTATCCGGTGCTGCTATCTGCGGATGTGGCGCGCGCGGCAGAGTTCTACATCACGCATTTCCGGTTCCAGGCGCTGTATCAGGCGGATTGGTATGTGCATCTGCAGTCGCTGGACGACCCGTCGGTGAACCTTGGGCTGGTGGCAAAGGACCATGCGACCATCCCGGAAGCGGGGCGCGGACGGACGGGCGGGATGCTGTTGAACTTCGAGGTCGAGGACCCCGAGCTGCATTATGCCCGGCTGCAATCCGAAGGGGCGCGGATCGCGCTGGGCCTGAGGGACGAGGACTTCGGGCAACGGCATTTCATCGTCGAGGGGCCGGATGGTGTGCTGGTCGATGTGATCCGTCCGATCCCGCCAAGCGCGGCAGAAGCGGCACTCTATAGCCCCGAGGCCCTGCCGACCTGACCGCGATCTTGCATCGCAGGCCCTTCGCCGCTAGCAGAGGGGCCTGATTTCAGGAGACGAGCGATGGACGGGATCGACACGCTGAAGGCCAGGTATCTGGCGGCGGTGGCCGGTGCGGCGGATGAGGCCGGGCTGGAAGAGGTCCGCGTCGGGGCGCTGGGCAAGAAGGGCGAGATTTCGGGCCTGATGGCGGGGCTGGGGAAGATGGATCCCGAGGCCCGCAAGGCGGCGGGGGCCAGCCTGAATGCGCTGAAGGACGAGATCGACGCGGCCTTGCGGGCGCGGAAGGTGGCGCTGGGTGATGCGGCGCTGGATGAGCGGCTGAAGACGGAATGGCTGGACGTGACCCTGCCGGGACGGCCCCGCCCGCGCGGGACGGTGCATCCGGTGTCGCAGGTGATGGAAGAGCTGACGGCGATCTTTGCCGATATGGGGTTTTCGGTGGCCGAGGGGCCGCAGGTGGAGAGCGACTGGTACAACTTCGACGCGCTGAACATTCCGCCCGAACATCCGGCGCGGCAGGAGCATGACACGTTCTTCATGGCGCGCGCGGAAGGCGACAACCGCCCGCCGCATGTGCTGCGGACGCATACCTCGCCGGTGCAGATCCGGGCGCTGATGGACCATGGGGCGCCGATCCGGGTGATTGCTCCGGGCCGGGTCTACCGGATGGACATGGATCAGACCCATACGCCAATGTTCCACCAGGTCGAGGGGCTGGCGATTGATCGGTCGATTTCGATGGCGAACCTGAAATGGACGCTGGAGGAATTCTGCCGGGCGTTCTTCGAGGTCGACAAGGTGGAGCTGCGGTTCCGCGCTTCGCATTTCCCGTTCACCGAGCCTTCGGCCGAGGTCGACATCCGCTATTCCAACGTCGGCGGCCAGCTGAAGATTGGCGAGGGTGACAAGTGGATGGAGATCCTCGGCTCCGGCATGGTGCATCCGAAGGTGCTTGCCGCTGCGGGGGTGGACCCGACGCAATGGCAGGGCTTTGCCTTTGGCATGGGGATCGACCGGATCGCGATGCTGAAATACGGCATCCCGGATCTGCGGGCGTTTTTCGAGGCCGACCTGCGCTGGCTGCGGCATTACGGCTTCTCGGCGCTGGATGTGCCGGACCTGGCGGGGGGGCTTTCGGCCTGAATGGACGATCCGGACCTTTCCGCGCGCAAGCATCTGGCGGGGAGTGACCCGGCTTTCCCAGCGCGGCGGGAGGAGGCTTGGGGACGGATCGTTGCGGCGCTGGACGATGTGCTGGCCCCGGAAGGCTATGTGCTGAACGGGACGACCTGGAGCCGGGTGACAGTGCAGGGCAAGTCGGCGGTGCATCTGCAACGCAATCGCTATGGCTGGGATGTGCAGATCGTGCTGCGGTTCGTCACGCCTTCTGGCGAGGTGCCGGATCACCCGGACTGGCCGGGCGGCGAGGATGTGACGCTGGCCGAGTTCTTCGAACGGGCAGAGGGCGATCCGGGGACGCTGGCGTTCGTCGATGTGCTGGAGCGACCGGAATGTCTGGACCTGGCTGTGGAAGTCCTGCGGGAGCAGGTGCTGCCCTGGTTCGAGGCATTGCATCAGGGACACCCGCCCCGGACTTGATCCGGGCCTCGGGCTGTGAAGGGAGGCCCCGGATCAAGTCCGGGGCGGGGTTTCCTGCAAACGGCGGCTCGCGGCCTGTCCGGCCCAGCGTCCGGTGGCCCATGCGGCGGTGAGGAGATAACCGCCGGTCGGGGCTTCCCAGTCCAGCATTTCGCCGACGACGAAGGTGTTGGGCAGGGCTTTCAGTTCGAGGTCTTCGCTGACGGCGTCCCAGGCGATGCCTCCGGCAACGGAGATGGCTTCGTCCAGTGGGCGCGGGCCTTGCAGCGGTATATACAGGTGCTTCAGTTGGGCGAAGGGCTCGGTCCGGGCGAATTCCATCACCAAGGCGATCTGGGTCTTGTCGAGGCCAAGCTTGCGCAGGCGGTTGGCGGTGGTTTCGCCGGGCTTCATTTTCGCCAGACGGCGGGTGATCTCGCCGGTGGTGAGGTCGGGGAGGAGATCGAGGGCGAGGGGAGCGCCGTCGCGTAGATACTTGTATATACTGTATATACCCCCGCCTTCGACGCCCTTCTCCGAAATCACGAATTCCCCGCGTTCCCGTCGCTCGCCTGCGATCAGGGCCACGCCCTTGACGGGCTGGCCGAAGAACGCGGTCATGTGGCGCGACCAGTCAACGCGAAAGCCGATGTTGGCGGGTTTCCAGTCGGTGATCTGCACGCCCTTTTCCCGCAGCCAGGGAACCCAGGCCCCGTCCGAGCCGAGGCGCTGCCAACTGGCGCCGCCGAGGGCGAGGATGGTGACTCTGGGGGTGAGGGTCTGCGGGCCAGCGGGGGTGTCAAAGCGGAAGCCTTGACCGTCGAAGCCGGTCCAGCGCCAGCGGGTGCGGAGTTCGACACCTTGCGAGGTCAGGCGATACAGCCAGGCGCGGAGGAGAGGGGAGGCCTTCATCGCGATGGGAAAGACGCGGCCGGAGGAGCCTGTATATACGTCCTGACCGAGGGCGCGGCACCAGTCTTGCACCTCTTGCGGGCCGAAGTCCTTGAGGATCGGGCGCAGGTGGGGGGTGTCATAGCGGGAGACGAAGATGTCCCACGGCTCGTCCTTGGTGACGTTCAGGCCGGATTTCCCGGCCATCAGGAACTTGCGGGCGGTGGTGGGTTTGGCTTCGCAGACAAGCACTTGCGTGCCGGTCTTCGCAAGCTCTTCTGCCGCCATCAGACCGGCGGGACCGGCTCCGATGACGAGGGCCTGTGGCCGCTCAGGCATCGGGGGCGTTCCGCAATTCGACGACGCGATGCGGATAGGGCATCCCGATCCCGGCTTCCTTCAGCGCATTCCAGATCGCGAAGAGGACCGGGGAGCCGTATTTGTTCTTGCCGTCGTCGATCCCGGAAACCCAGTATTCGACGGCGAAGTCGACACTGCTTTCGCCGAAGCCGCGCAGTTCGCAGTCGGGGCCGTCCGGCGCTTGCAGGACGAAGGGGAGCTTCGATACGGCGCGCTCGATCAGATCGGGCACGATATTTATATCACTCTCGTAACTCACTGAAAACAGGGCTTCATAGCGGTTGGCGCTGCCCTGGTCGGAGTAGTTCACCACGCGAGAGGTGATGAAATGCTCGTTCGGGACGACGATCCACTTGCCGTCGAACGTCTCCAATATGCAGGCGCGGGCGGTCATCTTGACGATGGTGCCCTTCTCGCCGCCGTCGAGTTCGACATAGTCGCCGACGGTGGTCTGGCCTTCCAACAGGAGGATGATGCCGGAGACGAAATTGGCGGCGATCTGTTGGAGGCCGAGGCCGATACCGACGCCGAGCGCGCCGCCAAGGACGGCGACGGCGGTGAGGTCGATGCCCATGATCGACATCAGGAGGAGGAAGGCGGCGCCGAAGATGGCGACTTCGGAGGCCTTGATCGCCAGTTCGCGGGTTGCGGGGCGGAGGTCGGGTTGGGATTTGAGGTAGCCAGAAGATTGGCGGTTCGACCAGGAGCCGAGCCAGAACAATAGCGCCCCGGCGATCAGGCCGCGGATCAGGGCAAGGGCGGTGAACTGGATGTTGCCGAGGTTGACCTGGGCGGCGTCAAGGCGGGTGGTGGCGTCGTCGAAGATCCCCAGGGCGTGCAGCGCCATGACGGGGAGGAGAACGTAGCGGCCCATCAGTTTGAGGAAGCCGGGGGGCAGGACTTTGCGGACCAGCTCGAAGGCGGCGAGGAAGAGGAAGACGCGCTTGCCAAAGGCGATGACTTCACCACTGCCGAAGGTGGCGCGGGTCAGGCCCTCGCCCACGGCGGTGAGCGCGTAGGCGAGGAGAGGGAGGAGCAGGGGCAGGAAGAGAAGGGCGAAGCGGCGGAGGCGGGCGAGGGTGTGGGTCGACTCGGGCTTGGGCGTCAGGGCCTTTTCGATTCCGGGGGTCAAGCGGCGGGCGAGGAGGCTGGCCAGTATATACGCGGTGATGAGGAGGCCGAACTGCATCAGCGCGGCGGGCGAGGAGAGCCAGCCGAGCGCGGTGTCTGATGCCTGTTGCATCCAGTCCTGGACCCGGTCCACGGATTACCCTCGGTTATGGGCGATGCGCCCGATGGTGTTGAGCAGGATCTGCGCGGCAAGGATCGTGGTGGTGCCGGAATGGTCGTAGTCGGGGGCGACCTCGACCAGGTCGATGCCGATGATGTTGCCCTGTTTGGTGAGGCCGTCGATCAGCTCCAGCACTTCGTAATACAGGAACCCGCCGTGGGAGGGGGTGCCGGTGCCGGGGGCGATGGAGGGATCGAAGCCGTCGATGTCGATGGTCAGGTAGTAGTCGATGCCCTTGGGGATGCGGGCGAGGGTGGCCTCGATGCCCAGTTTGCGAATCTGGCGGACGGAGAGGATGTCGTCGCCCATCTTCCGCGCGGCCTCATACCCGTCTTTCGCGGTGGAACTGACGTTGCGGATGCCCAGCGCGGTGATGCCCTTGACGTGGTCCTGTTCGGCGGCGCGGCGCATGGGGTTGCCGTGGCCGTGGCGGACACCGTGGCGCACATCGACGAAATCGAGGTGCGCGTCGATCTGGACAATGTGGATCGGACGGCCTTCGAAGGCGCGGATGCAGGGGATGTTGATGGAATGGTCGCCACCAAGGACGACGGGAACCGCGCCCGAGGCAAGGATGGCGCGGACGCCTTTTTCGATGTTGGCGTGGGAGGTTTCGGTGTCGGTGTGGACGATGTCGGCATCACCGATGTCGAGGATGCGGACGCCTTCCAGGTAGGTCACATCGTCTTCGTGGTCATAGGCCCCGGCATGGCCGAAGGAGAAGAGGGTGGAGGCCTCGCGGATGCCCCTTGGCCCGAAGCGAGCCCCGGCGCGGAACTGGGTGCCGAAGTCGAAGGGGGCGCCAAGCACGGCGAAGTCGGCGTCGATGGCGGACCAGTCGGGTTGGTAGGGGTTCTTGCCGAAGGTCGCGATGCCGACGAAGGGCAGGTTCAGGCGGCCTTTGTCGTAGCTGTTCGTCATGGCGTTTCCCCGTTGGTCATGCGTTTCAGGGCGGCACCATGCCCCGGATCGGCGGCAAGTGCATGCTCGGCCAGCGACATGGCCGTGTCGGTCAGGGCCTCGGGGTCGCAGATCCGGTCGATCAGGCCCCAGGCAAGGGCGTCCGTGGCGCCGATCTTCTGGCCCGCCAGCAGGATCATCCTGGCGCGGGAGGGGCCGATCAGGGCGGCAAGGCGGGCGGGGTCGGAAGGTTGCGGGCGGTAGCCAAGGCGCATGACCGGGTAGAAGAAACTGGCGGTCGGGACGGCAATGCGCAGGTCACAGGCCAGCGCCACGCCCATGGCCCCGCCCGCCAGCGTGCCGTTCAGCGCGGCGATGGTCAGGCCGGGGAAGGCGGCGATGGCCCCCGAGGCGGCCTCCCAGGCGGGCGAAAGGCCGAGGCCCTGTTTCATCCCGTCAAGATCGGCCCCGGCGGAGAAGACCTTGCCCTCGCCGGTCAGGATCAGAACCTTGGCCCCGTTGGTGGTGGCATCGGTGGCGGCGAGCGCGAGGGCTTCCAGCATCGCTTCGGTCAGGGCGTTGGCCTTGTCGGGGCGGGCGAGGGTGATCGTGCAGCAATCGCCCGCAGTCTGGACCTTGATCATGACGGCACCCTCTGGCTTTCCCCACCTGCGACAGGGGAATCCCTTGACGCTTCGGGGACGAGATAGAAAGGTTGCGGCGGCGAATTCAACCAGAAAGGCAGTGCCATGACCCGCGCCCTACCCTCATCTACCGCGATCGGCCTTGTGTTCCTGGCCTCGGGGGCCTGGGCCGATGTGACCCCGCAAGAGGTCTGGGCCAGCTGGCAGGCGATGATGACCTCGGCCGGGCAGGAGATGACGGTCGGAAATACCCTGGACAGCGGCAAGGTGGTCGAGGTGACGGATCTGGCCGTGACCTACAAGGACCAGCTGGGGGGAAGTGCCAGCATCAGCTTCGACAAGCTGACCTTCACCGACAATGGTGATGGCACGGTGACTGTCACCGGCCCCGAGAGCTACCCGATGCAGATGGCCTTCCCGGCGCAGGATGACGGGCCGGGCTCGGTCAAGCTGACGGTCAACCAGCCGGGCGCGAGCCTGATTGCGGGGGGCAGCGCGACAGAGACGAGCTACAGCTTCACCGCGCCGAAGGTGACGATGGTGCTGGACGAGGTCACGGACCAGAGTGGCAAGGTGCTGGATACCAAGGGCGATCTGGCGATGACCGGGCTGGACGGCAGCTATCTGGTCACCAAGACCGGCGAGACAATCGGGCTGGACACTTCCTTCGCGGCGAAGTCGGCGGCGCTGAGCCTGTCGGGCTCGGGCAGTGAGGACGAGGGAGCGGGGACGGTTTCGGTCAGCTTCGCCGATCTGAATGGCACGACGAAGGGCAACTTCCTGAACGCCGAGATGATGGCGAACATGGCGGCGGCGCTGAACAGCGGCTTCACGATGGATTCAGCCCTGAGTTTCGGGGCGATGGCGATGACCGTTGATGTCACCGATGCCGCTGGCCCGACGAAGATCGTCGCCAATGCGACGGGCGGCAGCTTCGTGGTGGCGATGGACAAGCTGCGGATGACCTATGGCACCGCGCTGAACGGGGCGAAGTTCACCCTTTCGGGGGCAGAGATTCCCTTCCCGCAGGTCGAGCTGGCCTTTGCGGAAAGCGCCTTCAACGTGGCGATGCCGATCATGAAGTCGGACACGCCGCAGGATTTCGCCTTCCTGACCAAGGTGGTGGATTTCACCGTGTCGGATGATGTCTGGGGCCTCTTTGACCCGGCGGGGATGCTGGCGCGCGATCCGGCGACGCTCATCCTGGACGTGAAGGGCACGGGGCTCTGGACGAAGGACATCATGGACCCGGAAGTGCAGATGGAGGGCGCGGAGCCTCCGGGTGAGCTGCACAGCCTGGATCTGACGCAGGTGCTGGCCAAGGCGGCGGGGGCCGAGGTGTCGGCGACGGGCGGGCTGACCTTCGACAACGCGGATCTGGCGACGTTCGAGGGCATGCCGCGGCCGGATGGCAAGGTGACGGTCAACATCAAGGGCGTGACCAAGCTGGTCGACAACCTGATTGCGCTGGGGATTCTCAGCGAGGACGATGCCATGGGCTTCCGCATGGGGCTGGCGATGGTGGCGAAGCCGGGGGCGGGGCCGGACGAGCTGGTGTCGGAGATCGAGTTCAAGGATGGCGGGCTGTACACCAACGGGATGCGGATGCGGTGACGGGCTGCCCGCGTCCCGGCCTTGCGCCTGAGAGCCGGGGGGACTACCTGACCTCGGTGATCAAAGGGACCAAGCGATGACCCCCAGCCTTTCCGATCTGAGCCATTCCCTGCTGGATGCCGCGCGCAAGGCGGGGGCTGACACGGCCGACGCGCTGGCGGTCTCCGGCACGGCCCTGTCCATCGAAATCCGCAAGGGTGCGCTGGAACAGGCGGAGCGGTCGGAAGGGGTGGAGATCGGGCTGCGGGTGCTGGTCGGGCGGCGGCAGGCTTGCGTGTCGGCCTCGGATACCTCGAGCGCGACGATTCAGGCTTTGGCCGAGAGGGCCGTGGCGATGGCGCGCGAGGCGCCGGAGGATGTGACGGCAGGGCTGGCCGAGGCCGGGCAACTCGCGTCGGGCTGGGACCTTGAGGCCCTGGATCTGGCCGATCCGGCGGGGGAGCCGGGGGCGGCGGTGCTGGAAGCTTCGGCCCGGGCGGTGGAGGCGGCAGCACTGGAATCTGCCGGGATCACCCAGGTGGAGGCATCGGCGGCCTATGGCCAGCGGGCGCTGCACATGGCCGCGAGCAACGGGTTTTCCGGGGGCTACGGGCGGACCTCCACGTCGCTGTCGGCGGTGGCGTTCACCGGCCAAGGCACGGAGATGCAACGGGATTATGCCGGCGAGGGGCGTATATACGCGGCCGACATGCCCTCGGCGCTGGAGATCGGGCGGCTGGCGGCAGAGCGGACTTTGGCGCGCGTCGGATCGGTGAAGCCGAAGACCGGGACCTATCCGGTGGTCTATGACGAAAGGGTGGCGGCCTCGCTGGTCGGGCACCTGTTGTCGGCGATCAACGGGACCTCGATTGCGCGGGGGTCAAGCTGGGCACGGGATTTGCTGGGCAAACAGGTGCTGCCGAAGGGGATTTCGCTGGTCGAGGACCCGCATCGGGTGCGGATCGGCTCATCGCGGCCCTTCGATGGTGAGGGGCTGGCGACCCGGCGGCAGGCTTTTGTTGACGATGGGGTGCTGACCGGCTGGGTGCTGGACCTGGCGAGCGGGCGCAAGCTGGGGATGGCATCCACAGGGAATGCGTCGCGCGGAACATCTGCGCCGCCGTCGCCGTCGACGACGAACATCGACCTGACTCAGGGGGTTGTGACCCGCGAGGACCTGCTGAAGCAGATGGGGACGGGGCTGCTGGTCACCTCGATGATCGGATCGACGATCAACCCGACGACGGGGGATTATTCGCGCGGGGCCTCGGGGTTCTGGGTGGAGAACGGTCAGCTGGCCTATCCCGTCCACGAATGCACCATCGCCGGGAACCTGAAGGACATGTTGCTGCGGATCGTCCCGGCCAATGACGCGCGGGCGCATCTGTCGACCCGCGTTCCGTCCATCCTGATCGACGGGATGACCCTTGCCGGCGCGTGATCTGGCGCTTCTGACCGAGGCCGCGCGGGAGGCGGGGCGAATCGCATTGCGCTATTGGCGGAACAGCCCGCAGGTCTGGGACAAGGGCGGCGAGCATGGGCCGGTGACGGAAGCCGACCTTGCGGTGAACGACATGCTGAAGGCGAAGCTTCTGGCAGCGCGGCCCGACTATGGCTGGCTGTCGGAGGAGACCCCCGACAGCGCGGATCGGCTGGCTGTAGATACAGTGTTCATCGTCGACCCCATTGACGGGACGCGCGCCTTCATCGCGGGGGAAGAAACTTTCGCGCATTCGCTGGCAGTCGTGCAGCGGGGGAAGGTAACGGCGGGGGTCGTCTATCTGCCGGCGATGGACCGTATATACACGGCGTCCGAGACTTCGGCCCCGATGCGGGATGGTGAGATGATCCGGGCCAGTGGGCGCGACCGGCTGGAGGGCGCCAACATCCTGACGACGAAGGCGAACATGGTGCCGGAGAAATGGCCGGGCGGGGTGCCGGAGATCACGCGGAGCTTCCGGGCATCGCTGGCCTATCGGCTGTGCCTGGCGGCGGAGGGGCGCTTCGACGGGATGCTGACGCTGCGCGATGCCTGGGAATGGGACATCGCGGCGGGCAGCCTGATCGCCGAACGGGCGGGGGCGGTGGTGACGGACCGGCTGGGCAAGGCGCTGCGCTTCAACACGCCCGGCGCGATGGCCGAGGGCGTGCTGGCCTTGCCGTCAGGGCCGCACGCCGAGGCGATGGCGCGCCTGGTAGTGGCGTAAGGCCTATACAGTCGGGCCGGTTTCCGATACTGGCCCCCCACGGTCGAGATTCCGCGACTGTGGGCGAGGAGGCCCACACCAGGGGGACAGGGGCCGTTTGGCTTTGATGGGCGCATGGCTTCGCCCCCCTTTGGAAAGACATTCATGACGATTCTGAACGTGGCCTCGCCGCTGGCGCAGGCTTTGGCCGCTAAGGGCTATGAGACGCTGACTTCGGTGCAAGAGGCCGTGCTGGCCGAAGGCGTTGCCGGGCGCGACATGCTGGTCTCGGCGCAGACCGGGTCGGGCAAGACGGTGGCCTTCGGGCTTGCGATTGCGGCCGAGATTCTGGGCGGGCAGGACGTGCTTTTGTACGCCGACAAGCCTATCGCGCTGGCGATTGCGCCGACGCGGGAGCTGGCCTTGCAGGTCGCCCGCGAGCTGGAATGGCTGTACGCAGGCGCTTCGGCGAAGCTGGCCACCTGTGTCGGCGGCATGGACTACCGCACCGAACGTCGGGCGCTGGAGCGGGGCGCGCATATCGTCGTCGGCACTCCGGGCCGGTTGCGCGACCATATCGAGCGCGGGTCGCTGGACCTGTCGGGCCTGCGCGCCGTGGTGCTGGACGAAGCGGACGAGATGCTGGACCTGGGCTTCGCCGAGGATCTGGAATTCATCCTGGCGGCGGCCCCGGAAGAGCGGCGGACGCTGATGTTCTCGGCCACGGTGCCGAAGGAAATCGAAAAGCTGGCGGGGACGTTCCAGAAGGACGCGCTGCGCATCCAGGCGCAAGGCGAAGCGAAGCAGCATGTCGACATCGAATATCAGGCGCTGAGCGTCGCGGTCCGCGACCGGGAACATGCGATTTTCAACGTGCTGCGCTTTTACGATGCGCGCACGGCCATCGTGTTCTGCAAGACGCGGGTGAACGTGAACCATCTGCTTGCGCGGATGGGCAACCGGGGGTTCCAGGTCGTGGCGCTGTCGGGTGAGTTGTCGCAGCAGGAACGGACCCATGCGCTGCAGGCGCTGCGGGACGGGCGGGCGCGGGTCTGTATCGCGACGGACGTGGCGGCGCGGGGCATCGACCTGCCGGGGCTGGAGCTGGTGATCCATGCCGACCTGCCGTCGAATTCGGAAACCCTGCTGCACCGTTCGGGCCGGACCGGACGCGCGGGCAAGAAGGGCGTTTCGGCGCTGATCGTGACGCCGGCAGAGTACAAGAAGGCGCAGCGGCTGTTGTCGGGTGCGAAGGTCGTGGCGGAATGGGGTGCAGCACCCGGCGCGGATGACGTGCAGGCGAAGGATGATCTGCGGATTCTGGAGCATCCGTCTTTGTCCATGCCCATCGGCGACGATGTCGGCATCGCCTCGGACCTGCTGGAGCAGTTCGGTGCCGAAGCCTTGGCGGCAGCTTTCGTGCGGCTGTGGCGCGAAGGGCGGTCTGCGCCCGAGGTGCTGTCGACCGACCTGCCGGTGCCGCCGCCGTCTGCCCCGCGCGAACGGGGGGAATTCGGGCCTTCGGTCTGGTTCCGCATTGGCGTCGGTCGGTCGGGCCGGGCGGAGGCGCGCTGGCTGCTGCCGAAGATCTGCGACGCAGGGTCCATTGCCAAGGACGGCATCGGCGCGATCCGGGTGCGCGAGGACGAGACCTTCGTGCAGATTTCCGAAGGCCTGGCCTCGCGGTTCGGCGGTACGGTCGAGCTGGACAAGGGCCTGACGATGGAGCGGATCGAGGGCGAGCCGGATCTCGACAAGCCGCGCTTCGACAAGCCCCGGTTTGAACGCCCGGCGCGTCCGGAGCGGGCAGAGCGTGCGGAACGGCCCGTGCGGGCAGAGAAGCCTGCCTATACGCCGAAACCGCCGCGTGTGGTGGAGGAGGACGAGGCTGTCGCCGAGGCCGCGCCGAAGCCGAAGGCAAAGTATGACGACCGGCCCGCGCGCAAGCCCTATGAGGACCGTGCGCCGCGTTCCGAGGCGGTCGAAGAGGCCCCGAAGAAGCCGCGTTGGACGCCCGACCAGAAGACGGCACCGCGCTCGACCGGGTTCAAGAGCCATGGCGGGTCGGCGGATCGCCCGGCCCGTGCGGCGGGCTACAAGAGCCATGCGTCGGACGGCGGCGGCTACAAGGGCAAGCCCGAGAATTACAAGCCGCGTGGCGAAGGCTTTGCCCCGCGTGAGGATGGCGAGCGCCCGGCGCGCAAGCCCTATGCCGCCAAGACCGAAGGCTACAAGCCGCGTGGCGAACATGCCCCAAGGTCCGAAGGCGACCGTCCGGCGCGGAAGCCTTATGCCGGGAAATCCGAGGGTTACAAGCCGCGCAGCGAGGGGTTCAAGCCGCGTGAGGATGGCGAGCGTCCGGCACGCAAGCCCTATGCGCCGAAGGGCGAGGGGTTCCGTCCGCGTGAGGATGGTGATCGCCCGAAGAAGACCTACGCCTCCAAGGGCGACGATGCGCGGCCGTTCGTGAAGCGCGACGGGGCCAAGCCCGGCGGGTTCAAGAGCGCCGGACCAGGGGGCAAGAAGCCCTTCGAGCGCGCTGGATCGGACCGTCCGGCGAAGCCCAGGGCCGACGCGAAGGACACCTCGAAGCGGTTCGTACCGCCGAAAGGCCCGAAACGCTGATCTGATCGGGAGGCCCTTCCCTCTCCCTCGCTCAGAGAGGGAGGAGGCGTCCCGCAGGTCGGCAGAGGTTGAAAAAGCAAAGCCGCCGTATCCGTTGGGACCGGCGGCTTTTGCATGTTCGGGAGTTCAGAGAAGAATGGTGCCGCTGAAGGGACTCGAACCCCCGACCCCATCATTACGAATGACGTGCTCTACCAGCTGAGCTACAGCGGCATTCTTCTCTGCGCGGGCTATTAGCACCGCCTATCCGGACTGTGTAGTCCTAATTTGCGCGTCGGGCGATCTCGTCCAGGGGGAGCGGGTCCACCTCGGGCGGCGGGGGTTCGGGCGCTGGCTCGGGGCGGGTGTCCATCAGTGGCAGAAGGTCGGCCAGGGCGGCAGAGGAGCTGGTCGCGGGAGGCGTCTTCCAGGACAGGGTGTCGAAGCTGCCGCAGTTGTCGCAGACCGGTTGCCAGCCATCGTGGATCGCGTGACACTTGTCGCAGACCCATTGCGGGCCACGGGGTGCAGCGATAGCGCGAGCGACAAGATCGCGCACGATGGAATCTTCGGCACCCTCACCCCGCGCGATGGCAGCCATGATCGCCAGCGCCCGCTGGGTCGGCGCGCGGGTGACGACGTCGTCCAGGGCGCGGCGGGCTGCGGGAAAATCCTCGGTCGCGACCAGAAGCTCGGCGAGCAGCATCTTCGATTCGTCGGCGTCGGGGCGGGCGTTGGTCAGAATGCGGAAGCGCTTCAGACGGTCCTGGGGGCTTTCGTCCGGCTCGATCTCGGCAAAGGCGGCGGCGAGGTCGGGGTGGGGCAGGACCTCCCAGGCCTTCTTCAGCACACGGGTCGCGTTCTTCCTGTCGGCCTTTGCGATGTAGCCCCGCGCGGCCATGGCGGCAGCGGGGATCAGATCGGGAGAAAGCTTGTTCGCTTCGATCGCTGCCTCGCGCGCCTCGATGCTGGCGGCGTCGTCGATCACCGTGCGGGCCTGTTGCAGGGCAAGAACGGCGTCGCGACGGCGGTAGACATCCTTTGGCAGCGTCCCGGCGCGCAGCTTTGCGCCCAGCGTCGTGCGCGCGCCGGACCAGTCGCCCGCATCGGATTGCAGCCTGAGAAGAACATCCTGGGTTTCCGCATGTTTGGGCCGCAGTTCGAAAGCCTTCTCTGCCAGTTTCAGCGCGACTTCGCGGTCGCCCTCGGCCAGTTTCTGCTGCAGCAGCCCGCGCACGCCGACGAAGCGGGTGGCATCGTCCTTGAGGAGCGTCTTGTAAGCCTCGGTCGCGCGCTTGTGGTCGCCCGTCGCCTCGGCAGCCTGGGCGACGAGGAGCGTGGTCAGTTCCGGCTTGCCGAGCAAACGCTCGGCATTCTGCGCGCGGATCAGGGCCAGGCGTGGTTCACCCGAAGCCAGCGCCATCATCCCTTCGGACAGGGCGCGGTAGCCCTTCCGCTCGCGGTTGCGGTCGAAATAGCGGGAAATCGCGGTCTCATCCCCGTTCAGGAACCGGAAGGTCGCGGCAAGAAGGCCGAGAACCTTCAGCGCCAGCCAGACGGCAAGAAACAGGATCACGCCCAGCACAACGGCCTGGACCGGGCCGAGGGTGAATTCCCAGCCAGCGACGGTCAGGCGCAGAACCTCGCCCGTTTCCGACAGAAGCCCGGCCCCCAGGGCCAGCGCGGCGATGACGACGACGAAGAGGATGACCTTTGTCAGCGACCAGAGCATCATTTCCCTCCTGCGGCTTGCAGGGCGGCGGCGACCGCAAGATGGGCTTTGGCCTGGGCGATCCAGGGGTCAAGCAGGGGCTTCACCGCCGGATCCAGCGCGTCAAGCTCGGCCAGGGCATCGGCGACGCGGGATTCCGACAGCGCGAATTCGGCGCGCGACAGGATGGCATCGGGCGTGTCGCCTTCCTGCGGGGTCAGCGGGCGGGCGCCGGTCTGCCCGGCGAGGAAATCGACCAGGCGGTCGCCCCAGCCGTCCTTGGTGCCGAGGTCGCGGGCGGCGCGCAAGGCCGTGCGGGCGGCGTCAGGAAAGGCGGTTTGCAGCTGGGCCAGGGTGGGAGAGCCGGTTTCGGCGAAGGGCGAAAGGGCTTCGGTGAGGGCCGGATCGTTCAGCGCCTGAAGCTCGGCGGTGAAGGGCTGGCCGGTTTCGACAGCACCTGACAGGACATCAAGCGCCTGCGCACGGACTGCAGTCAGGGTTGCGGCCTCGGCCTCGCTGGCGCGGGCGGCGGCGGCGGATTCGGCTTCGGTCAGGCGGGCGAGGGCATCCTCCAGCTTCTGTTCCAGGGCGGGATCGGTGCTGCTGGCGGGCAGGGTTGCGAGGCGCTGTTCCAGATCGGCGAGCTTCGCGGTCAGCGCGGCGGTCGAGGCGTTGCCGTCCGCGGGCATTGCTTCGATGGCGGCAAGGCGCTGGTCTATAGCGTCGAGGCGGGAGAGGTCCGGCGCTGCCGGGGCCGGTGCGGATTCCAGACCGGCGACGCGGTCGGTCAGAGCGGCAAGATCGGTGCCGAGTTTCGTTGTCGCGGCGGCCTGTTGCTGGGTTGCCGCGTCCAGTTGAGTGCTGAGGGCTGGAATGGCGTCGGAGTCCGGGGCGAAACCCAGCACGTTGAAATGCGACAGGGCAAAGCCGCCGATGGCCGCCAGTGCCCCACCAAGCAGCGGGCCGAGGATGCCGGTGCGACGGGGAGCAGGGGGCGGCACGGGATCGGGCAGCGGTTCGGGCGGTGCTTCGGACTGGGGCGCGGAGGCGACCTCGACCACGAAAGGGTCCACCGTGACGGATTCCGCCAGGCGGGCCTCGGGCACGCTGGTTTCGGCCTCCGGGGTCTCAGGCGAAAGGCTTTCCGGCTGAGGGTCCTTGCGTCTGGTCATGCTGCGGCCCTTTCCGTCTCTGGCCCCAACCTAAGCACTGGCCACCCAAGGGTTCAAGCCGCAGGCATCCCGGCAAGCAAGCTTTTGACGGCATCAAGCATCGCAGGGGCGTCCGGGTGGCGGGCGATGATCAAGGCGGCGCGCGGGAGATCGCCGACGGCCCTGGCGACGGCGGGACTCATCGCGGCGATGTGGAGCTGGGCAGCGGTGTCAAGCGGCAGGCCCGCGCGGAAGAGTGTCGCGGTGCGTGGGGAAAAGAGCGGGACAAGGACCGGACCGGGGGAGTGGAGGAGCGCGAGGGCCTCAGCCGTCAAGGGTTGCGGCTCTTGAACGTATACTATTGCAACATCCACACTAATTCCAGAATCATTCAGCATTTCCAAGATATTGTGATGCGTATCTACACCGCGTAGATACAGAATTCTGCCATTTGGAGGGTCGGCAAGCACGGCTTTCGCCAGCGCATCCGCGTCTCTGTCAGCCGATCTGGCCTGGAATCCGGCCGCCGTGGCGACCGATGCGGTCTTGCGCCCGACGCACCAGGCAAGGGAGGGCAAGCGAATGCCCAACCGGCGGGCACCCTCGACCGCATGGGCCGAGGTGAACATGACGGCAGCGTAGTTGTGGTCGGCAATCGGCGGGGTCAGGTAGCGGGGGGCAATCAGGGGGACGACGACGGGCCGTACCCTTGCCCCGAAGCGGGCGGCAAGGGCTGTGGCGAAGGCCTCACCCTCGGCCTGAGGGCGAGTCACGAGGACCGGGACCTGCGGTGCTGCCAGCGGTTCTGATTGTCTCGCCATGGCCATGGTGTTACCTGCCGGAGACCCTTCACGCAACGGCGGCCATGGACCGGACCCTGACACTTCTTGGCATCGAATCGAGCTGCGACGATACGGCGGCGGCGGTGGTGCGCGCTGGTGCAGCCGGGCCGGAGATCCTGTCGTCGCAGGTGCTGGGCCAGACTTCGTTGCACGAGGCGTTTGGCGGCGTGGTACCCGAGATCGCGGCGCGCGCCCATGCGGAACGGCTGGACGGGGTGGTGGAAGAGGCGCTGGCCGGGGCCGGAATCTCGCTGGACCAGATCGACGCGATCGCGGTGACGGCGGGGCCGGGGCTGATCGGGGGGGTGCTCTCTGGCGTGATGCTGGCGCGGGGGCTGGCGGCGGCGAAGGGCCTGCCGCTGGTGCCGGTGAACCACCTTGCCGGTCATGCGCTGACGCCCCGGCTGACCGACGGAATTGGCTTTCCCTACCTGATGTTGCTGGTGTCCGGCGGGCATTGCCAGTTCCTACTGGTTCAGGGCGCGGACAG
>JAGPEG010000197.1 GCA_018057165.1 Tabrizicola sp.
CGCCTGATGCAACAGCGCTTCGATGGCGTCGTTGCCCTCTTCGGTCAGGGTGACGCCGCGGGTCTTTTCATCCACCGCATAATGCTCTGGCGTCAGCTGCGGAATGACCGCATCCACCGCCGTATACAGCGGGCTGCGGTCCTGGCTTGGTCCCGAGATGATCAGGGGCGTCCGCGCCTCGTCGATCAGGATACTGTCCACCTCATCGACGATGGCATAGTTGTGCCCGCGCTGCGCCATGTCCTCCAGGGAGCCCTTCATGTTGTCACGCAGGTAATCGAAGCCCAGCTCGTTGTTCGTCGCATAGGTGATGTCGGCGCGGTAGGCGGCCATCTTCTCGGCGTCGGGCTGGTGCGAATAGACCACCCCCGTCGTCATCCCCAGCTGGGCATAGACCTTGCCCATCCATTCCGAGTCGCGCTTGGCCAGGTAGTCGTTCACCGTGACGACATGCACGCCCTTGCCGGTCAGCGCATTCAGATAGGCGGCGAACGAGGCGACCAGGGTCTTGCCCTCGCCCGTCTTCATCTCGGAGATGTTGCCCTGGTGCAGGAACATCGCGCCCTTCAGCTGCACGTCGAAGGCCCGCAGCCCCAGTGCCCGCCGTGCGCCTTCGCGGCAGTTGGCAAACGCCTCGGGCAGGATCGCATCCAGGCTTTCCCCGCCCTCCTGCACCCGCTTCTGGAACTCCCGCGTCTTGGCGATGATCCCGTCATCGGTCAGCGCCTGGAAGTCTGGCTCCAGCGCGTTGATCTGCGCCACGATCGGACGGACGGACTTTACCTTGCGGTCGTTCGGGGTGCCGAACACCTTCCGCGCAAGCGATCCCATTCCCAGCATGTTTTCTCCGAGGCTTCTGACAGCATCGTGTGGCCCTTGGACTTGCCCGGCCCCGCCACCTTCCATAGAAGGGCCAAGTATGACCGGACGGCCCCGTTCCACGCGACTGTCGCGATGTAAGGGGGAAGGCCGGGATAGTCAACGTGGGCAGGCGGATCGCCCCGATCAGGAGTAAGTGAAAATGATGAAGCGTTCAGGCTTCTGGTCGGCCTTCGCGCTGGCCGCCGTGCTCTCGGGCCCGGCTCTGGCCGAGGGCGAAACCGCCGACACCGTCATGGCCACGGTCAACGGCACCAAGATCACGCTTGGCCAGATGATCGCGCTGAAGGAATCCCTGCCGCCGGAATACCAGTCGCTGCCCGACGACGTGCTGTTCAAGGGCATCTATGACCAGCTGATCCAGCAGGAAGTTCTGGCGCAATCGGTCAAGGATCTCGGCCCCCGCGCCACCGCCACGCTGGACAACGAAAAGCGCGGCTACATCTCGGGCCTCGCCATCGACGGCATCGTCAAGGAAGCCGTGACCGACGCGGCGCTGCAAAAGGCCTATGACGACCGCTTCAAGGATGCGAAGCCGCAGACCGAATACAATGCCGCGCATATCCTGGTCGCCACGCAGGAAGAGGCCGACGCACTGAAAGCCGAACTCGTCGGCGGGGCCGATTTTGCCGAACTCGCCAAGACGAAATCCACTGACACCGGCTCGGGTGCCAATGGCGGCGATCTGGGCTGGTTCGGCTTGGGCATGATGGTCAAGCCGTTCGAGGAGGCCGTGGTCGGTGCCAAGGTCGGCGAAGTGACCGGCCCGGTGCAGACCGATTTCGGCTTCCACCTGATCCTGGTGAAGGAAACCCGCATCGCCGAAAAGCCCACGCTCGACCAGCTGCGCGACGAACTGGCGTCCCAGGTCGAAAACGCCGCGATCACCGCGAAGATCGCGGAACTGACCACGGGCGCGACCGTCACCCGCGAAGGCGAGGCGCTCGATCCCACGCTCCTGAAGAACTCGGCCCTGATCGACTGACGTTCACCGGCAAAGGGGAAGCACCATGGCGAAGACCGACTGGAAAGCCGAGGCGAAGGCGCTGAAGAAGAAGGTCCGCAAGCTGAAGGACAACCTGACCGCCGCCGCCGGTCCGGTGGCCGAGGCGGTGTCCGAAGCCGTGTCCGGGGCGGTGGAAGATGTGGTGGCGGCGGCGAAGAAGGCGTTGAAGCCGGTCTCGCCGCTGGCCCCGGCCAGCTTCCCCGTGCTGCCCGCGGTCAAGGGGGCCGAGTTTGCGGCGGTGGAGGCCGGGGTCCGCTACCAGAACCGCAAGGATGTGATGCTGGTCCGCCTCGCCCCCGGCACCACGCTGGCCGGGGTCTTCACCCGATCCTCCACCCGGTCTGCTTGCGTGCGCGACTGCCAGGCGAAACTGGCGCTGAAAGTGCCCGAAGGCGCGGGGGCGGCGATCATCGTCAACTCCGGCAATTCCAACGCCTTCACCGGCAAGCTGGGCGATGAGGCCGTTGCCGCCGTCACCGGCGCGGTTGCGGACGCGCTCGGGGTGCCTGCCACGCGCGTCTTCTCCTCCTCCACCGGCGTGATCGGCGAACCCCTGCCCTTCGACCGCATCACCGCCAAGGTCCCCGATCTTGTCGCCGCGCTGACCGAAGATGCGGTGGAAATGGCCGCCCAGGCGATCATGACCACCGACACTTTCCCGAAAGGCGCCGCCGCCACCCTGCAGGGCGAAGGCGGGGTGATCCACATCTCCGGCATCGCCAAGGGCTCGGGGATGATCGCGCCCGACATGGCGACGATGCTGGTCTATATCTTCACCGATGCGAAGATCGGCGCAAACCAGTTGCAGAAGATGGTGTCGCGCAACGTGGATGCGACGTTCAACTCGATCACCGTGGACAGCGACACCTCGACGTCCGACACGCTCCTCATCGCCGCGACCGGCCAGTCGACGGCTGCGGAACTGAAAGGCCCGGCGCTGAAGGCCTTCGAAACCGCGCTTCAGGGCGTCATGCGCGACCTGGCGTTGCAAGTGGTCCGCGATGGCGAGGGCGCGACGAAGCTGGTCGAGATGCGCGTCAGCGGCGCGGCTTCCGACGAGGACGCGGCCAAGGTCGCCTTCGCCATCGCCAATTCGCCGCTGGTGAAAACCGCCATCGCCGGCCAGGATCCGAACTGGGGCCGCATCGTCGCCGCCATCGGCAAGTCGGGCGCCGAGGCCGACCGCGACAAGCTGACGATCCGCTTCGGCGACATCCTGGTCGCGCAGAACGGCTGGCGGAACCCGGAGTACAAGGAAGACGACGCCGCGGCCTACATGCAGGGGCAGGAGCTTGTCTTCGCTGTCGACCTCGGGCTCGGCAAGGGCAAGCGCAGCGTCTGGACCTGCGACCTGACCTCCCGCTACATCGAGATCAACGCCGACTACCGCTCCTGATTTCATACTGGTGAAAATATCCCGGGGGGTCCGGGGGGCTGGCCCCCCGGCGGTTCCGGCAAGGACCACGCATGAAGATCCTCCTCGTCTCCGCCGTCGCCCTGATCGATCCCGACGGCCGCGTCCTTCTGGCCCGGCGGCCGGAGGGCAAGTCCTTGGCGGGCCTCTGGGAATTCCCCGGCGGCAAGGTCGAGCCCCATGAGACTCCCGAGACCGCGCTGATCCGCGAGTTGAAGGAAGAGCTGGACATCGACACCTGGGCCTCCTGCCTTGCACCGCTGACCTTCGCCAGCCATACCTACGACGATTTCCACCTTCTCATGCCGCTGTACGCCTGCCGCCGCTGGCAAGGCACCCCCCGCGCGACCGAGGGGCAGACCCTGGCCTGGGTCGCGCCGAACCGGCTGCGCGACTACCCGATGCCGCCCGCCGACCTGCCGCTGATCCCGATCCTGCGTGACTGGCTCTGACCTCCTCCTCGCGGGCGTCGCGCACGGGCGAGGAGAAGACGAAGGCGAGCGGCGCGCAGGCCGGAACGAAAACGCCGGGCCAATGGCCCGGCGCAATTCTTAAGATTTCCTGAACCTCCGCAGCCAACCCTTTGAAAAGACTGGCTGCGAAAATCTGTCCTCCGTGGACAGCGGATGTCAGTCCAGCGTCCGCTGGACCTCCTCGCGCTCGAAGATCTCGATGACATCGTTCGCACGGATGTCCTCGTAATTCTCGAAGGCCATGCCGCATTCCTGGCCCGAGATGACTTCCTTCACCTCGTCCTTGAAGCGTTTCAGCGTCTTCAGCGTGCCCTCGTGGATCACCACGTTGTCGCGCAGCAGGCGAACCCCTGCCGACCGGCGCGCCACGCCCTCGGTGACGAGGCACCCCGCCACCTTGCCGACGTTCGACACCTTGAAGACCTCCAGGATCTTCGCATAGCCGATGAAATGCTCGCGCACCTCGGCCTTGAGAAGCCCCGACGCGGCGGCTTTGATGTCGTCGACCAGATCGTAGATGATCGAGTAGTAGCGGATCTCGACCCCCTTCTGGGTCGCCGACGCCCGTGCCGTCGCGTTGGCGCGGACGTTGAAGCCGATGATCGGCGCCTTCGACGCCTCGGCCAAGGCAACGTCGGTATCGGTGATCGCCCCCACGCCGGAATGCAGCACCCGGACACGGACTTCCTCGTTGCCGATCTTTTCCATCGCCTGAACGATGGCCTCGGCAGAGCCCTGCACGTCGGCCTTGATCAGGATCGGCAGCTCGGCAACCGACTGGTCGGCCTTGGCCTTGGCCATCAGCTGTTCCAGCGTGGTCGCAGCGCCCGCCGCCGCCCGCTTGTCCTTGGCGGTCTTGATCCGGTAGTCCGCGATCTCGCGCGCCTGGGCTTCGGTCTCGACGACGTTCAGCGTGTCGCCCGCCGACGGCGTGCCCGACAGGCCAAGCACTTCGACCGGGACCGAGGGTCCGGCTTCGGGGATGGTCTCGCCCTTGTCGTTGATCAGTGCGCGGACCTTGCCCCACTGCTCGCCGACGACGAAGATGTCGCCCTTGCGCAGGGTGCCGTTCTGGACCAGCACGGTCGCGACCGGGCCACGGCCCACGTCCAGCTTGGCTTCGATCACCGCACCGGACGCCGCCCGGTTCGGGTTGGCACGAAG
>JAGPEG010000198.1 GCA_018057165.1 Tabrizicola sp.
GCACTACGGACGGCGGCTTCGTCGAGACCATCAAGACCGTCTTCTGGGCCCTGGTCATCGCCATCGGTTTCCGGTCGATCTTCTTCCAGCCGTTCTGGATTCCGTCCGAGTCGATGAAGGACACGCTCTTGATCGGCGACTTCCTGTTCGTCAACAAGATGGCCTACGGCTATTCGCGCTATTCCTGCGAGATCCCGTTCACGACGATCAGCCTGTGTCCGGTTTCCGGCCGGGTGCTGGGGTCGGAACCCGAGCGGGGCGATGTGGTGGTCTTCCGGCATCCGACGGCGGGGACGGATTACATCAAGCGGCTGATCGGCCTGCCGGGTGACAAGATCCAGATGAAGGATGGGGTCCTCTACATCAACGGGGTCGAGGCGCCGCAGGTGCCGGATGGCACGTTCGAGGAAGTGATGGAGCCGCAGGGCCCGATGCGCAACCGCCCGCGCTGCGAAAACGGCGCGGTGGGCGAGGGCGGCATCTGCACGCGGAGCCGCTTCATCGAAACCCTGCCCGAAGGCCGCCAGCACCATGTGCTGAACATCGACAAGGCGGGCGGGGCCGACAACACCGATGTCTTCACCGTGCCGGAGGGCCATTACTTCGTGATGGGCGACAACCGCGACAACTCCACCGACAGCCGGTTCCCGCAATCGGTGGGCGGCGTGGGCTATCTTCCGGCGGAATACCTGATCGGCCGGGCGGACCGGATCATCTTCTCCTCGGCGGGGCGCAGCCTGTTCTACTTCTGGACCTGGCGCGCGGACCGTTTCTTCAAGGCCATCGAGTGAGGCTTTCAGCCGACCTCGCGGCCTTTCAGGGCCGGCTGGGGCACAGGTTCCGCAAGCCCGACCTGCTGTTGCGCGCGGTGACGCATTCCTCGATCGGTTCGGCCACCCGGCCCGACAATCAGCGGCTGGAGTTCCTGGGCGACCGGGTGCTGGGCCTCGTGATGGCCGAGGCGCTGCTGGCCGCCGACCCGGATGCGCCGGAGGGCCAGCTTGCCCCGCGCTTCAACGCGCTGGTGCGCAAGGAAACCTGCGCCGATGTGGCGCGCGAGGTGGGCCTGGGCGAGGTGCTGAAGCTGGGCCGGGGCGAGATGCTGACCGGGGGCCGCCGCAAGGAGGCGCTCTTGGGCGATGCGATGGAGGCGGTGATCGCCGCCGTCTACCAGGACGCGGGCTTTGCGGCGGCGCAGGCGCTGATCCTGCGGCTTTGGGGCACGCGGATCGCGGCGGTGGAGACGGACGCGCGCGACCCGAAGTCGCTGTTGCAGGAATGGGCGCAGGCGCGGGGGATGCCGCCGCCGGTCTATGCGGAGGCGGGACGCTCGGGCGCCGATCATGCGCTGGTCTTCACCATCCGGGTGACGCTGGAGAACGGTGCAGCGGCCGAAGCGACAGCCCGCCCGAAACGGCTGGCGGAACAGACGGCGGCACGGATGCTGCTGGAACGGATGGAGGCAGGGAATGACTGACACACGCGCGGGCTTCGTTGCCCTGATCGGTGAACCGAATGCCGGAAAATCGACGCTGCTGAACCGGATGGTGGGGGCGAAGGTTTCCATCGTCACGCACAAGGTGCAGACGACGCGGGCGCGGATCCGGGGGATCGCGATGGCGGGGGCGGCGCAGATCGTCTTCGTCGACACGCCCGGCATCTTCCGGCCCCGGCGGCGGCTGGACCGCAGCATGGTCAAGGCGGCCTGGGGCGGGGCCTCGGATGCCGATGTCATCGTGCTGCTGATCGAGGCGCATCGCGGGTTGACCGAAGGCGCGCAGGCGATCATCGACCGTTTGCGTGACGAGATGCCGAAGGGCAAGCCGGTGGCGCTGGCGATCAACAAGATCGACCGGGTGAAGGCGGAGACGCTGCTGGCTCTGGCCGAGGCGGCGAACCAGGCCTTCCCGTTTGCGAAGACCTTCATGATCAGCGCGGAACGCGGCTATGGCGTGGAAGCCCTGCGCGACTGGCTGGCGGGCGAGGTGCCGGAAGGCCCGTGGTTCTACCCGGAAGACCAGATCGCCGACCTGCCGATGCGGATGATCGCGGCCGAGATGACGCGCGAGAAGCTGACGCTGCGGCTGCACGAGGAGCTGCCCTACCAGCTGACGGTCGAGACCGAGAAATGGGAGGACAAGCCCGACGGCACCACCCGGATCGACCAGATCGTCTATGTCGCGCGGGACGGGCACAAGGGGATCGTGCTGGGCAACCGGGGCGAGACGATCAAGGCCATCGGCCAGGCGGCGCGGGCCGAGATCGCCGAGTTCCTGGGGCGGACGGTGCATCTGTTCCTGCAGGTCAAGGTGCGCCCGAACTGGCTGGAAGAGGCCGAGCGCTATTCCGAGATGGGGCTGGATTTCAAGGACGGCGATGCGTGAGCGGGCCGAATTCCTTGAAGAGTTCGGGCAAATTCCCGCGAAGGAATCTGGCCCTGTCCTGAGCGGGCGGCGCGGCTGGTGGCGGGGGAGCCTCCGGCGGGAGTATTTGGGTAAAGAGCAATTCACATGAGCGTGCGGCTGGCGAGCGGGGTCTGGGTCTCGGCCTACCTCACGCGGCTGCGGCTGGCGGATATCCCGGCCTATGTCACCGCGAAGGGCGATGCGACGGCGGGGGCGGTGGTGGTGAAGGTCGCGCTGCTGGACGGCTCGGCCCGTGCCTGGGAGCGGCGGTCGGATCTGATGACAGGCGCGCGGGCCTGGTTCCTGCTCGCCGAGGGGGAGGAGCGCGAGGTGGATGCGCTGCTGGCCCGGACGAGGGCGCGCGACCCGGACCTCTGGGTGATCGAGCTGGAGGACCGTCAGGGGCGGACGCTGCTGGAGGAAGAGGGTTTGCGGGATTGAGGCGTCCCGGACCCGATCCGGGACCTCTCGTCACACCCGGAGGCCCCGGCTCAAGTCCGGGGCGGGGTTGCGCCTGACCCCCGGCGCCCCGATAGTCCCGGCATGGACTGGCGTGACGAAGGCATCCTTCTGGCCATGCGGCCGCATGGCGAGACCTCGGCGATCATCGAGGTGCTGACGGCGGCGCATGGGCGGCATATGGGCGTGGTGCGCGGGGGAGCCTCGCGCAGGATGGCGGCGAGCTTGCAGCCGGGCACCGGCCTTGCGCTGGACTGGCGGGCGCGGCTGGATGGTCATATCGGCAGCTTCACCGTGGAACCGCTGAAATCCCGCGCGCATCTTCTGGCGGACCGGCTGGCGCTGGCGGGGTTGATGTCGGCCTGCGCGCTGCTGCATGAGGCGCTGCCGGAACGCGAACCACACCCGGCGCTGTGGCAGCGGACGCTGGGCTTGATGGACGCGCTGGGGCAGGCGGGCTGGACGGCGGCCTATCTGCGCTGGGAGCTGTGCCTGTTGGAGGAGATCGGCTTCGGGCTGGATCTTGGCACTTGCGCCGTCACCGGGGCGACGGCGGGGCTGGCCTATGTCAGCCCGAAATCGGGCCGCGCGGTGACGGCGCAGGCGGCGGGGACCTGGGCCGACCGCCTGATCCCGCTGCCAGAGGGGCTGGACGGGGTTGCACCGCTGGCGCCGGAGGCGGTGCTGATGGGCCTGCGCCTGACCGGCTTCTTCCTGGACCGCGAGTTGCGTCCGGTGCTGCACGACCGCCCCCTGCCCGAAGCGCGGGCGCGGTTGGTCGACCTGATCGCGCGGCCTTCCCGAAACGACGGATGATGTCGCCCCTGTGACAGACGGAACCCGGAGGCAACGGTCCAAGTGACCCATGGCCTACCGTTACATTCCTCTGGCGCTGCGCCACAGCCCCACCCCCCGGATCGAGCATTTCGCGCTTCTCTCCGGGCTTGATGCGTCGATCCGGGGCATGCTGATCTCGACCATGCCACTGGTGGTCTATGATGCTCTGGGCGATGCGCAGGCGACCTCGGTCGCGTTCTTCCTGTCGGGCATCGTGGCGCTGGTCTGGGGCTTGATGGTGCCCTGGGCGACCCGGAAGATCCCGCGTCGCTGGGCCTATACCGGGGGCGGTTGCCTTTATCTGGTCGGCAACATGCTGGGGGCCATCGGGACGGTCTGGTCGGTGCCGCTGGCACTGATCTGCAATGCGATGGCGACGGTGACGATCTTCGTCTGCCTGAATGCCTATGTGCTGGATTATGTCGACCGGGCGAACCTGGGGCGGAGCCAGTCGACGCAGATGGTCTATGCCGCCGCGCCCTGGGCGATCGGGCCGCTGGCGGGGGTCTGGCTGTATCATCAGTGGCATGCGCTGCCGTTCATCGTTTCGGCTGGCTTCGCGCTTTTGTTGCTGACGAGCTTCTGGGTGCTGCGTCTGGGCAATGGCAAGCAGATCCAGCGCGCCAAGCGCCCGGCGGTGAACCCGCTGGGCTACCTTGGCCGGTTCTTCCGTCAGCCCCGGCTGATCGCGGGCTGGATGTTCGCGGTGATGCGGAGCTGCGGCTGGTGGGTCTATGTCGTCTATCTGCCGATCTTCTGCATCGAGGCGGGCCTTGGCGACAAGGTGGGGGGCATCGCGCTGTCGATCACCAACGCGCTGCTGTTCGCCGCGCCCGCGCTGAACCGGCTGGCCCGGCGGTTGTCGGTGCGCCGGTCGGTCCGCTTTGCTTTCGGAGCTTGCGGGGTGCTGTTCCTTTCGGCCGGGCTCATGTCGGTGCTGCCATGGGCGACGGTCGCGCTGACGATGGCCGCCTCGATCTTCCTGGTGACGCTGGATGTGGTGGGCGGATTGCCGTTCCTGATGTCGGTCAAGCCCTCGGAACGGACCGAAATGTCGGCGGTCTATTCCAGCTTCCGCGACGTGTCCTCGATCCTGACGCCGGGGGCGGCCTGGCTGGTGCTGCGGGTGGCCCCGCTGCCGGGGATTTTCGTTGCGGCCGGCTGCGGGCTTCTGGCCTCATGGGCCGTTGCCGGGCAGTTGCACCCCCGGCTGGGAACGGCGCGGC
>JAGPEG010000050.1 GCA_018057165.1 Tabrizicola sp.
CGCAGCGGGTGCGCTTGCGCGGCGTGGTGGATTTCGAGACCGAGCTTGTCCCCTTCACCCGCCAGAACGCGGACATCTTCCTGGGGTGTCACCGCCAGTCCGACCCGTCCTGCACCTATCTTGAAGCGATGGGCTGCGGCGTTGCCGTGGCCAGCTACGACAACCGCATGTGGCAGCGCCTGAACGCCGAGGCGCAGGCCGGGTGGGGCGCTCCGCTTGGCAATGCCCGGATGCTCGCCGATCGCATTGCCGAGGTGGCGCGCGACCCGGCGGCGATCACCCGCTGCAGCCGCAACGCCTGGACCTTCTCGCGGGCGCATGGTTTCCAGCCGGAATTCCAGCGCCGGATGGAGCATCTGGCCCGCATCGCCGGAGCGACCCTTTTGCCGGTGGGCGCTCTCTAGCTGGGCCGCACCGCTGTCGTGCTTTGCGCCGAGCGGATGAAATTGCTGGCCGGTGTGGTCAGGGGCGCGCCCTTGCGCCAGGCGAGGCCGACCTGCACCGAGGGCAGGTCGCCCGAGACATCGCGAATCTCGATCCGGTCGCCTTCCAGCGACCAGGGCCGGTAGACGAGGCTGGGCAGGATGGCGAGGCCCGCGCCGGTGGCGACCAGACTGCGCACCGCCTCGACGCTGCGGGTGCGGAAGGCGATCTGCGGCTTGACCGGCAGCGCGGCAGTCAGGCGACGGGTGGATTCCTCGATCTCGTCCACCATCAGCTGAATCAGCGGCTGGCCCGCAAGCTCCTCCAGCGTGATCAGCTCCTGCTGCGCCAGAGGATGCCCCAGCGGCAACCACAGCCGGTAGGGCGACACGACCAGCGTTTCCACGTTCAGCGCCAGCCTGTCCTTCACCGACGAGGTGAGAAGGACCGCCACGTCCAGCTCGCCCCCGATCAAGAGGTGCTGGAGGTAATCGCCGTTGTCCTCGATCACGTTCAGCTCGATCCGCGGATAGGCCCGGCGGTAGCGGGCCAGAATGTCCGACAGCACATAGCCCGCGACCAGGCTGGTCACCCCCAGCGACAGCCGTCCGGTCGCGGTTTCCGCCTCCTCGGCGAAAGCCGACCGGGCGGTCGAGACATCCGCCAGGATCTGCCGGGCATGCCGCAGGAAAGCGCTGCCCTTGTGGGTGAGCAGGATGCCCCGCGCCTGCCGGTCGAACAGCACGACGCCCAGGTCATCCTCCAGCCCCCGGATCGCTTCCGTGACCGAAGACTGGCTGATCGACAGCTCTCGCGCCGCACCCGAGACCGACCCGGCCCCGGCGGCGGCAACGAAGAACTGCAACTGGCGCAGGGTGAAAGCCATCGGGCACTCCGAAGGGAATGGGATCACTCTGGACGCACCGATGGGTCGAGGCAAGGCTTGCCGCCCGACTCCTGCCATGGTCAGATGTGGAAAACCGGGCGGGAGGCGTCGATGTGGTGGATCATGGCAGCGGTGGTGCTGGGCGGAATGGCGGTCGCGCTGCAAGCCCCGATCAACGCCGCGCTCTCGCGTGAACTTGGCGGGCCGGTCGCCGCAGCCGCCGTGTCTTTCGGGGTGGGCTTCGTGGTGCTTCTTGTCATCGTGCTTGTGCAGGGTCAGGGCGGGGCCTTCCTGAAACTGACGCAGGTGCCCGCCTGGACGCTGGTCGGCGGCTGCCTCGGGGCCTGGTATGTGCTCAGCTCGGTCTGGGGCGTGTCGCAGCTGGGCGTGGTCACTCTGGTCGCCGCGCTGATCCTGGGCCAGATGACCGCCGCCATCGTGATCGACGCCACCGGCGCCTTCGGCCTTGCCGCCCGCGAAGTCACGCCCACCCGCATCGCCTCGGCGGTGCTGGTGATGGCCGGGCTTCTCCTCTCCCGCGTCTAGGGCGCCCAGCGCCCACCGTCCAGCCTGTGCCACGGAGCCGCAACCGGCGGCGGCGGCTCCCCTTCCTGCCAGAAGCACAGGCGCAGGTGGTCCGCCGCTTCGCCCTCGCCCACCAGCGCCCAGTCCATCTGGAAGCCGTCGATCAGCAGGCCCTCGGCGTAGAAGGTGATCTCCTCGGCCTCCAGCGCCTCGGAGGGGCTTGCGTCCCAGCCTGCGGCCCCGCCCCAGAACACCAGCCCCTCGATCTCGCGATACTTCCGCGCCAGCCGGGCTAGCGGGGCCAGAAACGCCTCGACCGGGGTCAGCTCCTTCGCCATCAGCGCAGCGCCGCCGCCAGCGCCCGGCTTGCCCTGGCCACCAGCGCCTCATAGCCCGCCAGCCTTTCTGGCGTGAAATGTTCCGCTTCGGCCAGGATGTTCACCGTTCCCAGCACCCGTCCCCCGTCCACCACCGGCACGTTGATGCAAGACCCCAGGCCCAGCGACACGATCAGCGCATGGTCGAAGAAATACTTCGCAAATTCCGGCGGCGTGTTCGCCACGAAAGTCCGCTTGCCCGCGATGGTGGTGTCATACCAGCCGTCCTTCTCCATCGGCTTGGTCCCCGACACCGGATATTCCACCGGATGCGAGGTGAAGACCCGCGCGAACAGCGCCCTTTCCTCGTCCAGCTTCGTCACGGTGAACAAACGGGTGCCCAGTGCGGCACAGCGGGAATGCAGGTCTTCGAATGCGGTCATGTCCGTCTCTCCTACCGCCGCGTCATCGCGATGCGGATCAGCGCGCGTTCCATCAGCGCCATGCCGGGCGCCTTGCTGGCCGAACGCAGCGTCAGGTCGGTTTCCAGCAGCACCGACAGCGCCTGCTCCAGCGCCCGCACACCCCATTGCCCGGCCTGCCGCCCCATCGCGTCCTTCTGCTTGAAGTTCACCCGCGCGCGCTGGATGCCCACCCCCGGACCTGCCGGGTCGGTCGCGGCGGCATGCAGGATGCGGAAGTGGCGCAAGGCCCCGATGCAGATCGTCACCGGCAGCACGCCCTGCCCCTCCAGCCGCCGGAACAGCGGGCCGATGGCCGCGCTGCGCGCATCGGCCACCGCGTCGATCAGGTCATCGACCTCGGCCTCGATGGTGGCCGGCGCCATCGCCGCCACATCGGCGGGCGTCAGCGGCGAAGGGTCGCCATGCTTGTAGAGCGCGATCTTCTCCAGCGTCTGCCGGAAATCGCCGGGGTCCAGCGCGCGGGCCAGCGTGTTCAGATCATTCATCGCCTCGCGGTCGATGTCGCGCAGCCCCGCCTTCTTCAGCGCATCCTCGATCTCTTCCCGGCTGGGCGGATCGTCGTACAGCCCGATGCAGACCGCATTCGGATGCTTCTCGAACAAAGCCTTCAGCGCCGATTTGCCCATCAGGTTGCCGCCCGTGACCACGATCCCCGCATCGCCCGGCTTCCACTCCTTCAGCGCGACGGCGATGGTATCGGCCAGACCATCCGTCGCCTCCTCGACAAAGGCGACCCGAGGGCCGGGAAAGAACCCCACCGCCTTGATCGCGTCCAGAAGCAGGCTGCCATCCTTGCGCAGGTCGCCCCCCGACATCCGGGTCAGCCGCATTTCGGCCTCGCCCTCCGGCCCGACCAGCGCCGCGATGGCCTCCTGCCGCTTCAGGGCCACGCGCATCGCATCGGCGCCAAAGATCAGCAGCCCCGCCCGCGCAGGGTCGGGCTTTGCGCAATACCGCGCCGCCTCGACCCCTTTCAGGATCATGGCAGGCTGGCCGAAGCCGCGATCAGCCGGGCGACGATCTGGTCGGCCAGAATCCGCATCAGCCGCAGGCCGGCGTCCTCCTCGGCCGCAAGCTGCGCAACCGTGGACCCGGTGGCCGAATAGGCGGTGAAGCTTTGCACCCGCCCCCCCGTGACCTGCACCCCGCTCGCCCGGTCGGTCAGCGCATAATCCACCACGCCTTTCAGATTGTAGCGGGTGATCTTGTTGTCCGGCGTTATTCCCACGCCCACGCTTTCCGTGGTGATCGTATAGGCCAGATCATAGCGGATGGCCTCGGGCCGACCAAGGCGTTCCTCCAGCCGTTCCACCAGGTCGAAGGCATTCTTGTCGGTGGGGTCCTGCACCCAGACGGTTTCCGTCAGCTTGCCCGCACTGCCGCCGGGGCCATAGGCCGGGGTGAAACCGCAGGCGGCAAGGGCAAGGGGGGCAAGAAGGAGGGTGCGGCGCGACACCGTCGCAACAGATTCCCTCCCCCCTGCATGGGGGAGGGATAGGGTGGGGGGGCTACGGTCAGACGACAACATTGATGATGCGGCCCGGCACGACGATGATCTTCTTCACCGGCTGCCCGGCAAGGAACTTGACCACATCCTCATCCGCCAGCGCCAGCTTTTCAACCTCGGTGCTGGGCATATCCTTCGGCACGCTGATTTCCGCCCGCCGCTTGCCGTTGATCTGGATCGGCAGGGTGACAGTATCATCGACCAAGAGCGCAGGGTCGGCCTTGGGCCAGGCGGCCTGCGCGCAAAGGCCCGCGCCGCCCTGAAGGCTCCAGATCTCCTCGGCGATATGCGGCGTCATCGGCGACATCAGCTGCGCCAGCGTGCGGATCGCCTCTTTCATCACCCCGGTCGAGCCATTGGCCTTCGCGATGGTGTTGGTGAAGCCGTACAGCGTCGCGATGGCCTTGTTGAAGGCAAAGCCCTCGATGCCCTTCGTGACCTCGTCCACGGCCTTCGCCGTCGCCCGGCGCAGGTCGTCGTCGCCTTCGCCCTTGTGATCCGCTGGCATCTCGCCGATCCGCGCCGACAGCGCCCAGACGCGGGAGAGGTGCTTGTGCGCCGCCTCGGCCCCCGAAGAGGTCCATTCCACATCCCGTTCGGGCGGCGAATCCGACATCACGAACCAGCGCGCGGTATCGGCCCCGAAGCTGGCGATGATGTTCATCGGATCGACGACGTTCTTCTTCGATTTCGACATCTTGGCCGAGGGGATGACCTCGACCAGCAGCCCCTCGTCGCTCAGCGCGCGAATCCAGGCGTCGACGTCGTCGATCATGTCCAGCGGCGGCGGAACATTGCCCGGCACGACGATCCTGCGGTCCGCCACGTTGAAGATCGTCACGTCTTCCGGCAGGTGATAGACCGGGCGGCCCTGTGCGTCGGTGGTCTTGTAGATCTCATGCGTCACCATGCCCTGGGTGAACAGCGCATTGAACGGCTCGATGGCTTTCACCGGCAGGTGGCCGGTCTTGTGCATCGCCCGCGCGAAGAAGCGCGAATACAAAAGGTGCAGGATCGCGTGTTCCACCCCGCCGATATACTGGTCGACGTTCATCCAGTATTCGGCATCCGCCAGCACCGTCGGCGTCGTCGCCCGCGGCGCGGTGAAGCGGGCGAAATACCACGACGAATCGACGAACGTGTCCATCGTATCCGTCTCGCGCCGCGCCTTCGCGCCACATTTCGGGCAGGTGCAGTCGCGCCAGGTCGGGTGCCGGTCCAGCGGGTTGCCGGGGATGTCGAAGCTGACGTCATAGGGCAGCTCGACGGGCAGGTTTTCCTTCTTCTCGGCCACCACCCCGCAACTCGCGCAGTGGATCACCGGGATCGGGCAGCCCCAATAGCGTTGCCGCGAAACCCCCCAGTCGCGCAGGCGGTACTTCGTCACCCCCTGGCCGTAGCCCTGCGCCTCGGCATGGGCGATGGCCGTGGCCACACCCTCGTCCCCGGTCTGCATCTCGGACCCGGCGAAGCCCCGCACATAGCGGACCTTTTCCGACTTCATCGGCACGAAGGCCTCGTCCAGCCTGTCGCCCATCCCCTCGCCAAGGAACACCGGCTTGATCGGCAACCCGTATTTCGTCGCGAAATCAAAGTCGCGCTGGTCATGCGCCGGGCAACCGAAGATCGCCCCGGTGCCGTAATCCATCAGGATGAAATTGGCGATCCAGACCGGGAGTTCCCATGTCGGGTCCAGCGGATGCTTCACCCGGATGCCGGTATCGAAGCCGATCTTCTCGGCGGTTTCCAGCGCCTCGGCGGTGGTTCCGCCCTTGCGCGCCTCTGCCAGAAACGCCGCGACCTTCGGATCACCCTCCAGCGCCTTCGCCAGCGGATGATCCGGGCTGATCGCCGCAAAGGATGCCCCCCTCAGCGTGTCGGGCCGGGTCGTATAGACCTCCAGCTTTTCAAAGCCTTCCGGAGCCCCCACCGTCTCGAACGCGAATTGCAGTCCGCGCGACTTGCCGATCCAGTTCGCCTGCATCAGGCGCACCTTCTCCGGCCAGTCCTTCAGCCCATCCAAAGCCGACAACAGCTCTTCCGAATAGTCCGAGATCCTGAAGAACCACTGCGTCAGCTCGCGCCGTTCCACGGCAGCGCCCGACCGCCAGCCCTTGCCGTCGATCACCTGCTCGTTGGCCAGCACCGTCATGTCGACCGGGTCCCAGTTGACCACGGCGGCCTTCCGGTAGACCAGCCCCGCTTCCATCATGTCGATGAACATCGCCTGCTGCTGGCCGTAATATTCCGGGTCGCAGGTCGCCAGTTCGCGCGACCAGTCGATGCTCAGCCCCAGGGGCTTCATCTGCGCCTTCATGTCGGCGATGTTGCCGTAGGTCCAATCCTTCGGATGCCCCCCACGCTCCATCGCCGCGTTCTCGGCCGGCATCCCGAAGGCGTCCCAGCCCATCGGGTGCAGCACCGAATACCCCTGCGCCGCCTTGGTCCGCGCCACCACGTCGCCCATCGTGTAGTTGCGCACATGCCCCATGTGGATGCGCCCCGAGGGATAGGGGAACATCTCCAGCACATAATACTTGGGCCTCGCAGCGTCGCGCGTTGCCGTGAAGGCCCCCGCCGCCTCCCAGGCAGCTTGCCATTGGGGTTCGATCACCGAAGGGTCATAGCGCGACATCAGGGGCCTCATGCGGAATTCCGGGCGGAGTTACACCCGCCGCGACGCAAAGGTCCACCCCCTCCCGGCCTTCCCGGCCCGGACAGACGCTTAAAGCTTGCCGTCGCGCACCCGCAACTGCCGCGCGCGGGTCAGGATCGCATCCTCGACCGCCCGCACGGTTTCCGGCGCGACCGAACCGCCGCCCTGGCCCTGCAACGCCAGCTTCAGGCTGCGCGCATCCAGCGCCGGGTCCTGGACATAGATCGTCGCCCGATACGCCTTGCCGCCGCCGGGGGGCCGCCCGTAGCCCGTCACGATCACCCCGGTAAACGGATCGACCGATTCGATGGGCAGGAAGTTCAGCACTTCCAGCGAGGCCTGCCAGATGTACTTGTTCACCTCGACCGTGGTGTTCGGGTCGTCGGACTTCTTGAACAGGTCCAGGATCGAGGTCTTGCTCTCGACGCCGCTCTTGCCATCGCGGTGCGCTTCGGCGGCCTCGTCCCGCTCGGCCTTCTGTTCGGCGGTCATCTTCCCGCGTCCGAACAGGCCGCTGTCGCCGCTGGCGATCCCGCCGCAGGACGGCAGCAAAAGAAGCAGACCCGTGGCCAGCGCCATGCGTGCAAGTTGGGGCAAGATCATCCGGCTACCTCTGGAACCTCTTGCCTGCTGTCTAGCTTAGGCTCCGGGGCCTGCCAAGGCCTTTCACTCCCAAGAGGCCCACGCGCGACGGGCCGCGGCAAAGGGGGAATCCCGACCTGTGACTTTGCTGCACCAATGTCCTGCCGATTTCCCGCCACGGGTCTGCAAGCGTTGCAATCCGGGGCGGCAAGGGTGAAATACACTGCATTCCCCTGCGGATTCCCCTGCGGCGGGCTTACCTTGAAGAAAGAGGGAAAACATGAAAAAGGTTCTTTTGGCCTCGACCGCGCTGATCGGCTTTGCTGGCATGGCCGCAGCCGACGTCACGCTCAGCGGCTCGGGCCGGTTCGGTCTCGTCTACAACGATGATGGCACCACCAGCGACACCAACCTGTCCTACCGCCTGCGCTTCAACATCGACGCTTCGACCGAGACTGACTCGGGCGTGAAGTTCGGTGGCCGGATCCGTCTGCAGTACGACATGAACGGCGACGGCACGGGTGACGTTGTCGACACCGGCGAAGGCGCTGCTGAAGTCAACGCCGCCATGCTCTACGCCGAAACCGGTGGTTTCCGCTTCGAAATCGGTAACTCGAACACCGCATTCGACTCGCTGGCCACGCTGTACAATGCCGAACTCGGCTTCATCGGCACCACCCTTGGTTCGTACAACCCCTTCGGCTATGGCTCGTACTCCTCCGGTCCGTTCGCTCCCAACCAAACGAACCGCGTCGGGCTCTTCGTCAGCTACAGCGTCGGCGACGTCGTGGCACGCATCTCGCATCTCGACGCTGACCAGACCGGCCCGAGCGTGCTGGAAGACGAAACCGGCGTCTCGCTGGACTACACCGCTGGTGCCTACAAGCTCGGCTTCGGCTATGTGCAGAACGCCAATGGCGTGGCTGACACCGACCTCTACGCCCTGCTCGGCGAATACGCGATGAACGACGCGACCAACATTGGTCTCCAGTTCATCGGCGAAAACACCACCGGTTTTGACACCACCACCCTGACGCTCTACGGCAACCACACGCTGGCAAGCGGCCTCGGCCTCGGCGCCTTCCTCTCGGGCGTTGACACTGACAATCCGGCCTATGTCAACGACTACGCGATCGGTCTCGGCGCAAGCTACGACATCGGTGGCGCGACCATCGCTGGCACCATCCAGCAAGGTTTCTTCGACGAAACCTATGCCGACCTCGGCATCAGCTTCTCGTTCTGATCCATCCGGACCAGTACGGGGGAAAGAGCGGGCGAAAGCCCGCTCTTTTCTTTTTGCGCCCTGGCGTTAGGTTGCCCGAAACGGGGGCGAACATGACATTGACCGACATCACCAGCCGCATCCGCGCGGCGGAACACCGGGCGGGGCGGGCGGAAGGCTCGGTCACGCTGATCGCCGTCTCCAAGGTCCAGCCGCCCGACCGGGTCGAAGCCGTGCTTGCCGAAGGCCACCGGGTCTTTGGCGAGAATTATGTGCAGGAAGCCGCCGGGAAATGGCCCGCCTGGCGGGACAGGTTCCCCGGTGTGGCGCTGCACATGATCGGCCCGTTGCAGACCAACAAGGCCAAGCTGGCGGTCGAGCTTTTCGACGCGATCCACACGCTTGACCGCCCCTCGCTGGCGACAAGGCTTGCCAGCCTGCAACAGGCGCGCGGGTCGCTGCCGCAACTGTTCGTGCAGGTGAACACGGGAGAGGAGCCGCAGAAGGCCGGCGTCCTGCCCGCCGACCTGTCCGGCTTCCTGCGCGATTGCCGGGCGATGGACCTCTCCCCCCTCGGCCTGATGTGCATCCCGCCCGAGGATCAGGACTCCACCCCGCATTTCGCGCTGCTGGCCCGGATGGCCGCCGACCACGGCCTCACCGGCCTGTCGATGGGGATGAGCGGCGATTTCGAAGCCGCCTTGGCGCAGGGTGCCACCCACATCCGCGTCGGCAGCGCGATCTTCGGCGAACGAAGCTATCCCGCCCCGTAGGTCGGGCTTCAGCCCGACTCCCGCACCACCAGCCGCGTCCCCGGACTGATGCGCGCGGCGATCCAGTGCAGATCGCGCCGGGACAGCGCCACGCAGCCTGCGGTCGGCGCGCCCGGTCTGCGCCACTGGTGCAGAAAGATCGCCGACCCCCGCCCCGGCTCGGCATCGGGCCAGTTCCAGTCGGTGACGATCACCAGATCATACATCGGATCGGCCCGCCGCAGCCTTTCGTGGCTGAACCCGTGCGGGGCGTGGACCAGCAAATTGTAATCCGCATCGCGGGGATCATCCGACCACAGGTCCATCGGCCCGATCGGTTCCGCCCAACCCGCAGGCCGCGCCATCCGGTCGGGCCGGTACAACATCCCGACCAGCCGATGCACCCCCGCCGGGGTCGCCCCGTCGCCTTCGCGTTTCGCATCAGCCGGAACGATCCCCCCGCGCCCGACCGTGCAGGGAAACACCCGCCCCCGGAACCGCAGCCCCATCGGCGTCACCACCAGATCGGTGGGGGTCACAACAGATGCCCGGACTTCGCCGCCTTGGTCGCAAGGTAAGCCCGGTTTTCCGCCGTCTCGCCCACCTTCAGCGGCACCCGTTCGGTGACATGCAGCCCGCAGCCTTCCATCATGGCCAGCTTCTTCGGATTGTTGGTCAGCAGCCGCACCGCCGAGAAGCCCAGCTTCCGCAGGATCTCCGCCCCGATGCGGAAGTCGCGCTCGTCATCCTCGAAACCCAGCCGATGATTGGCCTCCACGGTGTCGAAGCCCTGATCCTGCAGGGAATAGGCCCGCATCTTGTTCGCCAGCCCGATCCCGCGCCCCTCCTGGTTGAGGTAAAGCAGCACCCCCGCCCCCTCCTCGCCCATCTGCGCCAGCGCGCTGCGCAACTGCGGCCCGCAGTCGCATTTCAGCGACCCCAGCACATCGCCGGTGAAACAGGCCGAATGCAGCCGCGCCAAAACGGGCTGCGACCGATCCGGGCGACCGATCTCGATGGCGTAATGCTCCTCGCCGCCATCATCGGGGCGGAACACATGCACCCGTCCCGCCGCAGAGGCGACCAGCGGCACCCTGGCCGAGACCACCTCGTCCAGCGGCGGCAAGGCGACCAAAGCCGGGGCAATCTCCTCCAGCACCAGCAGCGTCAACCCATTCGCCCCGGCCAGCGCCAGCGCATCCGGCACCGGCACCAGCAGCGCCGCTGGTAGCAGATGCGCCGACTTCGCCAGCCCCAGTGCCGTCCGGGCCAGGGCGCCCGACCCCTCGCGCAGCGATTGCAGCGGCCCTTTCATCGGTGTCCGCAGATCATCCGCCGGGTCCGCCACCGAGCGCAGCCAGTCCAGCCCGGTGTCCGCAGGCGGCACGATCCGCGCCAGATCGCCGTCATAGGCCCGCGCCTTCAGCGTCTCGGCCCGGCGCGCGGTGATCGCCAGCACCGGCACCCCGAACCCGCGCAGGTCGGCCAGCCGCGCGGCATCCAGCGTCTCGACCGCCGCCACCAGCGCCGCGCCCTCGGCACCGCACAGCAGCACCGGCACCCCCATGCGCAGATCGGCACGGGCGCGGGTCAGGCGTTCGGGGATGGAAAGCGTCAGCACCATGCCCCTTCCTTACCCGGCGGATGACGAAATTGAAACATAGCCCACGGAACCGACACGTCCGCGTGAGCATTTGGTAGCAAATCTTGCGCGAGTCGTGATCGCGGCGCATCTCAACCGCATCAGCAAGGGAGGCACCCATGGCCGGACTGCGAAAAATCCTGCTCGTCGATGATGACGACGACCTGCGCGAGGCGCTGAGCGAGCAACTGGTGATGACCGAAGATTTCGACGTGTTCGAAGCCGGGACCGGCGCCGAGGGCATGGAGAAGGTCAAGGCCGCGCTTTACGATCTGGTGATCCTGGACGTGGGCCTGCCCGACACCGACGGGCGCGAGCTGTGCCGCCGGATGCGCAAGCAGGGCGTGAAATGCCCGATCCTGATGCTGACCGGCCATGACACCGACAGCGACACGATCCTGGGTCTGGATGCGGGCGCGAACGACTATGTGACCAAGCCCTTCAAGTTCCCGGTCCTGCTGGCCCGCATCCGCGCGCAGTTGCGGACGCATGAACAGTCGGAAGACGCGGTGTTCCAGCTTGGCCCCTACACCTTCAAGCCCGCCCAGAAGATGCTGGTCGACGAGAAGGAAAAGAAGATCCGCCTGACCGAGAAAGAGACCAACATCCTGAAATACCTCTACCGCTCGACCAGCGGCGTGGTGGCGCGGGATGTGCTGTTGCACGAGGTCTGGGGCTACAACGCGGGCGTCACCACGCATACGCTGGAAACCCACATCTACCGCCTGCGCCAGAAGATCGAGCCCGATCCCTCGAACGCACGGCTGCTGGTGACGGAAAGCGGCGGGTATCGGCTGGTGGCCTGAAGCCGCCGCTGCAACAGGGAACCCCAGCCGGTCTTGTGGTGTTGCTGCCACGGTCGATTGCGACCGCCATGCAACAACCACGAAATCTTGCGGCTTGGGGCTTATTGTTGCCGGATTCGCTTGCTACCTTTTCTACATGCACCAGTTGTGCAGCAAGTTCCCCTGGTCGCGTCGGGGTTATGGCGCGGCATCCTCCCTGTTGGACCTGGCCGGGCTTCTTGCCCGGCCTTTTTTTCGCCCCGCGCATATCCCGCAAGTCCCGGAAATCCGGGCGGAAAAGCCATGGACAAGGCCTGCCTTTGCCATCCCGTTTGCACAATTCCCCCGCTACAAGCACCTCCAACCGCAGACAGTCTGCGGTCCTGAATTGGAGACTTCGATGCGTATCGCCTTTGCCGCCGCCGTTGCCACATTTGTTGCAACACCCGTCCTCGCCGAAGACCTGGTGTTCCAGCTGGTCAACGACAGCTCGCACAGCATCACCGAGATGTATGTCTCGCCGGTGGGTGAGGATCAGTGGGGCGAAAACATCCTGACCGTCGATGCGGTCGATCCCGGCGTTTCGGGTGACGTGACCATCGCCGACGGCATGGATGTCTGCGACTACGACCTGCGCTTCGTCTCGGCCGAGGGCGGCGAGGCCGAGCAGACCCAGAACCTGTGCGACCTGGCGACCTTCACCGTCACCGACTGACCCATCGGGCTTGAGACTTGCGGCGGGGGGCCTTACGGTCCACCGTCGCAGCCCCGGAGCCCGTCATGACCTTCACCCTCGCCACCTGGAACATCAACTCGGTCCGCCTGCGCGAGGCGCTGGTGTCGCGGCTTCTGACCGAAGAGACGCCGGATGTCCTCTGCCTGCAGGAATGCAAAAGCCCGGTCGAACTGATCCCGATGGATCAGTTTCGCGCCCTTGGCTACCGCTACATGGTCGCGCGCGGGCAGAAGGGCTACAACGGCGTGGCGATCCTGTCGAAGCTGCCGATCAATGATGCGGGCGACAAGGATTTCGCGCAGCTGGGCCATTCCCGCCACGTCTCGGCCCGGCTGGAGAACGGAGTCACCATCCACAACTGCTATGTCCCGGCGGGTGGCGACATTCCCGACCGGAGCGAGAATGTGAAATTCGGTCAGAAACTGGATTTCCTGACCGAGATGCGGGACCATTTCCGCTGGGAACGCCCCGACCGCGCCATTCTGGTCGGTGACCTGAACATCGCCCCGCGTGAGGATGACGTCTGGGATCACAAGGCCCTGCTGAAGATCGTTTCGCACACGCCGATCGAGGTAGAGCATTTCGGCGCGGTGATGGAGGCGGGGGGCTGGCAGGACGTGACCCGCAAGGACATCGCGTCCGGCAAACTTTACAGCTGGTGGAGCTATCGCAGCCCCGACTGGAACGCCGCCGACAAGGGCCGCAGGCTGGACCATATCTGGGCCACCCCGGATATCGTCAACGCCAGCCATGGCAGCCGCATCCTGCGCCCTGTCCGCGGCTGGGAGCAGCCCAGCGACCACGCCCCGGTTTTCGCGACATTCGATCTATAGGGTGACTTCCGCCATTTGCCGTGGTATGGTACGGCAAATGGCGGAGAGCACGATGGCCACCACGCAGCGCAAACTGACCGATCCAACTCCCGGCTTTGCCGAACAAGCGGCTGCGTTCACGACATTCCGCGCGCTGGAGCAGGGCATCCCCGCCGCCTGGGCCCGGTCGCTCGAATCGCAGGGCCTGACCCGCGACGACATCCGCCGCATCATCCCCGACCGCACGCTCGACCGCCGCATCGCCGCCGGCGAGAACCTGAAGATCGAGGAAGCCGACGGTCTGGCGCGATTGCTGCGGGTGGTGAAGGCTGCTCGCGACCTGTTCGAGAATGACCAGAATGCCGACACTTTCCTGCGCAGTCCCAACCCCGCGTTGGGAGAGCGTATCCCGATTCATATGGCGCAGACCGACATCGGGGCGCGCGAAGTGGAGACGATCATCGGCAGACTGGCGCATGGGATCTTCTGACAAGTGCGGCTTTGGCGCTTGACCGGACCGGGCTTCGTTCCTGGCATCGATGGCGAAGGTTCAAGGATTTGGGGCGGCACCTGGAACAGCCCTGGGCTGCCGATGGTGTATCTCTCGTCCTCCCTGGCGCTTTCGGCGCTTGAGGTTCTCGTCAATCTGGCGCCCCATCAACGCAGGCGCGGAGAGTTGCCTACTTACGTCGCGGTAGCAGTCGAGGTCGACGACGGGGCGATTGCCGACCCCGGGTTTCCATCACGACAAGAGGTTGCAATGTCCCAGGCCGTTGGCGATGCGTGGCTCCGGTCTGCGTCCAGCCTCGGCCTTTCCGTCCCCAGCCGTGTGATCCCGCTGGAGCGCAACGTCCTCCTGAATCCCCGCCATCCCGCGATGGTCGAGGTCCGCGTCGCGGTAAGCGAACCCTTCGTCTTCGATGATCGGCTCGGCTACTGACCCGCCATCAGCGCCCCCAGCACCGCCTTGGCGCTGTCGCTGTCCCATTCCGCATCGCCGATCAACCGGGCGACCTCCTGCCCCTCGGGGTTCAGGATCACCGTCACCGGCAGGCCCATCACATGCATGGCATGGGCCAATCTGGACTGCGGGTCGCGCAGGATCGGCAGGGTCGTCACCCCGGCCTCCTCGAAGAACCGCTTGATCCCCTCCACCGCGTTGCGACCCGTTGCCACCGGCACCACCGCCAGCTCCGGCATCGCCGCCTGCAACCGCTCCAAGGACGGCATCTCGCGGCGGCAGGGCGCGCACCAGGTGGCCCAGAAGTTCAGCACCACCCACTTGCCCTTGTAATCCGCCAGCGCATGCGTCCCGTCCTCGGCGTCCAGCAGCACCGCTTCGGGCACCGGGACGGCCGCATCCAGAAGCATCAGCTTCTTCATGTCGCCCTCGCGCAGCGCCGCCACATCCGCCGCCACCGGGTTTGCACCAAGCACCAAGGCCGTATAAAGGACGACCAGCAATTTCCGCACGTTTCTCACCCTGCCCGTCCTACCCCAGAAAGTCCCGCCCATGTCCAACGCCCGCGATCCCAAGGCTGCCAACACCATGTGGGGCGGGCGTTTTGCCGAAGGCCCAAGCGCGATCATGACGGCGATCAACGCCTCGATCGGGTTCGACCAGCGGCTCTACGCCCAGGACATTGCGGGCAGCCGGGCCCATGCGGCGATGCTCGCGGCACAGGGCATCATTTCTTCTAAGGACGCGGAAGCGATTGGGGAAGGCCTGCTCGCGATCTTGTCAGAGATCGAGGCCGGAACCTTCCCCTTCACCACCGACCTTGAAGACATCCACCTGAACATCGAGGCCCGGCTGACCGACCGGATCGGTGAGGCCGGCAAGCGCCTGCACACCGGGCGCAGCCGCAACGATCAGGTGGCGGTGGACTTCCGCCTCTGGGTCCGCGACCAGTGCGACCAGGCGATTCAGGGCCTCACCGGGTTGATGCAGGCCTTCCTGGCGCAGGCCGAGGCCGGGGCCGATTGGGTGATGCCCGGCTTCACCCATCTGCAAACCGCGCAGCCCGTGACCTGGGGCCATCACATGCTGGCCTATGTCGAGATGTTCGCCCGCGACCGCAGCCGCTTTGAAGACGCGCGCCGCCGGATGAACGAATGCCCCCTCGGCGCCGCCGCCCTTGCCGGAACCGGCTTCCCCATCGACCGACACATGACGGCCAAGGCCCTCGGCTTCGACCGACCCACCGCGAACAGCCTCGACTCCGTCTCTGACCGCGACTTCGCGCTGGAATTCCTGGCGGCCAGCAGCATCTGCGCCATGCACCTCAGCCGCTTCGCCGAAGAGCTGGTGATCTGGTCCAGCGCCCAGTTCCGCTTCGTCCGGCTTTCGGACCGCTGGACCACCGGCAGCAGCATCATGCCGCAGAAGAAGAACCCCGACGCGGCCGAGCTTCTCCGCGCCAAGCTGGGCCGCATCCTCGGGGCCACGGTCGCGCTGTTCACCGTGATGAAAGGCCTGGCGCTGACCTATTCCAAGGACATGCAGGAAGACAAGGAACAGGTCTTCGACGCCGCCGACAGCCTCATGCTCGGCCTTGCCGCGATGACCGGCATGGTCTCCGACATGACCGCCAACCGCGACACGCTGAAGGCCGCCGCCGCAAGCGGCTTCTCGACTGCCACCGATCTGGCCGACTGGCTGGTGCGGTCGCTGAACCTGCCGTTCCGCGAGGCGCACCATATCACCGGCGCGCTGGTGGCAATGGCCGAAGCCAAAGCCTGCGACCTTTCGGACCTGTCGATCACCGAAATGAACAGCGTCCACCCCGGCATCACGCAGGAAATCTACTCCGTCCTCGGCGTCGACAATTCCGTCCGCAGCCGCATGTCCTATGGCGGCACCGCGCCGGATCAGGTGCGCGCCCAGATCGCCCGCTGGCGCACCATGCCGGGGTGACAGGTTCGCCTGACACCCTGCCCCCAAACGCCCGGCCCGTCGGCAAACCCGACCTTGCCCTTCGGACCCGGCGATGCGACCGTCACCCTGCACTCCAAACGAGGTTCCCGATGCCCCGCCTTCTGCTTGTCGCCTGCCTGCTTCTTGCCGCCTGCGGTGCCGATGGCGCCCCCGAGACGCCCACGAAACCCGGCATCACCCTGTCGGGCGAGGCGCAGGTCGGCGTCGTGGTGAAGTGACCCCCCTGCGCCTGGCCTTCCTGGCGCTGGCCGCCTGGGGCGCGGTGCATCCGATGTTCTGGCTCCTCAAGCACATGCGCGAAACCGGGACCGGCCCTTCCGGCCTGATCGACGCCTGGTTTGTCAACGCCTCGACCACCGGCCTCACCTGGGACCTGATCATCTCCGCCATCGCGCTCACCACCTGGATTCTGGCCGAAGCGATCTCCCGCCGCGCCTGGAGCCACCTCATCGCCATCCCGGCCACCTGTCTCATCGGCGTCAGCTGCGGCTTGCCGCTCTATCTCTTCCTGCGCTCGGGCCGCGCCTGAATGTTGTCGCTGCGCCAGACGGTGCTGATCGTCGCTGCGCTGAATCTCGGCTATTTCGGGGTGGAATTCATTGCCGCCCTGAAAGCAGGCTCCGTTTCCCTCCTCGCCGACAGCGCCGACTTCCTGGAAGACGCCGCCGTCAACATCCTGATCTTCTTCGCCCTCGCCTGGACCGCCACCCGCCGCGCAGCTGTGGGCAAGGTGCTCGCCGCGCTGCTTCTGATCCCCGCTGCGGCGTTCCTCTGGACCCTTGGCGCAAAACTGATGCACCCCACGCCTCCCACCGCCGAGGCGCTGACCCTCGCCGGCCTTCGCGCGCTCGCTGTGAACTTGATCGCCGCCCACCCCCTAGCCCGCCATCGCAGCACC
>JAGPEG010000199.1 GCA_018057165.1 Tabrizicola sp.
TCATCCGGTCACGCTCATGGACCGACGGAAAAGCGCGAGGCTCGCGCCGAAGAACGCCGCCCCCAGCCCCGCCATCAGTGCCAGTTGCGGCCAGACGGCATCGAGTCCGGCGCCACGGAACGCCACTGCCTTGGCGAAGGCAAGGAAGTGCCGCGAGGGCAGCGCCAGTGTCAGCTTCTGCACGAGGTCGGGCTGGCTTTCCACGGCACCCATGCCGCCCGAAAGCATGATGACCGGGATGATCACCATGATTACCAGAAGCGCGAATTGCGCCATGCTTCGCGCGAGTGTGCCCAGAAGCATTCCGATTGCTGCTGCAGCCCAAAGGTAGACCGCGGCCCCGCTCACCAGCAGCGGCATCGAGCCCGCCACAGGAACGTCCAGCACCCCCCGGACGACGATCAGCAAGGACCCGGTGAAGGCCGCCAGCACCACGACCATCGTCGCCAGCACCTTGGACACCGCCACTTCGGCCGGGCTGAGCGGCATGACCATCAGATGCTCGATCGTGCCGTGTTCGCGTTCGCGCAACATGGCCGCACCAGTCAGGGCGATGGTGAGGACGGACAGCTGATTGAGCAGGGATGACATCGCCTTGAACCAGACCGGGTTGCCATTGGGGTTGAAGGCGCGCCGCAGTTCCAGCCCCAGACCGGGCGGTGCGGCTTCAGGGCTGGCGGCCAGGAACACCCGCGCCTCCTGCTGGACGATATTGCGCAGATAGTCGGTGCCAAGCTGCGCCTGCGACACCGCCGTCGCATCCGCCAGAAGCTGCGCGGTGGGCGCCCGACCCGCAAGGGCATCGGCGGCAAAGCGCGGCGGGAAGGACAGGACGAACATGACCTCACCCCGGTCCATCGCGGCGGCGGCCTGATCGGCGGTCATCTCGACCGGCGCCTGGAACCAGGGCGGCATCAGCGCATCCGAGATCTGACGCGACAGGGGCGAGCGGTCCTCGTCCACGATGGCGATGGAGGCATTGCGCACCGTGTCGCCCGCGCCCTGCGCCTCGAGCATGACGGCCACGACGAAGGACCAGGCAATCAAGATCACCATGACCGGGTCGCCAAGGACGCTTTTCAGCTCTTTCCCGGTCAGCCAGAAAGTATTGATCAGGGGGCGCATCTACCTCTCCTGCTTTTTCAGGATGGCGATCGCGATCCCGGTGAAGACGGGCCCGAACACCGCAAGCCGCACAAGCGCGCCGCTGAGGTCGGCGAAGCCCAGACCCTTGGTGTAGCTCCCTACGCTCGCCATCATGTACCATGTTGTGGGCCAGAGGCTGCCCATGACGCGCGCCGGGCCTTCGAGCGACGAGACCGGCGTCAGCATCCCCGAGAACTGCAAGGTCGGCATCACCGACAGCACCGTGCTGGCGAAGACCGCGGTGACCTGGGTCGACGTCATCATCGAGACCATGAGGCCGAAGCCAGTTGCCGCAACGACATAGACGAGCGTTGCGAGCACCAGAACCAGCGGACTGCCACGCAAAGGCACCCCCAGCACCAGCACCACCAGCGCCGTCAGGATGGCGAAGTTCAGAAGCGCGATGCCGATGTAGACAAGCTGCTTGCCGATGAGGAATTCGGCCCGACCCGTCGGCGTGACGTAGAAATTGGTAATCGTGCCGATCTCCTTCTCCCGCGCCACGCTGACCGCCATCAGGATGGCCGGGAACAGCAACAGCAGGAGCGGTGGAATCGACGGCCCGATCGACGGCAGGCTGGCCATGTCAGGGTTGTAGCGAAAGCGCGGCTCCAGCGTGACGGGGGGCGGCATCTGCGCCTCGGCCCGCCCCGGTGCGATCCCGGCCAGTGCCGACCCATGCGCGCCCGACACATAACTTTCGATCGTGCCGGCGCGCGCCGTATCCGCGCCGTCGATCGTGGCGGCAACGGCATTGCCATGGCCGCCCCGCAGATCGGCGCCGAACCGGGGCGGGATTTCCAGCGCCAGCGCCAGTTCGCCACTGGTCATCCGGTCGTCCAGCGCCTGCACGTCCAGGATCGGCGATTTCAGCTTGAACCAGGGGGAATCGCGATAGGCCGAGACATAGGCTCGGCTCGCGGGGCTGTCGTCATGGTCGAGGACGGCAAAGGGAATGTCGCGCACCTCCTGCGAAATGCCGAAGGACATGACCAGCAGCAAAAGCGCGCTGCCGAGAAAGGCGAAGGCCAGCCGCACCGGATCGCGGCGCACTTGCATTGCCTCGCGCGAGGTGAAGGCCAGAAGCCGGCCAAGGCTGAAACCCGCCGCATCAGGAGAAGTTGCCGCTTTGGCTGTCAGTGCTGGCGGCGCTTCGGTTTCCGGAGGCAGTTCGGCGGCCATATAGGCGATAAAGGCCTCCTCCAGCGAGGCGGCACCGCTGTCCTCCACGATCTTCTCAGGCCGGTCCGACACCAGAACTCGTCCTGCATGCATGAGCGAGATGCGGTCGCAACGCATCGCCTCGTCCATGAAATGGGTCGAGATGAAGATCGTCACCTTGTCATTCCGCGACAGGTCGAGGAGAAGGCGCCAGAAATCGTCGCGTGCCTGCGGATCGACGCCCGAGGTCGGTTCGTCCAGGATCAGGATTTCGGGGGAATGGATCACCGCCACCGCCAGCGACAGCCGCTGCCGCAGCCCCAGCGGCAAATCGCCCGCCTTCTGGCCCATGTGCTCGGTCAGACCAAAGCGGGGCACAAGGTCGGCCAGGCGTGCCGCAGAGAGCGCGGGCCCCAGATGGTAGAGTCGCGCGTGAAGGACAAGGTTTTCCTGCACCGTCAGCTCGCCATAAAGCGAGAAGGATTGCGACATGAATCCCACGCGGGCCCGCGCCTCCATCCCCTGATCGGCAACGGGCTGGCCGAAGATCCACGCCTCTCCCTCGGTCGCGGGCAGAAGGCCGGTCAGCATCTTCATTGTCGTTGTCTTGCCGCATCCGTTCGAGCCGAGAAAGCCGAATATCTCGCCCCGGGAGATGTCGAAGCTGACGGAATCGACAGCCGTGAAGTCGCTGAACCGGCGGGTAAGCCCGCGCGCACGGATGGCGATCTCGCCGCCTTCGGGCAGATCGGCCGGGCGAGGTGCGGCAGGCGGGGACGCATGCTCGTCCGCATTCGTCTGCCGCATGAGCGCGACATAGGCATCGCCGACCGTGGCTGTGCCCGTCCTTGCCATCAGTTCGGCCGGCGGGCCCTCGGCCAGCACGCGACCGCCGTCCATCGCCACCAGGTGGTCGAAGAGAGCGGCTTCTTCCATGTAGGCGGTCGAGACGAGTACGCTCATCTCCGGACGGTCGGCACGGATCGCCGCAATCAGATCCCAGAACTGTCGGCGCGACAGGGGGTCCACCCCGGTCGTGGGTTCGTCAAGCAGCAGGAAATCCGGGTCATGGATCAGCGAGGAGCACAGCCCCAGCTTCTGTTTCATTCCCCCCGACAGCTTTCCCGCCGGACGGTCGAGGAAAGGATGGAGCCCGGTGGCCCGGGTCAACCGTTCGATCCGTGCGCGGCGCTCGGCACGGCCAAGAGCGAAGAGCTTGCCGAAGAACTCCATGTTCTCGCGTACCGAAAGGTCGTGGTAGAGGTTGCGTCCCAACCCCTGCGGCATGAAGGCGATGCGCCCGCCCATGGTTGTGCGGTGGCGTGCCTTGGCCATGCTGCCGCCAAGACAGGTTACCTTGCCCTGCTGAAGTCGCTTGGCCCCGGCGATCAGGCCCATCAGCGTCGATTTGCCCACGCCGTCCGGACCGATCAGCCCGACCATCCGTCCGGCAGGAAGATCGAGCGTCAGATCAGAGAGCGCCACCACCTTGCCATAGCGATGGGTGACGCGGCCGACCCGCGCCACGGGTTCGACCACGCCGTTCATGGCTGCGCCGCCGCCGGCACGCCGAGAACCGGCGGGGTCAGGCCATCCGGCCAGGCGGCCAGACGGCCGTCCGGGGCGGCAAGACGCACCCAGGCAACGCCGCGTACGCCGGTCTTGGCCTGATCCACCCGCGCAAGCACGAATTCCGGCGGGATCCGCACCCGGACACGGAACATCAGGCTTTCACGCTCGCTCAGCGTCTCGACCTGCTTCGGCGTGAACTGCGCTTGCGGCGAGACAAAGGTCACCGTCGCGGGGACAGACTGATCAGGCATGATGTCCGCCACAATCCGCGCCTCGTCGCCAATGACGACGCGCGGGGCGTCGGTCGCAGGCAGGAAGAACTCCATGTAGACTTCGTCGAGGTCGATCAGCGTCAGTATCTTGCCGCCACCGCCGACGATCTCTCCGGGCCGGGCGAGGCGATAGAGAACGCGCGCGGGTCCGGAGGCGTGGAGCGTCGCGTCGGCAATGCGTTCTGCGATCTCGGACCGGGCCGCCAGTTCGGCCTCGACGGAACGTTCCTTGGACAGGCGCGTCGCCTCGGCCGCGGCCAGGTTGGCCTCTGCCAGCCGCGTTTCGGTTCGCTTCACGTCGAGATTCTCGCGCGAGATGACATCCCGCTGGCTGAGGGTTTCCGCCCGTGCCTGTTCGCTCCGCGCCAGCGCGAGCCGCGCCTGCGTTTCCTCTACCTGCGCGGCTGCCACTCCAACTGCGGCTTCTGCACTTGCCACCGCGGCATCGGCACGGGCGAGCTGGGCACGGAGTTCAGCCGTATCCATGATGGCCAACACGTCGCCTGCCTTCACGAGGTCCCCCTCGCGCACCCGGACTTCAGCCACGCGGCCCGCGAGCTTCGGCGATATGTCGATCAAGTCGGCCTCGATCCTGCCATTGCCGCGGGAAAAGCCCTCCGGCGGCACGTCGGATGGCCGGAAGAGCACGGTCCATGCGCCAAACCCGAGGAGCCCGGCGAGAAGGACGACGATGATGATGATGCGGCGCGACATC
>JAGPEG010000051.1 GCA_018057165.1 Tabrizicola sp.
GTTCGTAGGGGGTGGGCGGTCCGCCGTCAGGATCGGTTTGCAGGCGCAGCGGGCGGCGGGAATAGCTTTCGACGCCACCCGCCAGCACGATGTCGGCGGCACCCGAGTCGACGAGGGCTTTGGCCAGCAGGATCGCGTCCAGCCCCCCGGCGCATTGCCGGTCGATGGTCAGACCCGCGACGCTGTCCGGCAGACCGGCAGCCAGCGCCACGCGGCGGGCCGGGTTGCCGCCTGCGCCTAGGGCGTTGGAGAGGATGACGTCGTTCACCTGATCGGGGGCTATCCCGGCGTCGGACAGGCAGGCTTGCAGGGCTGGTGCTGCGAGATCTTCGATCCGCAGGCGGGCGAAGGCCCCGCCCCTTGGCACAACCGCGGTGCGGCGGGCGGCGATCAGGCGGGCCATATCGCGGCCTCCAGCGCCTTGAGGTCGGTCTTGCCAGAGGCCAGCATGGGCCAGTCCTGTCGCCAGATCACGGATTTGGGGGCTTTGAGCGGGCCAAGTTCGGCACGCAGGGCAGTTAGAATGGCGGCCTCCTGCGCGGGGTCGCCTTGCAGGACGGCAATCAGGCTGTGGCCGCGCTTCGGGTCCGGAACGGGCAGGACGGCGGCGCGGCTGATACCGGGGAATGTGTGAAGCAGCGCCTCGATTTCCTCGGGGAAGACATTCTGGTCGGCCACGGTGATCATCCGACCCGCGCGACCTTTCAGATACAGGAAGTCGTTGTCCAGGCTGCCGATTTCGCCCACCGAGAGCCAGCCGTCGCGCCAGCGGGTGCTGGCGGGAAGGGAATCGAGCGCTGGCGCGCAAGCCTTTTGTCTCGCCTCTGCGCGTGAAGAACGCGCAACCGGCTCGGGTGAAGGGCCTCCGGCGGGGATATTTGAGCCAATGTGAAAGGTGGGAGGTGCGTAGCCAAGAAAGAGGTAGGGGCTTTTGACCCAGACTTCTCCGGTCGGGTCTGGGGCGATTTCGACACCGGGATAGGGGCGGCCGACGGAAGCCTCGGGGGTGGTCTCGTCGGCGAGGGTGATGAAGCTGGTCTCGGCCGCGCCGTAAAACTCGCGGATCTGGGCGTTGGGAGCGAGCATCTTGAGCGCGGCACGCAGGGCGGGGTCGAGTTTCGAGCCGCCGATGAGGATGAGGCGGAGGTCGGGGAGGGTTTCCGGGCCGAGGATGAGGCGGAGCTGGGCGGGGGTGGCGTAGAGGTGGGTGATGTGTCGCTGCGCGAGGGCGCCGCGTTGGCGGTCGGGGCGGAAGTCTGACAGGAGATGGACATGGGCGCCAAGGTGCAGGCCCTCGACCGCGCCATAGAGCGAGAGGGAGTGGATCAGGCGACCCAATACCGCGACGCGCGCGCCGGGGCCGATGCCGTGGGTCGCGTTGACGGCAAAGCTCGCGATCCACGAGGCTTGGGTGCGGCGGATGCGGCGGGGGTGGCCGGTGGAACCGGAGGTGAGGGTCTCAAGGACGGGCGGATCATGGGGCGTGGGGGGTGGCTGGCCGGGTGCGCCGATGCGGAAGGCGGGATGGCCAAGGGCGGCGGCAAGGCCCAGGGGACTGTCGGGAAGGATTGATCCTGACGCAGGCTGCGAGCGGTTCCCCTCCCCTGCCGGAGGTCTTGGCACTTCCCCCCCCGCGCTGTCGAAAAGCCGGGCCTCGGGGTGCCAGCGGAAGCTGTCGCTCATGCCTTCAGGAGCGAGGCGATCCGGCGCAGGGCCAGAAGGTAGCCCTCGGTCCCGCAGCCCGCGATCACCCCGTCGGCGCGGGCCGAGACATAGGAGTGGTGGCGGAACGCCTCGCGCTTGTGGATGTTGGAGATGTGGACCTCGATGACCGGGCCGTCATAAGTGTTCAGCGCGTCGAGAATCGCGACCGAAGTGTGGGAATAGGCGCCGGGGTTGAGGATGATTCCGGCCGATTTGCCCCGCGCCTCCTGAATCCAGTCGACCAGCTGGCCCTCATGGTTCGATTGCAGCGCGCGGACGGTCAGGCCCAGTTCCTCGGCCAGGTCGGCGACACGGGCCACCACATCGTCCAGCGTCTCGCGCCCGTAGATCTCGGGCTGGCGCAGGCCGAGAAGGTTCAGGTTCGGGCCGTTCAGAAGGGTGACGAGCTTCGGCATGTCGGGTCCGCGATTGGGGTCTGCGCGAGATTAGCCGATATCCCCCCACGGGCAACGGGCAAAAAGATGGCGGCTTTCCGGGCCCTGCTGGGGACAGGTCGGAAAGCCGCCCAGGGAGACGTCGGTATCCCCGATGGGGTTGATCTCAGGCCACTTTCTCCAGCACCAGTTCGGGCAGGATGCCAAGGGCGCGCACGACCTCGCGGGTCAGATGCGGGCGGTTCAGGGTGTAGAAATGCAGGTCCTGAACCCCGCCTGTGATCAGCCGGTCGCAAAGCGCGGTGCATTGCGCCAGCGCCAGAAGCTCCTCGCGCCCGTCGCGGGCGGCGGTGGTGAAGGCTTCGTCCAGTTTGTGCGGCACGCTCGTCCCGCAGCGGCGGGCGAATTTCTTCGCACCTTCCCAGGAGGTGATCGGCAGGATGCCGGGGATGATCGGGGCCGTGATCCCGGCCTTCACGCAGGCATCGCGGAAGCGGAAGAACGTGTCGGCGTCGAAGAAGAACTGGGTCATCGCCGAGGAGGCGCCCGCGTCGATCTTGCGCTTGAGCCAGGTCACGTCGGAGGTTGCGTCGGCGGCGTCGGGGTGCGGTTCCGGGTAGGCGCCGACGCGGATCTTGAACTTGCCGGTGCGGGCCAGTTTGTCCACCAGCTCCACCGAATTGGCGAAGCCCAGCGGATGCGGCACGAACCGTTGCGCGCCCTTGGGGGCGTCGCCGCGCAGGGCCACGATCTCGGTCACGCCGGCGGCGGCGTAGGCTTCGGCGATGGCGAGGGTCTCGGTCCGGGTGGCATCGACGCAGGTCAGGTGTGCGGCGACCGGCAGGCCGTAGTTGCGGTGGATGGTCGAGACCGCCTCATGGGTCAGGGTCCGGGTGGTGCCGCCCGCGCCGTAGGTGACAGAGACGAAGGACGGCTGCATCGGGGCCAGCGCCTGCACCGTTTCCCACAGGCGGAACGAAGCGTCCAGCGACTGCGGCGGGAAAAATTCAAAGCTGATGCGGGGCGTGGTCATGGTGGTCTCCTGTGATGGCCCCTTGTCGCAAATCGCGGCATGTGAGACCAATTCATAGTTCTCACGATCTTCATGAGGTTCGTTCATGTACGTTGAGCTTCGGCACCTGCGGACGATCCGCGCCATCCAGCAGGCCGGGGGGCTGGCACGGGCAGCGGACATGCTGAACATGACCCAATCCGCCCTGAGCCATCAGGTGAAGGGGCTGGAGGATCAGGCCGGGATGGAGCTGTTCGTCCGCCGGTCGAAACCGATGCGGCTTTCGGCGGCGGGGGTGCGGATGCTGCGGGCGGCAGAGCGCATCCTGCCGGAGATCGACGCGATGGAGGAGGAGTTCCGGGCCTTGCGCGCGGGGCGGACCGGGCGGCTGCACATCGCCATCGAATGCCATGCCTGTTTCGACTGGCTCTTTCCGGTGCTGGAGATGTTCCGCCATGCCTGGCCTGAGATCGACGTCGACATCCGCGCCGGCCTGGCCTTCGACGCCCTGCCCGCCCTGAACCGCGAGGATGTGGATCTGGTGATCTCCTCGGACCGCGAACCCCCGCCGGGAATCATCTTCAACCCCCTCTTCGACTATCACCCGACCTTTGTCGGCTCGGCGCAGAACCCTTTGGCGGCAAAGGAGTTCATCACCGCCGAGGATTTCCGCGACCAGGTGCTGATCACTTATCCGGTCAGCCGCGACAAGCTGGACATCTTCACCGAGGTCCTGACCCCGGCCAAGGTAGAACCGCGCGCACAGCGGACGGCGGAGCTGACAGCGGTGATCCTGATGCTGGTCGGGTCGAACCGGGGGGTGGCGGTGCTGCCCGATTGGGTGATGCGCGAGGTGAAGACCAATGCCGATTACGTCACACGGCCCTTGGGGCCGGAGGTGGTGACCAAGCGGATGTATGCCGCGACGCGGGAAGAGGATGCGGCCAAGCCCTATATCGCGCATTTCCTGCGGCTGGCGCGGTCGGAGCCGGTGAAGTTGCAGCGGGGGTGACGCCTCCTCGTTCGACTTTGTCTTCTCGTCGGGAAGGCTCCCGGCGAGGAGGGACGAAGTCACCGACGAGTGTTACCCGCGGACCGTGTCGGCCATCGCCTTGAAGATCCCGTCGTTCGCCGCGATCAGTGCGCCGTCGAGCGGGTCGGTCCCCTCGCGCAGGCCCTGGACCAGGCCACCGGCTTCCTTGACCAAGAGCACCCCGGCGGCGATGTCCCAGACGGAAAGCTCCCGCTCCCAATAGCCGTCGAAGCGGCCGGCTGCGACATAGGCGAGGTCCAGCGAGGCCGCGCCCCAGCGGCGGACCCCGGCACAGGCGGGCATCAGGCGGCCAAGATCTTTCAGCATGGCGGGCAGGGTCGACTTGGCGCCGAAGGGAACGCCCGTCGCAAAGACCGCCTCATGCATCGCGCGGCGGCCCGAGACCCGCAGGCGGCGGTTGTCGTTCAGCCAGCAGCCCGCGCCCTTTTCGGCCCAGAACATCTCGTCCTTGGCGGGGTCGTAGACCACGGCGCTGACAATCTCGCCCTTGTGTTCCAGCGCGATGGAGACCGCCCAATGCGGCATCGCGTGCAGGAAGTTGGTGGTCCCGTCCAGCGGATCGACGATCCAGCGCCGGGTCGGGTCGGCCCCGGCCTGCACGCCGGTCTCTTCGCCGATCCAGCCATAGGTCGGCCGACCGCCGAGAAGCTCTTCCTTGATCAGCCGCTCGGCCTCGCGGTCGGCCTTGGAGACGAAATCCCCCGGTCCCTTGGTCGAGACCTGAAGATTTTCCACCTCGCGGAAATCCTTGACCAGGCTCCGGCCCGCCTTGCGCGCGGCCTTGATCATCAGGTTGAGGTTGGCAGAGCCTTGCATCGCATCGTTCCCGCAGCTTCCAAGCCCGGCGCTATAGCGGGTCGGGGGGCGGAAAGGAAGAGGGCGGACTTACTGCACGATCACCACGCGGGTGTTCTCCATCCCCTCGGCCTTGACCATCTCGAACAGGATCTTGGCGTTCCCTGGATCGAGCCGGACGCAGCCGTGGCTGGCGGGCTTGCCAAGCCGCTTGATCTGGTCGGTGCCGTGGATCGCATAATTGCCGTCGTAGAAGATCGCGAAGGGCATCGGCGCGTTGTTGTAGCGGCGCGAGCGGTGGTTGCGCGACAGGAACTCGGGCTCATAGGTCCCGGCGGGGGTAATCTTGCCCGCCTTCGCAGTCGAGACGGGCCAGGTGTAGACCAGCCGCCCCTCGTGATAGACCTTCATCTCCTGGCTGGTGATGGAAACATGGGCGACGACCCGTTCTGCCAGCGCGGCCCCCGGCAAGAGGATCAGGCCCAGCAGAAGCGCGGCAAAATGGCGGCGCATGGAAACCTCCGAATGTGTCGATCAATCACGGGAAGAATTCCCGCTTGGGTGCAGTAGTCAATGGAAAACCGGCGAAATTCCGGTCGGGTTTTCCGTAATCATGGCGGGTTTGGGTCAGCCTTTGGCCGGAGCGTCCGGCGGCAAAAGGCCGATCATCGGCCCCTCCAGCTCGCGCAAGAGCTTGCGCCGGATCGCGTCGGGGTAGTCGGTCTGGCTGGGTGCGACTTCGACGAAGGCACCGGGACCGCGGATCAGCTCGCCTTGGTAATAGTCCACGATGTCGGCCTCGTGCTCTCCGACCGCCAGCCCGTTCACGGTGATCCCGGTGAAATCTTCGCGTTCATAGGTGCGGGCGACCGAGATTCCTTCATTGTTCTGCCCGTCTCCGGCGACGTCGATCACCCGGCGTTCGCAGTCGGGCGCGTCGGCCATCAGGTCCAACCCGTAGCTCAGCGCGTCGCCCAGAGCCGTCGCCAGCGGAGCCTCGGGGCGCGGGGTGCGGCGGACCTCCCGGATCGCGGCGTCCAGCGCCTCGGGGCTGTCGAGGATCACCCAGGGCTGGACGAGGTCCTGATACCCGCGCCCCGACCAGTAGTAGATCGCCAGCGCCACGCGGCCTTCGGGCCCGAAGATCGCGGCGCGCACGTCCTTGTCTGCCAGCGCCCCGGCCAGCCCGTCGGTCTGGATCACATAGTCCTGCGAATCGATGGACCGCGAAACATCGACCGCCAGCGCCAGCGCGAGACGGCAATCGGCCCCGGCAGGGGCGGCAAGGCACAGAACCAGCAGGACCAGGCGCAGCATCGCGGGACCCTCTTTGGCGCGATCCTACGCCCGGAGGCGCGTTCCGCAAAGCGGTCAGCGGCGGCGGCGGACGAGCGGAATGTTGGACCGCGCGCCCTTGAACTGCGTCTCGGGATGTGGCGGGTGGCCTGCGGTCGCCTGCCAGTAGCCGCTTGCCCCCCGCCGCCTCCAGGCGGGCAGGGTCAGCACCAGCCCCGCGACGAAACCGCCGACATGCGCCCAATAGGCAACCCCGCCCGCATCCGTGGGGGTCGCCACGCCCGAGAAGATCTGGAGCGCAAGCCAGATGCCCAGCACGATCCAGGCGGGAATCGCGAAGATGCGGAAGAAGATGATGAAGATGAACAGCACATCGACCCTGGCCTTGGGGAAGAGCAGCAGATAGCCCCCCATCACCCCGGCAATCGCCCCGGACGCCCCGACCATCGGCGTCAGCGCGCCGGGATCGGGCAAGGCCTGTGCCAGCCCGGCGGCGGCGCCACAGGCGAGGTAGAAGATCAGGAAGCCGAGATGCCCCATCTCTTCTTCAAGGTTGTCGCCGAAGATCCAGAGAAACAGCATGTTGCCCCCCAGATGCATCCAGCCCGCATGCAGGAACATCGAGGTGACGACGGTTTCCAGCCCCTCGCCCGACATCAGGCGCGCGGGGACAAGGCCCCAGGCCAGGAACAGCCGCTGGGTGTCCCACTCGGACAGAGAGGTGAAATACCACAGGAAAACCAGCACGTTGATCGCGATCAGCGTGAAGGTGACATAGGGGGTCTGGCCCGAAGGGTTATGATCGCGGATCGGAAACATCGACCGCAGCCTTTCCGATCCGCGATGGGGCGTCAAGCATCGGCGACGGCGGCAAGAAGCTGGGCATTGCCCCCCGAAGCGGTGGTGTCGATGCAGAGGTGACGTTCCAGATGGGCATGGCCCGCGTCGGGCGCGGCGATCAGCGGCAGGATCGGGCCTTGCCGCCGGGACAGCGCCTGCGCAAGCGGGCGACCGGCCTCGGCCTCGCCCCACCAGACCGCGCCCGAGAAGCCTTGCACTGTCGCCAGCGCCTCGGCGGGCAGGCCGGGAGCCTCGACCGCATGGCCGCCCAGTTTGCGCACCGCTTCCGCCTGGGCCAGCGCCGATGCCCGTCCGGGACCAAGGCAGAGGATCGGCGCACGGGGCGTCAGGGTCAGGCGATTCGATTCGCCCGTTGGTCCCGGCATGTTCTCGGCCTTCGGGGCTGTCGCGGGCCAGGGGGCCGACAGGGCCTTCGCAGCATCGGCTGCGCTCGTCACGGCATCGTCGGGCGTGGCGACCGGGGTCGGCAGCTTGGTGAACCGTGTCAGGTAATGCGGGCCGCCTGCCTTGGGTCCGGTGCCCGACAGGCCTTCGCCGCCGAAGGGCTGGCTGCCCACCACCGCGCCGATCTGGTTGCGGTTGACATAGGTGTTGCCGACCTTCAGCCCCTCGACAATGCTCTGCACCCGGTCGTCGATGCGGGAATGCAGGCCGAAGGTCAGGCCGTAGCCGGTGGCGTTGATCGTGGCGATGACCTTGCCGATCTCATGCGCCTTGAAAGTGGCGATGTGCAGGACCGGCCCGAAGATTTCGCGTGGCATGTCCTGAATGCCGTTCACGGACAGGACCGTGGGGGCGATGAAGCTCCCCTGCCCCGGTGCCTTGATTTCCTTCAGCACGCGCCCCTCGGTCCGGGCGGCATCGACATAGGCCCGGATACCCGCCTGCGCCTCGACGTCGATCACCGGGCCGATGTCGGTGGAGAGCTGCCAGGGATCGGCAAGGCTCAGATCCTCCATCGCGCCGAAGAGCATTTCGGTGACGGTGTGAGCCACGTCTTCCTGCACATACAGGCAGCGAAGCGCGCTGCACCGCTGCCCCGCCGACTGGAAGGAGGAGGCGATGATGTCCCGGACTGCCTGTTCCGGCAGCGCGGTGCTGTCCACCAGCATGGCGTTGAGGCCCCCGGTCTCGGCGATCAGCGGGGCCGTGGGGTCCAGGTGGTCGGCCATGCTGCGACGGATGGCCTGTGCCGTCTCGGTCGAGCCGGTGAAGGCCACACCGTTCACCCGCGGATCGCGGGTGAGTGCAGCCCCGACCGCGCCGTCACCGGGGAGAAGCTGTAACGCGGTCGGGGGCACCCCCGCCTGCAGCAGATGATCGACGGCAAGCGCCGCGATCAGAGGGCTCTGCTCGGCGGGTTTGGCAAGGACGGCATTTCCGGCGGCCAGCGCCGCGCCGATCTGGCCGCAGAAGATGGCCAGCGGGAAGTTCCAGGGGCTGATGCAGGCGAAGACCCCGCGCGCCGGGTGGGCTTGGGCGGTCTGGCTGGCGTAGTAGCGCAGGAAATCCACCGCTTCGCGCAGTTCGGCCACGGCGTCGGCAAGGGTCTTGCCGGCCTCACGCGCCAGCAGCGCGAAGATGCGCCCGGTATCGGCCTCCATCCGGTCGGCGGCGCGGTTCAGCACCGTGGCGCGCTCGGCGGGCGCGGCAGACCAGGGTTCGGCCAGGCGCAGCGCCGTGTCCACATCCGGCAGGCCCGCCGTGGTGACATGGCCGACCAGCGCGCCGGTGGCGGGGTTCAGGACCGCGAGTTGCAGGCCGCCGACAACCCGGCCCGCAAGCCGCGGGGCGGCGTCGATCTGCGCCTCGGCAAAGGGGGTGCGGGCGGTCTCGATGGCGGCAAGGTCGGCACTGTCAGTCAGGTCCCAGCCCTGCGAATTCCGCCGGGGCGCGAACAGTGCGGGGCCGCTCGCCAGCGCCGGGCTGGGGATCGCAGCCAGCCGCTCGACCACGGTCAACGGGCAGGCGGCAACGGTTTCCGGGGCCACCTCCTCATCGACGATCTGGTTGACGAAACTGGAATTCGCCCCGTTCTCCAGAAGCCGGCGGACGAGATAGGCCAGCAAATCCCGATGCGCGCCAACCGGCGCATAGATCCGGCAGCGGGTGCCCCGGTCGGTCAGGACGATGTCATGCAGACGTTCGCCCATGCCGTGCAGGCGCTGGAATTCGTAATCCATCGGGGTCAGCCCCTGCGCCTTTGCGATGTGCAGGATCGCGGCGACGGTATGGGCGTTGTGGGTGGCAAACTGGGGATAGATCCGGTCGGTCATGGCCAACAGCTTGCGGGCATTGGCGATATAGCTGACATCGGTCGACTGCTTGCGGGTGAAGACCGGGAACGAGGTCAGGCCCAGAACCTGCGCCCGCTTCACCTCGGCGTCCCAATAGGCGCCTTTCACCAGCCGCACCATGATCTTGCGGTCCAGCCGGACGCTAAGTGCATGCAGCCAGTCGATCACCGCCCCCGCCCGGCGTCCGTAAGCCTGTACCACCACGCCGAACCCGTCCCAGCCCTTCAGCGCGGGGTCGGAAAGCGTAGCCTCGATCACCTCCAGCGACAGTGCAAGCCGGTCGGCCTCCTCGGCGTCGATGTTGAAGCCGAGGCCCGCCGCCTTGGCCAGCGTCGCCAGCGCCCGGACGCGGGGGACCAGTTCCTCCATCACCCGTTCGCGCTTCGCCACCTCATAGCGCGGATGCAGGGCCGAAAGCTTGACCGAAATTCCCGGATTGGTGCGGATGTCGTTGCCCTTGGCGGCGCGGGCAATCGCGGTGATGGCGCGGGAATAGCTGAGGTGATAGCGCCGGGCATCGGCCTCGGTGCGCGCCGCCTCGCCCAGCATGTCGTAGCTGTAGGTATAGCCCTTCGCCTCAAGTTCCTCGGCCCGGTGCATCGCCTTGTCGATCGTCTCGCCCAGCACGAAGTTGCGGCCCATCTCCTTCATCGCACGCGACACCGCAGTCCGGATCACCGGCTCGCCCAGCCTGCGGACCGCGCCGCGCAGGGCACCGGCAATCCCGCCCTCGCGGTCGTCCAGCACCTTGCCGGTCAGCATCAGCGCCCAGGTGGATGCATTCACCAGCGACGAGGCCGACTTGCCCAGATGCCGCCCCCAGTCCGACGGCGCGATCTTGTCCTCGATCAGCGCATCCATCGTTTCGGCGTCGGGCACCCGCAACAGCGCCTCGGCCAGGCACATCAGCGCGATGCCCTCATCGGTGGACAGCCCGTATTCGGCGAGGAAGACTTCCATCAATCCGGGGCGCGCGCTGGCCCGGATGCGCTTCACCAGATCGGCGCCATCCGTCACGATGGCGGCGCGGGCGGCTGCGTCCAGCGCGGCACCGGCCACCAGACGCTGCACCAGCGCGGTCTCGTCGGTCAGGCTTCCGGTCTGGATGATCGACCAGGCGGACAGGGCAACATCGGCAGTCATCGGGGCACCTCTTCGTTTCGCCCAGCATATACGCAAACCGGCAGGCTGTTTTCCCGAAACTATCATGCTACTCAGGCGAATGACGGGATAACGCTGGGAAATCCGATGCCATCTGACCAAGCCGATCTGGACCGCTTCGATCTTGCCATCCTGCGCGTGCTGCAAACCGAAGGCCGGATCGCTGCCGTCGAACTCGCGCGGCGCATCGGCTTGTCGAAATCGCCCACCCAAGCCCGGATGAAACGGCTGGAAGAGGCGGGGATCATCACCGGCTACCGCGCGATCCTGGACCCGATCCGCATGGGCCAGGCGCATGTCGCCTTCGTCGAGGTGCGGCTGTCGGACACGCGCGAGGCGGCGCTGACCGCCTTCAACAGGGCCGTGCTGACCGTGCCGGAGGTCGAGCAATGTCACATGATGGCGTCAAGTTTCGACTACCTCCTGAAGGTGCGCACGGCCGATATTCAAAGCTACCGCCGCGTCCTGGGCGAGGTGATCAGCGCCCTGCCGCATGTCGCCAGTACCTCGACCTATGTGGCGATGGAGGCGGTGAAAGAGGTGTTCTGACGCCGCCGCGCCGCGCCCTCACTCCTTCGGCTTGGCCGGAGAGATCGTGACCTTGGCGTTGGACGAGGCGACCTTCACCGGGGCTTTCGCTGCCTCTTTCTTCGGTTTCTTCACTTCCTTGCGTTTGTTCATGCCCTTGGCCATGACCGTCTCTCCCTGCCCGGCCCCGATGGCCGTGCCGAAGCCTAGGCTGCCTCTCGGACGATTGCACGGGCCAATCGCGCCCGGACTTGCCAGAACGTGACCTTGGCCGCAGACTGCCGCCATCCGCACCGAAGACCTGGGGACCCGATGAGCCTTGACCGTGCCGAACTCACCGCCGCCACCCGGCCCCTGAACCGGGCACGCTCCATGCCCGCCGGGTTCTACACCGACCCCGCGATCTTCAAGGCCGAACGCGCGCAGGTCTTCCTGAAGCACTGGTTCTTCCTGACCCGCACCGAGGAATTGCCCGAGCCCGGCGACTACCGCGCCTTCGACAGCCCCGGCGGGCCCATCGTGCTGATCCGGGGCACTGACGGCCGCCTGCGCTGCTTTGCCAACTATTGCCGTCACCGCGGCTCGATCCTTCTGGAGGGCAAGGGCAATGTCGGCGGCAAGATCACCTGTCCCTATCACGCCTGGAGCTACCTGAACGACGGCCGCCTGTACGGCTGCCCGGACATGAAGGACGCCGAGGGTTTCGACAAGGTCGAGAACGGGCTGGTGGCGCTGGATCTGGACGAGTGGGAGGGGTTTGTCTTCGCCCGCTTCACCAGGGATGGGCCGACCCTGCGCGACCATCTGGGCGACTTCCCCGAAAGGATGGCCAGCCACCAGCTTGGCCGGATGCGCAGCACCTGGTCGGTGACGCTGGACGTGGCCTGCAACTGGAAACTGATCCTGGAAAACGCGGTCGAGACCTACCACACCGGCATCGTCCACCGCGACACCGTGGGCGCGCAGCAATCGCGGTCGCCCGAGACGAAGGGCGACTGGATCGCGATTCAGGTGATCTCGGGCCGGTCCATTGCCACGCTCGGCACCGAGCAGCCGCCGTTTCCGGCCATCGAGGGGCTGGACGACGAGGCGAAGCTCGGGACCTATTTCACTGTCATCTTCCCCACCGTGCAGTTTGTCGTCGCGCAGGATTGCCTCTGGTGGCTGAACACGCGCCCCGTCAGCGAGAACCGCACGATCCTGGAGGTTGGCGGCTGCTTCCCGGAAGACCGGCTGTCGCTACCGGATTTCACCGCCCGCGCCCTGCCCTATTACGACCGCTGGGAACGGGTCGCGAAGGAAGATGTCGGCATCCTGGAAAAGCAGCAGCGTGCGCTTGGGTCCGCGCTGTACCGGCCCGGCCCGCTGTCCTGGCGCGACGACATGGTGCAGGCGATGGGGGTCTGGGTGGTGGACCGGCTGGGGCTCTGACGGCTTCGCGTCACCCCTGCGGCGTCATCGCTTTCCGTTGCCGTGCCCGTTCCAGCCCCAGCTGCCGTTCGCGCCAGATGATCAGGATGCCCGCCGTCACGATCAGCGCCGCCCCGCCCAGCATCGGCCAGGTCGGAACCTCGGCAAAGACGAAATAGCCGATCCCCAGCGCGAAGATCATCGAGGCATAGTCGAAGGGCGCCACCAGCGAGGCATCCGCCTCGCGGTAGCTGGAGGTGAGGAGGATCTGCCCGACGCCGCCCAGAAGCCCCGCGCCGATCAGAAGCGCAGTCTCGCCCGGCGTGGGCCAGACCCAGCCGAAGGGGACCGTCACCAGCGACAAGGCCGTCGCGGTCAGCGAGAAGTAGAACACGATGGCGGCGGTCGGTTCGGTGTTCACCAGGCGGCGCACGAAGACCTGCGCCAGCGCGGCAAAGACCGCACCGCCCAGCACGACCATGGCGCCGAAGGCTTCCAGGTAGCCGGCGGCATCGTCCGAGATCACCGTCAGGCGCGGGTAGACCACGATCAGCACGCCCACCACCCCCATCGCCACCGCGCTGATCCGGAACAGCCGCACCTCCTCGCCCAGAAACATCGCGGCGAAGACGACCGTCAGGATCGGCGCGGCATAGCCGATGGCGGTGACTTCCGGCAGCGGCAGATACCCAAGTCCGGCGAAGCCCAGCCCCATCGCCATGGTGCCCATCAGCCCGCGCCAGAAATGGCCGAAAGGATTGGTGGTCTTCAGCCCGCGCGGCAGCTCGCGCTGGAGCGCCAGCCAGACGAAGATCACCGGGATCGCGAAGAAGGACCGGAAGAACACCGTCTGGCCCGCCGGAACATGCTGGGCGGTGGCCTTGATCATCGAGGCCATGACGATGAAGACCAGAACCGAGGCAAGCTTGAAGGCGATGCCGCGAAGGGGGCGCATGGGGCACTCCGCAAAGGTCACGGCCACTAGACGCCGCACGGGCTTTCAGGTTCCCTGATCGGAAAGGAGAATGCCATGCCGAAAGCACCGCTTGCCGACAGAATCGATCAGGGCCGGGGTCTGGTGCCGGCCGACCTTGTGCTGAAGGGCGGGCGGGTGTTTGACCTGATCACCGGCGATCTGGTGGAAACCGACGTGGCGATCTGCGGCGATACCATCGTGGGCGTCTTCGGCAGCTACCAGGGCAAGCGCGAGATCGACGTGTCGGGTCGCGTGCTGGTGCCGGGCTTCATCGACACGCATCTGCATGTGGAAAGCTCGCTGGTGACGCCGCATGAATTCGACCGCTGCGTCACCCCGCGCGGCGTGACGACGGCGATCTGCGACCCGCACGAGATTGCCAATGTCTGCGGGATCAAGGGCATCCGGTACTTTCTTGAGTCCGCGCCGCAGCTGGTGATGGACCTGCGGGTGCAGCTCTCGTCCTGCGTGCCCTCGACCCATATGGAGACGACCGGGGCGCGGCTGTCTGCGGCGGACCTGGTGCCGTTCATGGACCACCCGAAGGTGATCGGGCTGGCGGAATTCATGAACTACCCCGGCGTCCTGATGAAGGATGCAGGCTGTCTGGAAAAGCTCATGGCCTTCCAGGGCCGCCATATCGACGGTCACGCGCCCTTGCTGCGGGGGAATGACCTGAACGGCTATATCAGCGTCGGCATCCGCACCGAGCATGAGGCCACGACCTATGACGAGGGGCTGGAGAAGCTGCGCAAGGGGATGCGGGTGCTGATCCGCGAGGGATCGGTCTCGAAGGACCTGCACGCCCTGGCGGGGCTGCTGACGGAACGCTTCGCGCCTTACCTTTGTCTTTGCACCGATGACCGCAATCCGCTGGATATCGGCGAGCATGGGCATCTGGACTACATGATCCGCACCGCCATCGGGTTGGGGGCCGCGCCGCTGGCGGTCTACCGGGCGGCCTCGCTGTCGGCGGCCGAGGCCTTCGGGCTGAAGGATCGCGGGTTGATCGCGCCGGGCAAGCGGGCCGATATCGTGGTGATCGACAGCCTGGAGGGGTGCCATGCCGCGCTGGTCCTTGCAGGGGGCGTGGTGGCGGATGATGCGGCCTTTGCGGGGCGGGCCACGACCGAGCCGGTGGCACGAAACTCGGTGAAGGCGCCGCCGGTGGAGGCGGGCCAGTTCCGCACCGGCGGCAACCGGGTCGAGACGCCGGTGATCGGCATCCTTCCGGGCAAGATCATCACCGAGCACCTGACCTTCGACATCGCGCCGCAGGACGGGGACAAGCGGCCCGATGTGGCGCGGGATCTCGTCAAGATCGCGGTGATCGAGCGGCATGGGGTGAACGGGAACCGGGCGACGGGGTTCGTCAAGGGCTTCGGGTTGCAGCGGGGAGCCATCGGATCGACGGTCTGCCACGACCACCACAACATCGCCGTGGTGGGGGCGGATTATGCCGACATGGCGCTGGCCGCGAACCGGCTGGTGGAGATCGAGGGCGGGTTCGTGGTGGTGGAGGGGGGCCGGGTCCTGGCCGAACTGCCGCTGCCGGTCGCGGGGCTGATGAGTCTGGCGAGCTTCGAGGAGGTGCGCGAGGAGCTGGTCAAGCTCCGCGCGGCGGCGCGGTCGCTGGGGGTGGTGCTGGAGGAGCCGTTCCTGCAGCTGGCATTCCTGTGCCTGCCGGTGATCCCGCATCTGAAGATCACTGATTTCGGGATGGTGGATGTGGACCTGTTCGAGGTGATCCCCTGAGACTGTCCACGGTGGACATTCTTTCTATCCCTTTTCATATCAATGACTTGATCGCGGACGTTAGGGGTTTCTTCAGACTTTGACCTCGGCCCTTTCCGCCCGGCCCCGGGGGTTTCACACCCCCGGACCCCCGTGGAGTATTTCGTCAAAGAGCAGGCGAAATTTTAGTCGAATTGGCGGGAGTGATGGCCGCCGGGCGGAGCTTACCGCCAGCGCAGTTCGGCCAGAAGCGGCAGGTGGTCGGACGGTTGCGGGCCCAGGCTACGTTCATGCGGCATCGGGACAAGGTCGAGATCGGGGGAATGGACGATCCGGTCCAGCGGCAGGAAGGGCCGTTGTGAGGGGAAGGTGGCGGCAGTGGGCAGGATCATGAAGGGCCTGGCGATGCGGCCAAGGCCCACCCGGCGCGAGTGTTCGTTGAAATCGCCAAGGATCACCGTGGGCCGCACCGGAAGGCGTTGCAGGGCCGTGCGGATCGCGTCGAGCTGCTTTCTGCGGGCGGCGCGGAGAAGGCCGAGATGGACGGCCACCAACCGCAGCGGCGCGGGCGTGTCGAGGTCGACGATCACCGCGCCGCGCGGCTCAAGGCCGGGCAGATCCAGCCGGTCGAGGCCCGCAAGATGGATGCCGGGTCGGGCGAGAAGCGCATTGCCGTGCCAGCCGAGGCTGACCGCATTGCGGCCGATCGGCAGGGGTTGCAGATCGGTCAGCGCGGCGATCCGGTCGCGCGGCAGGGCGGAAGGGCGGTCGCCCAGGCGGAAATCGGCCTCTTGCAGGGCGACGATGTCGGCCTGAAGGGCCGCGATCCCGGCGAGGACACGGTCGGCATCGCGACGCAGGTCGGTGCCGAGCCCTGCCCGGATGTTCCAGGAGGCCAAGCGCAGCTTGGGCTTTGAATCGGTGCTCATCCCCCCAATATAGGAGGCATGAGCCGGTCCGGGAGGGGCCTTTGCCCGCAGCATCCGCCATCGTCCTTGCCGCGATCCGCATCCTTCTGGCCTTCGAGGCCGGGATCGCCCTTCTGCGCGGTGTCTGGCCTGCGGTTTTCGTGACCTTCGCGGCGCTGCTCCTGACCGTGCTGCCGGGCCGGCTGGCCAACCGGATCGGTCTGCGCCTGCCGCCAAGCTTTCTGGCCGCAATCGCGCTTTTCGTGCTGGCGACCCTGTATCTGGGCGAGGTGCAGGACTTCTACAACCGCTTCTGGTGGTGGGATCTGGCGCTGCATTTCGGCTCGGCCATGGGCTTCGGCATCCTGGGGTTCCTGCTGGTCTTCATGCTGTTCCAGGGCGACCGCTATGCGGCCCCGCCCTGGGCGGCGGGGGCCTTGTCCTTCTGCCTGGCGATGACGGTGGGCGTGCTGTGGGAGATTTTCGAATATGCGATGGACAGCCTCTTCGGCTTGCAGATGATGAAATCCGGGCTGCCGGACACGATGGGCGACCTTGTCGTCGATGCCGTGGGGGCGGCGCTGGCCGCGCTGGCGGGGGTGGTCTACCTTTTGGACCGGGCGGGGCGGCTGGCGGTGCCGTTCGACCTGTTCATCGAGACGAACCGCAGCCGGTTCCGCAAGGTCTTCGCCCGGAAGAAGCGGCGGTAGGCAGGGGCCTGCCTTGACCCTGTCCACGGTGGACAGAAATTCGCACCCTTTTGGATCAAGGGGTTACGCGCGGACGCTCAGGATTTGGAAAGGATTTTATCCGCCA
>JAGPEG010000052.1 GCA_018057165.1 Tabrizicola sp.
GTCCAGCCACATGCCGGGCTGGACCAGTGCCGCCGCTGCCTCGACCGTGATCCGCTTCGCCGCCTTGGCCATCGCATCCCCCCGGCTCTTTCGGCGCAGTCAAGCACGGGGCCGAGGTTCTGCCAAGCTTCAGGTGGTCGCACTGATCAGCGCGGTTCCGACGACTGCAAGGGCCGCGCCGACCCAGGCCAGAGGGCCGGGCATCCGGCGATAGACGGCCCAGACCATCGGCAGGATCAGGATCGGTGTCGTGGAGGAGAGGGTGGTCACGATCCCCACATCCCCCACCGCCAGCGCGGCCATCAGGAAGGACATGCCGACGACCATCCCGGCCACGGCAGACAGCCCGATCTGGCGGATCGCAAGCGGCGAGGGCAGGGCGGCGGGGCGGAAGGCGGGAATGGCAAGGAGCAGGATGAAGAACAGCGCGCCGGTTCCCGACCGCACCACCATTGCCGCTACCGGATCAGCCCCGGCAAGCATCGCCGGGCGGGCCAGCAGGCTTCCCAGCGCCTGCGCGGCCGAGGTGAGGAGGCCGAGCGAGATGCCGATCCACAAGGGTTTCGGCACCCGCGCCCCTTCGTCCTGCTGCGGACCCATCACCGCCAGCGTGATCCCGGCGACGATCAGGCCGACGCCAGCGGCTTGCAGCGGACTTACCGTCTCGCCCCGGAACCCGAAGCCGAGGGCGAGTGCGAAGGGCGAGGCGGTGGTGAACAAAAGCGCCGAGATGCGCGGGCCGGTATACTGGATCGTCGCGATATAGGTCAGCGAGCCGATCATGATCCCCGAGGCGGAGGAGGCGGTGAGCCAGAGGACCATTTGCGGATCCAGCGACCTCCATCCGCCCGTCGTCAGCGCGATGGCGGCAGTCATCAGGAAGGCAAGGCTCATCTGCCAGCGTGACAGTTGCAGCGGGCCGACCCGGCCCGACACGCTGTCGATGAACATGGCGGACCCGGCAAAGGCCGCCGCCGCCGCAAGCGAAAGGACGACGGCCAGCATCGGTGTCAGATCACCAGCGCGATGGCCGCGGCGAGGATCGGCACGGTCTTGGCGTTCAGGCCGGCGATGTTGATCCGGCTGTCGCCCACCATGTAGATGCCATGCTCCTCGCGCAGGCGGTTGACCTGCGCCTCGGTCAGGCCCAGGCGGCTGAACATGCCGCGGTGGCTGGCGACAAAGTCGAAGCGGTCGGTGTTGGTGGCGCGGCGCAGTTCGTCGGCAAGCTGCTTGCGCAGGCCCAGCATGTTCTGGCGGACCTCCTCCAGCTCGGCCTTCCAGTCGGCGGTCAGCGCCTGATCTTCCAGGATCATCGTCACCAGCCGCGCGCCGTGGTCGGGCGGGAAGCTGTAGTTCTGCCGGTTCAGGAAGCTGAGGTTGCCCTGCACCACGGCCTTGCGGTCGGGAGAGGTCAGCGCGATCAGAATGCCGGTCCGTTCCCGGTAGATGCCGAAGTTTTTCGAGCACGAGGCCGCGATCAGCACTTCGGGGAAGGCGGCGGCGATCTTGCGGGTGGCGGCGGCGTCCTCCTCCAGTCCGTCGCCGAAGCCCTGATAGGCGAGGTCGACGAAGGGCACTGCGCCCTTCTTCTGGAGAAGTGCGATCACCTGATCCCACTGCGAGCCGTCAAGGTTCGCCCCGGTCGGGTTGTGGCAGCAGCCGTGCAGCAGCACCGCATCTCCGGCGGCGACGCCCTCGAGGTCGGCCATCAGACCGGCGAAGTCGATGCCCGAGGTGGCGGTGTCGAAGTAGCGATACTCGACCCCGGTCATGCCGAGGTATTTCACGATGGACGGATGGTTCGGCCAGGTCGGCGCGGACATCCAGACGCGGGCCTTGGGGTTGGCCATCCTGATCAGTTCCAGCGCCTGCCGGATCGCGCCGGTCCCGCCCGGCGTCGCGACCGAGGCCGCGCGGTCGGCGTAGCCGTCGCCCAGGATCATCGTCACCAGCGCGGCATTGAAGGCGGGCTCTCCGGCAAGGCCGGTGTAGGTCTTGGTCTTCTCCACCTCCCACAGCTGCTTTTCCGCCGCCTTGACCGCGCGCATCACCGGGGTGAGGCCGGTCGCGTCCTTGTAGACGCCGACGCCAAGGTCGATCTTGGTGGTCCGGGGGTCGTCCCGGAACATGGCGATAAGGGCCAGGATCTTGTCCTGCGGCTGGGGATTCAGGGTTTCAAGCATGGGATTTTCCGGGGTTCTGGACGCCAGCCCAGTGCCACAAGCCGCGCGGGACAGCAAGCCGGGTCAGGGGCCTGTCGCCACCCGCAGGTCGTCATACATGCCCCATTCGGCCCAGGACCCGTCGTAGAGCGCGTGGTTCCGGTGCCCGATCCGCTCCAGCGCAAGGGACAGGATCGCCGCTGTGACCCCCGACCCGCAGGAGGTGATCGCGGGTTTCTTCAGGTCGACGCCTGCGGCCTCGAACACCTGCCTCAGCGCGGGCGGAGCCTTCATCGTGCCGTCGGGGTTCAGCACCTCCGAAACGGGGATGTTCTTCGACCCCGGAATGTGGCCCGAACGCAGACCAGGCCGGGGTTCGGGCGCCTCGCCCCGGAAGCGGGGGGCGGCGCGGGCGTCTAGGATCTCGGCCTCGCCCAGCTTGGCGGCATGGGCGACTTGCGTCACGTCCTTCACCAGCTGGTTCTGGCGGGAAACGGTCATGTGCCGGTCGCGGATCACCGGGGGCATGTCCTCGATCTCGCGGCCTTCGGCCTGCCATTTGGGGAAGCCGCCGTCCAGCACGGCCACATCGGTCTTGCCCATCAGGCGGAAGGTCCACCAGACGCGGGCGGCGCTGAACAGCCCCGAACCGTCGTAGACCACCACCTGATGCCCGTCGCCCACGCCCATGGCGCGCAGCCGCGAGATGAATTTCTCGGGCGGGGGGGCCATGTGGGGCAGCGAGGAACGCTGGTCGGAAATCTCGTCGATGTCGAAGAAGCGCGCACCGGGGATATGGGCGGCGGCGTAGTCCGCCTTCGCATCGCGGTTCTGCGCGGGCAGATACCAGCTGGCATCCAGCACCCGCAGGTCGGGATCGCGCAGATGCTTCGCCAGCCAGTCGGTCGAGACCAGCGTTCTGGGGTCATCCTGCGGCGATGGGGTCATGTGCGGCCTCCCGGTTTACCCGGATATATCCACGCGGATACGGGAGGTGCAAGCGGCGCGGGGCCAGACGGTCCCCGCGCCGCCGTATTGCTTGGCGTGTTACTTCACCAGGGCCTTCTTCAGCATGCCGAGGATCGCGGTCAGCACGGCACCACCGGCACCCCCGCCAATGACCGACTGGATGATGGTGCCGAAGTCGAGGTTGGCCGCCGCATCCGCTGCCGCACCGGCGTCACCGCCGAGCATGCCCATCAAGAGGCCGCCAAGGCCGCCACCCACGGCCCCCGCGACAGAGTTGCCTGCCGTTCCAAGGCTGAGGTTCTTCAACCCGGCCCCCGCAGCGTTGCCGCCGAGAAGACCCGCAATGATCTGGATGATCAGTTCCATACCCATGAAAGTACCTTTCCCGCTTTGCCGGTTTTGTCACCCGGCTTTCCCCGAACGTGCTGTCCGGTAGCTGTCACAATGCCAGAAGCGGACGAATCCGGCAAGAAATGTTCGATTTCTGTAGATCAGTCGCGGCTGTTCTGCTTCATGAGCCGCGCTTTCTGGCGGTCCCAGTCGCGCTTCGCGCTGGTCTCGCGCTTGTCGGCCAGCTTCTTGCCCTTGGCGATGCCAAGCTTCAGCTTCACGATGCCACGGTCGTTGAAGTACATCTTCATCGGGACGATGGTCATGCCCTCGCGGCCAACGGCGGCCCAGAGGCGCGAAAGCTCTTTCTTCGAGACCAGCAGCTTGCGCCGCCGCCGTTCCTCGTGCCCGAAGGTCTTGGCTTGCAGATAGGGCGCGATGTAGCCGTTGATCAGCCACAGCTCGCCACCTTCGACCGAGGCATAGCTTTCGGCGATGTTCGACCCACCCTGGCGCAGGCTTTTCACCTCGGAGCCGAACAGCATGATCCCGGCCTCGAGATCGCTCTCGATGCTGTAATCGAAGCGCGCCCGCCGGTTTTCGGCGATCAGCTTGGAGTTGGGATCGGACTTGGCCACCATGACAAGGCTGAGATAAGGTCTGGGGCGGGCTTAGTCCAGAAGGTTCACATGCTGTTGCAGATTGCGCTCGGGTCCGGGCTTCTGGTGCTGAACGTGCTGGTCATGGCGCTGGCCGCACTGGTGCTGGAGATCGGCTTTCGCGTGGCGCATCCCTGGCTGGTCCGGTCGCCGCAGCGCCCGAAGCTTCTGCTCATGCTGGTGGCGGTGGGGCTATGGGTGCTGGTCACGCTGACGGTCGGCATCTGGATGTGGGCCTATGTCCTGTTCGGGATCGGCGCCTTCATGTCGCTGGAGGAATCGCTCTATTTCGCCATCGAGGCCTTTTCCACCCTGGGTCTGGGGGATGTGGTGCCAAGACGGGAATGGCGCATCCTGGCGGCGATGGCGGCGGTCAATGGCCTGCTGAGTTTCGGCCTGATGACAGCCCTTCTGGTCGAGGCGCTGCGCCAGGTTCGGTTGGCGCAACTGGAGCGACGGCATGTCAAGTGACGTCGCTCACCCTTTCAGCTCTTCGGTGATCCGGACCGGCCCCACCGCGCCTTTCAGCTTGGCCCGGTAGATCACCACGCCCTCGGCGACCCGCATCACATAGGTCCGCGTCTCGGCGAAGGGGATCGTCTCGATCCAGTCGACCACGTCCACGTCCGGGCGGCGCGGGTCGCCGAATTCGGTCATCCAGCGTTCCGGTCGGCGGGGGCCAGCGTTGTAGCCGGATGCCACAAGCGCGATGGAGGGGCCGAATTTCTCGACCATTTCCGCCAGATAGGCCGAACCCATGGTGACGTTGTAGGCCGGGTCCGAGATCAGCTTTGCCGCGTCGAAGGGCTTGCCCAGCTTCTCGGCCATGTGCTTCGCCGTGCCGGGCAGAACCTGCATCAGCCCGCGCGCATCGGCGGAAGACCGGGCTGCCGGGTCGAATTCGCTTTCCCGGCGCGAGATCGACAAGGCCAGCGCGCGGCTGACCTTCAGCCCGTCGGGGACGAAATCGGGAACGGGGTAATAGGCATGCGGCAGGATCAACCCGCGTTCCGCTGCCTGCTTGGCGATCAGGACGGCCAGATGTGGCTCCCCCCAGTCCAGCACCATGTCGGCCATCTGCGCCAGTCCGGTCTCGTCCTGGCTTTCGGCAAGATGCAGCAGGAAGCGCTTGGCCAGCGTCCGGTCGCCTGCCTTCAGCAGCAACTGCGCCGCCGCCAGCACCGAAGACTGCGCGTAACCCGCCCCGCGCCAATCCGGCGTCTTGGGCTTGGCCAGCAGGCGCGCGTCCAGTGAAAGCCCCAGCTGTTCCGCCGCCAGCAAGCCGTAGAACGCCGTCTGATGCACTGCCGCCGCCTTGAAGCTGGCAGTGCCGTCCTGCCCTGCCGCCACTTCCGCCCGACCGATCCAGTATTGCGCCCGTGCCAAGCTGATCGGGGTTCTGACCCCCGCCAGCAGGTGCTTGAAGTGCTTCAGCGCCGTCGTCGGGTCGTTCAGCCGTCGCAGGGCGATGAAACCCGACAGGAATTCAAGATCGGCATAGGCCGAGGCGCCGCTGTCGGTCTGAAGATGGTGGTTTGCCGCCACCCGGTAGGCCTCTTTGGCCCGCCCGTTCCGCATCAGGTAGCGCGCCAGCACTGCGCGGCGTTCGGCCCAGGCCGCGGGGCGGCCCAGGCTTTCGGCGGATGTCGAGCGTTCAAGGATCAACTCGGTCGCCTCGTCGTAAAGATCCTTCTTCATCCGCCAGATGAAGCGGTCATAGCCCAGGCCCGCCTCTCCGGCCCGCGCCTTGGGCACGGCCTCGATCAACCCGGTGACACCCTTGCTTTGCGCCTGAAGCGCCAGCCGCGCCCTGGCCAGCGCCCGCAGGTCCTCGGGCACGCGCTTCAGCATCCGCTCGGCTTCCTTCGACCGGCCCTCCCACAAGAGGTTGTCCAGCCGCAGTTCGTGGACGAAGCCCACCGCCTCGGGGGCAAGGTCGATCAGCACCTGTTCGTCCTCGGCCGCGAAGGGAAGCGTGGACCAGGCCCGCATCGCCTCGGTTTCGGCATCCGCCGCCCGGCCCACGGCCAGCAGCGCGCGGACATAGGCGATGGCGCCCTTGCCGGTTTCGGGCAGGCCGGCGTTGAACCAGGCGATCACCCTCGCCGGATCGTCGGACCGCGCCACCGCCGTCTCGCCCTTTTCGCGCAGAAGCGGCAGGCCCGGCCAGTCCGGACGCCGGGCAAGGAAGGTCTCATACTCTCCCAGCCGCCCTTCGCCCGCCCGCAGGCGCTGCCATTCGACCACATCCCGCCCGACGCCCGAGGGCGCGACCGCCAGCGCGCCCTCCCAATCCTTCGTCGCGACCAGCTCCAGCGCCGTCCGCATCGCCTGAGTCGTGTCTGCCGTGGCCGGTTGTGCCAGCATGGCCAAAGCCAGACCCAGCGCCCGGATGATCTTTTTTCTGCCTGTCATGGCCCTGAATCTGCCTGACCCGACCTTTGCCCACAACCCACGACTGCGTTAGTGGGCAAGACTTGGCAGCAGCCCTGTCTGCCGTTAAGAGGAACGCGCTTTCGGGCATTCCCGCCCATCATAGGAGAAGCGTCATGATCAGAGGGTCCCTTCCTGCCCTGGTGACGCCGTTCAAGAACGGCGAGCTGGATCTGGTGACGCTGAAGAAACTTGTCGACTGGCATATCGCCGAAGGCTCGCATGGGCTGGTTCCGGTGGGCACCACGGGGGAAAGCCCGACGCTGTCCCACGCCGAGCATCAGAAGGTGATCGAAGAGGTCGTCGCCGCCGTCGCGGGCCGCATTCCGGTGATCGCCGGGGCGGGGTCGAACAACACCGTCGAAGGCATCAGCCTGATGCGCCATGCCGAGAAGGTGGGCGCGACCGCCGCGCTGGTGGTCACGCCCTATTACAACAAGCCGACGCAGGCGGGCCTGATCGCCCATTTCACCGCGTTGCATGACTGCTGCGCGCTGCCGATCGTGATCTACAACATCCCCGGCCGGTCGGTCGTGGACATGACGCCCGAGACGATGGGGGTGCTGGCCAAGCTCCCCCGGATCATCGGCGTCAAGGACGCGACCGGCAAGATCGAGCGGGTGAGCCAGCAGCGCGCCTCTTGCGGCGCGAAATTCATCCAGCTTTCGGGTGAGGACGCGACGGCGCTTGGCTTCAACGCGCATGGCGGGGTCGGCTGCATTTCCGTCACCGCGAACGTCGCGCCGCGCCTTTGTGCCGAGTTCCAGGAGGCGACGCTGCGCGGCGACTACGCCAAGGCGCTGGAGTATCAGGACAAGCTGATGCCGCTGCACGAGGCGATCTTCATCGAGCCGGGTCTGGTGGGCGCGAAATACGCGCTGTCGGTGCTGGGTCTCTGCTCCGAGGAGGTCCGCCTGCCGCTGGTCGGTCTGACCGACGGAACCAAGGCGAAGATCAAGGCGGCGATGAAGCACGCCGGGCTGATCTAGGCTTTTGGTCAGGCCTCGCGCGCAGACGGAGTTTTTGAAAACCCCGAACCGGAGCCTTTGAAGGCTCCGGCACGATTTCTTTGAAGAAATCGTTCTCGCCCCACCCTTGCCTTTCCCCATCCAGCCTTGCACCTTTCCGCCGCGAGGAGACCGCCCATGCGCAGCAGCAAAACCATCCATGTCATCTCGGCCCATGCCGAGGGCGAGGTCGGCGACGTCATCGTCGGCGGCGTTGCGCCTCCGCCTGGCGAAACCCTGTGGGACATGCGCGACTGGCTCTGGCGCAACCAGACCCTGCGCAACTTCGTCCTGAACGAACCGCGCGGCGGGGTGTTCCGGCATGTCAACCTCCTCGTGCCGCCGAAAGATCCGCGTGCCCAGATGGGCTTCATCATCATGGAGCCCGAGGACAACCCGCCGATGTCCGGCTCGAACTCGATCTGCGTCGCCACTGTGCTGCTCGACAGCGGCATCATCCCGATGCGGGAGCCCGTCACCGAACTGGTGCTGGAAGCCCCCGGCGGCCTCGTCACCGTCCGCGCCGACTGCAGGAACGGCAAGGCCGAGCGCATCCATGTCCGCAACCTGCCCTCTTTCGCCGACCGTCTGGCCGTGCCCCTGGACGTGCCGGGGGTGGGCCGGCTGACCGTCGACACCGCCTATGGCGCCGACAGTTTCGTCGTCGTGGATGCCGAAGCCCTGGGCTTTACCCATGCCCCCGATGAGGCGCATGCGATGGCGAAACTGGGCGTCCAGATCACCACCGCCGCCGATGAACAACTGGGCTTCTCCCACCCCGAAAACCCCGAATGGCGGCACTTTTCCTTCTGTCTTTTCGCCGGACGCCTGACCCGCGTCGCGGATGGGTGGGAGACGAAGCACGCCGTCTCGATCCGCCCCGGCAAGATCGACCGCTCGCCCACCGGCACCGCCGTCTCCGCCCGGCTGGCGATCCTGGCTGCAAGGGGCCAGATCGGGCCGGGAGAGGTGCTGCGCGCGCGGTCGCTGATCGGCGGGCAGTTCGAGGGGCGGATCGTGGGCACCGCCAAGGTCGGCCACCTCGACGCGATCCTGCCGGAAATCGCAGGGAGGGCCTGGATCACCGGCACGCACCAGCACATGCTCGACCCCGCCGATCCCTGGCCGGAAGGCTACCGGCTGTCCGACACCTGGGGCGCGCGGTGAACCTTCTGTATCGGCTCGTCGAGCACTTCGTTCGCTCCTCGCAGTGCACCTCCGACGACTGCACGAAATGCTCGATGAGGGTCCCTCAGCGATGACCGACAACCAGCGCGGCGCGCTTTACATGACCGCCTCGATGGCGGGATTCGCGGTCGAGGATGTTTTCGTCAAGGCCGCCGCCAAGGGTCTTCCCCTGGGTCAGGTCCTCCTGACCATCGGTCTTGCCGGGATGCTGGTCTTTGTCGCCATGGCCACCCGTCAGCGCGAATCGCTGCTGCCCCCCGCTTTCCTGTCGCGCCCGATGCTGGCCCGCTGCGGGTTCGAGGTCACGGGTCGCCTGTTCTACGGCCTTGCCATCACGCTGACCGCTTTGTCCACCACCTCGGCCATCCTGCAGGCCACACCCCTTGTCGTCGTCGCCGGGGCCGCGCTGGTCTTCGGCGAACGGGTCACGCCGCAGCGCTGGCTGGCCGTGCTGGTGGGGTTCGTCGGCGTTCTGGTCATCCTGCGACCGGGGTCCGATTTTTCGGCGCTCTCGCTTCTCGCGGTTGTCGGCCTTCTGGGCTTTGCGGGCCGCGACCTTGCCACCCGCGCTGCTCCGAAGGGCCTGTCGAACCGCCAGCTTGGCGCGCTGGGTTTCGCGATGCTGGCCACCGCCGGGGCGATCCTGCTGGCCGTCACTGGCGGTGCGAAAATTCCAACCGGGCTCGGGCTCGTCCACCTCGCGGGCGGCACGGTCTTTGGCGTCTCCGGCTACCATGCCCTGACCTATGCGATGCGGACAGGCGAGGTTTCGGCGGTCACGCCCTTCCGCTACACAAGGCTGATCTTCGCGATGGCGCTGGCGATGGTGCTGTTCCACGAACGCCCGGACCTTGCCACCTGGATCGGCGCGGGTCTGGTCGTGGGGTCCGGGATCTTCGCCCTGCGCAGGTAGGCTGCGTGATTTCACGCACCACCCCCCTCACCCCCCGATCAGTTCCGCCTGCCGCACGATCACCTCGGCCTGCCGCATGCTGGCGATGTCGACCAGCCGCCCCTTGTAGACCGCCGCGCCCTGGCCCGCAGCCTTCGCCGCCTCCATCGCGGCAAGGATTTCCCGTGCCTCGGTCACGGCGGCCTCCGACGGGGTGAAGACCTCGTTCGCCAGCGCCACCTGCTTCGGGTGGATCGCCCATTTCCCGACCATTCCCAGCGTCGCCGACCGCCGCGCCTGCGCCCGGAAGCCCTCTTCGTCCGAGAAATCCCCGAACGGCCCGTCCACCGGCAGCACCCCATGCGTCCGGCAGGCCGCCACGATCGCCGCCTGCGCCCAATGCCAGGGGTCGGACCAGTGTTTCGCCCCCTCGCGGTGCATGTAGTAGTTTTCCTGCGTTCCGCCGATGCCGGTGGTCTGCATTCCCATCGAGGCCGCGAAATCCGCCGCCCCAAGGCTCATCGCCTGCAAGCGGGGGCTGCTGGCCGCGATCTCCTCCACATGGGCGATCCCCGCCGCCGTCTCGATGATGACCTCCAGGCTGATCCGCTTCTTGCGCCCCGCCGCCGCCTCGCAGGCCGTGACCAGCGCATCCACCGCATAGACATCCGCCGCACAGCCGACTTTCGGGATCATGATCTGGTCCAGCCGGTCGCCCGCCTGCTCCAAGATGTCCACCACGTCGCGATACCAGAACGGCGTGTCGAGGCCGTTGATCCGCACCGAAAGCGTCTTCTTGCCCCAGTCGATCTCGGAAATCGCCTTGATGATGTTCGCCCGCGCCTGCGGCTTGTCCGCCGGGGCGACCGAATCCTCCAGGTCGAGGTTGATCACATCCGCCGCACTTGCCGCCATCTTGGCGAACAGCTCGGGCCGCGAGCCGGGGCCGAAAAGCTGGCAACGGTTCGGGCGGGCGGGGGCGGCGGGTTGCAGGCGGAAGCTCATGGGGATTCCTGTGGGCAAGGATATGTCGTGGGTTGCATTGGTACGGTTATATTGTTGCGCGCCGCAGTGCAACATTCGTTTTGCGTGCGCAGAAATTCCGGCACCTTCCCAAACCCGGCACGGCCCCCTACAGTCCGCCCATGATCACCGCCCAGGCCGAGACCTTCCCCCTTCGCAACCCTTTCACCATCTCGCGCGGGTCCAAGACCGAGGCGCGGGTGGTCACTGCCACCGTCACCCGCGACGGGTATCGCGGCTGGGGCGAGGGGCTGCCCTACCCGCGCTATGGCGAGACGGTGGAGGAGGCCATTGCGGCGATCCTTGCCCTGCCCGAGGGGATCACGCGGGCGGACTTGCAGGCGGCAATGAAGCCCGGCGCGGCGCGGAACGCGGTGGACTGCGCGCTGTGGGATCTGGAGGCCAAGGCTTCTGGCAAGCCAGTCTGGCGCCTCGCGGGCCTGAGCGAACCAAGGCCGCTGGAGATCGCCTTCACCCTCTCGCTCGACAGCCCTGAGGCAATGCGCGCCGCTGCGGCCCGCAACGCCCATCGGGCGGTGCTGAAGGTCAAGCTCGGCACCCCCGCCGACATGCCCCGGATCGAGGCGGTGCGGCAGGGCGCCCCGAAGGTCCGCCTGATCGTCGATGCGAACGAGGGCTGGACGCCCGAGGTCTACACCGACCTCGCCCCGCATCTGATCCGGCTAGGGGTGGAGATGGTGGAACAACCCCTGCCGCAGGGCGCCGACGCCATGCTGGCCGAGATCGCCCGACCGCTGCCGGTCTGCGCTGACGAAAGCGCCCACGATGCGGCCTCGCTGCCCGGCCTCCTCGGCAAGTACGACGTGGTCAACCTCAAGCTCGACAAGACCGGCGGGTTGTCCGAGGCGTTGCGGGCGCGGGACGAGGCGCGACGGCTGGGCCTCAAGGTGATGGTCGGTTGCATGATCTCGACCTCGCTGTCGATGGCCCCGGCGATCCTGGTCGCGCAGGGGGCCGACTGGTCCGACCTTGACGGCCCCGCCGACATGGCGCAGGACCGCCCGCACCCGGTTGTCTACGACGACCGCCACATCCACCCGGCTTCGCCGCTTCTCTGGGGATAACAGCATGACCCGCACCGTCTATGTGAATGGCGACTACCTGCCCGAGGGCGAAGCCAAGGTGTCGATCTTCGACCGGGGGTTCCTGATGGCCGACGGGGTCTATGAAGTGACCTCGGTGCTGGAGGGCAAGCTGATCGACTTCGACGGCCATGTGAAACGGCTGGAGCGGTCGCTGAAAGAGCTGGAGATGAGTTGCCCGGTCAACTCGGAGGAGCTTCTGGCGATGCACCGGGAGCTGGTTTCTCGGAACGGGATCGAACAGGGGATGATCTACCTGCAGGTCACGCGGGGCAATCCCGGCGATCGCAGCTTCCTGTTCCCCGCCGCAGACCTGCCGGGGACCATCGTGGCTTTCACGCAGGATATCCCGAACCTCGCCGACGCCCCGGCGGCGAAGACGGGCTTGAAGGTGATCACCATCCCCGACCTGCGCTGGAGCCGGGTCGATATCAAGACGGTGCAGCTGCTGTACCCTTCCATGGGGAAGATGGCGGCGAAGAAGGCGGGGGTGGATGACAGCTGGTTCACGGATGAAGCGGGCGCGGTGACGGAGGGGACCTCGAACAACGCCTGGATCGTGAAGGGGAACCGGATCATCACCCGGGCCTTGGGCAACGACATCCTGCATGGGATCACCCGGGCTGCCGTGCTTCGTTTCGCGAAGGAGGCGCAGTTCGAGGTGGAGGAGCGGGCCTTCACGCCGGCGGAGGCGCAGGGGGCGGACGAGGCCTTCTCGACCGCCGCCTCGATCTTCGTGATGCCGGTGGTGGAAGTCGACGGGAAGCCGGTCGGGACCGGCAAGCCGGGGCCGGTGGCGGCGCGGCTGCGGGAGATCTATCTGGACGAGATGCGGAAGGCCGCGATCTGAGGTGTCCACGGTGGACAAACTCGGCGTTTCCTTTGGGATCAACGGGTTGATCTTTTTTGTTAGGGGTTTCTTAACGCCTGTGCGCAGGCCCTCGGGGGTCGCATGACGCTGTATATCGACGCCGATGCCTGCCCGGTGAAGGGTGAGGCGGAGACGGTCGCCACCCGACACAAGATGCGGATGGTGGTGGTCTCGAACGGGGGTATCCGGCCCTCGCAGAACCCTTTGGTCGAAAGCATCTTCGTTTCCAGTGGCCCGGACGAGGCCGACAAGTGGATCGCCGAGGCCTGCGGGCCGGGGGATGTCGTCGTCACCGGGGATATTCCGCTTGCCGCAAAATGTGTGGCGGCAGGGGCGCGGGTGGTGAAGCACAACGGCGAGGAACTGACGGCAGCCAATGTCGGGATGGCGCTGGCGACGCGGGATCTGATGCAGGACCTGCGCTCTGCCGATCCGTTCCGGCAGGGCGGAGGCAAGATGTTTTCCAAGGCCGACCGGAGCCGGTTTCTGGACGTGCTGGACCGGGTGCTGCGGGCCGCGGCGCGGGAGTGACCGGGTGTCGGTCTGAAGCCCGAGCTGCGGAGCTGGTTGGTGTGGCCGGGTTGTTTGGCGGGGCGGTGCGCTGTAGCGCACCCTATGATGGGGATGCGGTGGCGGTTCGGGAGCAAAGGGCTGCGCGGGTGGTGGGCCGGGGAGTCGGGGTGAACCCCGACCTACGGGTGGTGCTGTGACGCGGGCGTTGTTCACCCTTAACGGGTTCCGGCGCGGGGCGCGGGATGGGGTGCCGCTGGCGGTGTCGATCTTTGCCTATGGGCTGGGGTTCGGGCTGGTGGCGGCGCAGGCCGGGTTTGGCGTGGGGAAGGCTGTCGCGACCAGCGCGGCGATCTATTCCGGGTCGGCGCAGCTGGCGGCGGTGAACCTGCTTCAGACCGGCGAGGCGACTGTCTGGGCGCTGTTCGCCACGATCCTGGTGATCAATGCGCGCTATCTTCTGTTCGGGGCGGCTTTGCAGCCCTGGCTGTGGTCGGCGGGGCCGCTGCGGGCCTATGGCAGCCTGCTGCTGCTGGGCGATGCCAACTGGCTGATGACGATGCGCGCGATACGCGCGGGGGAGGAGGACCGGGCCTATCTGGCCGGGACCGGCGCCCCGATTGCGGTGGGCTGGCTGTCCGGCACGGCCTTGGGCGCAGCGGCGGTGTCTGTGCTGCCCGCGCCCCAGGCCCTTGGGTTCGACCTGATGCTGCCCTGCTTTGCCGCCGGGATGATGACCGCGATGGTGAAGGCGAAAGCCGATCTGTTGCCGGTGCTGGTGGGCGCAGGCGTGGCGCTGGGGATCTTCCATCTGTTTGGACCAGGACCCGCGATCATCGGGGCGGGGCTGGCCGGGGCTGCGGCTGCGGCAGCTCTCCACCGGGAGGCGCCATGACCGAGAGCTTCCCGGTCCTGCTGGCGGTGATGGCGGGCGCGGCCTTTCTGTGCCGGATGGCGGGTTTCACACTGATGCGATTCCTCCCCGTCTCGACCCGCGTCGAGGCGGCCCTGCGGGCGACGCCGCTTGCGGTGATGGCGGCGATCACGGCGCTTGCGGTGCAATCCGTCGGCTTGGCCGAAGGGCTGGCGCTGGCCTCGGTCGTCGGGTTGACGCTGCTGTTGCGGAATGATGTGGCGGCGGCGCTGCTTGGGGTTGTCGTCGTGGCCGGGCTGCGCTGGGCGGGGCTCTAGCCGACTGCTCGTCGTGAGGGGGTGCCCGGCGTGGAGCGCAGGAAAAGTGCTCGACGAGCGGCCCCTCCAAAGCAAAACCGGCGGCCCTTGCGGACCGCCGGGTTCGATTTCTGTAAGCTTGGGCCTTAGTGCAGCCGGGCTTCGACCTGGGCAATCGCGTCGTCGATGGACGACGAGGCGGCTTCGGCGGTCATCTGCTTCGACAACACATCGCCCGCAGCGGCCACGGCCACCGAAACGGCCTGTTCACGGACCTGGCGGATCGCTGCGGCTTCGGCCGAGGCGATCTGGTCAGTCGCCGAAGCCAGACGGCGGGCGATGGAGGCCTTGAGGTCGGCCTTCGCCTGGGCGGCGACGGCAAGCGCCTCGTCGCGGGCAGAGCTGACGATGCGGTCGGCCTGCTCCTGCACTTCCTTCTGCCGACGCTCATAGGTGGCGAGGATCGACTTGGCCTCTTCGCGCAGCGCGCGGGCTTCGTCGAGTTCCGCCTTGATCGTCGCCGCGCGGGCGTCGAGCATGCCGGTGAGCTTCGCAGGCACCTTCATGTAGATGAGGATGCCGACGAAGACGATGAAAGCGATCAGGACCACGAAGTTCGTGTTCTGCAGCGAGAAGAACGGGCCCGAGGCGGCCATCGCGGGCGTAGCCAGAAGGGTGAGGACGAGGGAGAGTTTCTTCATCGTCTTACCCTTTCAGCCGAGCCGTCACGGCAGCCGTGACCGTCTTCGCATCCGCCCCTTGCCCAAGCGCGCCCACCAGTGCGGCGGCCACGTCCCTGGCCACTTCGGCGACCGCAACTGCGGCTCCGTCGCGGATTTCGGCGATGGACTTTTCCGACTCCGCCGCCTTGGCAGCGATTTCGGCATCGGCCTTTGCGGTGGCGGCGTCGAGGTCCTTCTGGATCTCGGCCTTGGCCAGGGCGACGATCTTCGCCGCCTCGGTCCGGGCATTGGCCAGCGCGTCGTTATAGGCCTTTTCGGCCGCAACGGCCTTTTGCTTCAGCTCTTCGGCTGCGGCAAGGTCGTTGGTGATCGTGCCTTTCCGGTCGGCCAGCACCGCGCTGATGCGCGGCAGAGCGATCTTCGACAGCACGAGGTAGATCACGACAAGCGTGACCAGAAGCCAGAAGATCTGGTTCGGCCACCACTCGGCGCAGAGTTGGGGCATGCCCAGTGCGCCGCCATGCTCGTTGATGCATGTGCCGGCGGTATGAGCCAATTCGGCTTCGGTTGCCATGTCGACTCTCCTGAATCCTTGGAACCAGGGCCAGCCCCAGAGGCTGGCCCGGACGTCAGGTTCGAAAGATCAGACGGCGAACATCAGCAGAAGCGCGATCAGGAACGAGAAGATCCCGAGAGCTTCCGCGAAGGCGATGCCGACGAAGAGGTTGGCCATCTGGCCGGGGGCAGCCGACGGGTTGCGCAGGGCACCCGACAGGAAGTTGCCAGCGATGTGGCCCACGCCGATACCGGCGCCGCCAAGGCCCATCGTTGCCAGACCGGCGCCGATGTATTTGCCCATGAGCGCAAATTGTGCGACTTCGCCTTCCATGATGTCTCTCCTTTGGAATGCTGAGGGTTGGTTGTCCGGACCTTAGTGGTGGGCTTCGCCGACGGCGTCGCGCAGATACACGCAGGTCAGAATGGTGAAAACGTAGGCCTGAACGGAGGCGACCAGAAGTTCGAGCCCGTAGACCGCCGCGATGGCAGCAATCGGCAGGACCGAAGCCACGCCCATCGCACCCGCAAACCCGGCGAAGACCTTGATCACGGCGTGACCGGCCATCATGTTGCCGCCAAGACGGACGGAGTGCGAAAGCGGGCGCACGAAGTATGAGATCAGCTCGATCAATGCCAGGATCGGGCGCAGGGCCAGCGGGGCCGAGGAGACCCAGAACATCGACAAAAATCCGATGCCCTTGCGGTAGAAGCCGACCAGCGTGACGGTGAGAAACACCAGCAGTGCAAGGACCGCGGTGACGGCGATATGCGAGGTGGTGGTGAAGGACATCGGGATCAGGCCCAGGATGTTCGACAGGAAGACGAACATGAAGAGCGTCATGACATAGGGGAAGAACTTCAGCCCCTCATGGCCCGCGACGTCTTCGACAAGCTTGTGGATGAAGCCGTAGAACATCTCGGCCACCGACTGCCCGCGCGAGGGAACGATGGCGCGGCGGCGGGTGGACAGGATCAGAAGGGCGACCATCGCCAGGATGACGATGCCCATCCAGAGGGTGACGTTGGTGGGGGTGTACCATTCGATCGGGCCGTCGCCGAACAACGGCTTCACGACGAACTGATCCATCGGGTGGATCTGAAGCCCGCTGCCGCCTTCTTCCGTCGCCATCGTCAGTCCCTTTCGTCCTTGGCAGCCTTTTCGGCCTTGCGTCCCAGTTCCCGCGCGGTGCCGAGCATCGTCTTGACGCCTGCCGCGAAGCCGAAGAGCGAGAAGATCACCAAGAAGATCGGGAGCGTGCCAAAGAGCGCGTCGATCCCGTAACCG
>JAGPEG010000053.1 GCA_018057165.1 Tabrizicola sp.
CTTACGGGGGAGCGGCATGGAACGGATGACGCGGGCGGCGGCGGCACGGGAGTTGGGACTGGACAAGTCCACCTTGACGCGCTGGGTTCAGAAGCATCCGGCCCTAGTGGATGACGATGGCCTTGTCGATATCACCGAGCTGCGCGCCCACCGTGACGCCGTCGTGAACCCGAAGCTGCAAACCAGGGGAAAGGCTGCCGCGGCCCAGTCCACCGCCAAGCCCACGGCAAAGGGGCCAGAAACCGGCATCGCCAGCACGATGAACGATCACCGGGCCAGAGGGGAGCACGCAAAGGCGATCACCGCCGAGCTGGACCTGGCCGACCGGCTGAAGATGACGCTGGTCCGGCAGGATGTGGAAGCGCAGATCGCGACGGCGGGCGAGGTGTTGAAGCGCAAGGCGGCAGAGATCGCCAAGGAGCGCGCCGAAGCCCTGGCCCGGATCGAGGATCCGCGCGCGATGGAGCGGGCGCTGGACGAGATGATGCGGCGGTTGCTGGAACAGGGCGCCACGGCGCTGATCCTGGCCCTGAGTTCGGCGGATGACAGTGCCGATGACGATACCTCTCAAGAGGACTTGCGTGACGATGCAGCCTGAGGCGTTGCAGGCGCTGGATCTGTGTCATCCAGCCCGCAGCGTGGTTTTTCGCGCCCTTGCTGCCTCGATCCGGCCGCAGCGCAAGCTGACGGTGGCGGAATGGGCCGCGGCCAGGCGGATCATCTCGGCTGAAAGCGGGTCGCGCTATACCGGACAATGGCGGCATGACCGGGCGCCGCATCTGGTAGGCATCATGGATGCGCTGGGTCCGGACGATCCGGCAGAGGATGTGGTCTTTGTCAAATCCGCCCAGGTCGGCGGATCGGAGGTGGGCATAAACTTCTTTGGCTATGTGGTCGAGCAGGACCCCGGCCCGGTGATGATCGTGCTGCCAAGCCATGACGAAGCGATCAAATATGTCCGCGTCAAGCTGCAGCCGACAATCGATGAGACGCCATCCCTGCGATCGCGGGTGCTGGAACTGACCACAAGGACCGAACGCGGCAGCACGGCCAGCTACAAGAGGTTTCGCGGCGGCTTTGCCCAGGTGACCTTTGCCGGGTCGTCGAAGGGCCTGCAGATGCTGTCGGCGCGCTACACGATCGGCGACGAGGTCAGCGAATGGCCGGCCGAGGCAGGTGAGCGCGGCGACCCGGTCGCGCAGCTGAAGGCGCGAACGGAAATCTACGAGCGCGACCGCAAGCGGCTTTGGGTGTCGACCCCGGCGCTGCTGGGCAGTTGCCGGATCACCGCCGATTACCAGCGCAGCGACATGCAGCGGCGCTATGTGCCCTGTCCGCATTGTGGCGCCTACCAGGTGCTGCGATTCGAGCGGTTGAAATGGCAAAGCGAGACCTGGCCGCATCGGGCCTGGTTTGAATGCGCCGCCAATGGCTGTGTGATCGAGCATCTGGACAAGCATGCGATGATGCAGGCCGGGGTCTGGATAGCAACGGCGGCCGGACATGGTCAGCCAAAGGCACAGGACGGGGCTGATGAAGCTGAAATCAACGGAAACGTTGATGAGGAAAACTCTGAACCTGAGGAGACGGGTCCGGGGGATGTGATCGAGGCCGCCGATCTGGCGCGCTGGCAGGCAAGACAGGTTCCGGTGCGGGTGCGGGGTTTTCACATCTGGCGGGCCTATTCGCTGTTTTCGGGATGGGATGCCATCGTCGCGGAATATCTGGAGGCCAAGGCTTCGGGACATGACCGGCTGAAGGTGTTTTCGCAGCAGGTTCTGGGCGATGCCTGGGAAGACAAGGGCGATGCGCCGGACGCCGAGAAGCTGCACCTGTCGCGGGTGATCGAGTTGAAGCGCGGTCAACTGCCGATGAATGGACCGGTGGTTCTGACCGGGGCAACCGACGTTCAGGGCAACCGGCTGGAATGGGCGGTCTGGGGTTGGTCGGAAGGCATGACGCGCTGGCTGGTCGATTGGGGCGTCATTCCCGGCGATCCACATGATGCGGGCACCTGGGTGGCCCATACCGCGATGATGCAGGCCCGGCGCTATGGTCTTGGCGGCGGAGAAATCGGTGTCGATGCCTGGGCCATCGATTCCGGCTATGCCAGCCATGCGGTCTACAACTACACCCGCGGCCGCCCTGGCGTCTTTGCCATCGATGGCCGCGAGGGTCGCACCGATCCCTTTGTCGGCACGCCGAAGAAGGTGGATGTCAAATACAATGGCAAGCGCATTCCCAGGGGGGCAATGCTGTGGCCGCTGGGCACCTTTGCCCTGAAGTCCGACCTTTATTCGGCGGTACGCAAGGCGATTCACCATGCCGAGGCGCGCAGTGCGGCGGCGGGCGCCGATGCGGTCTGGGCGCCGGGGTCGATGATCCTGCCGGCCGAGGTCGATCTGGCCTATGCCGAGCAGCTGACCTCGGAGCACCTGAAACAGGTCGAGACGAAATCGGGGCAGATCGTCCGGCGCTGGGAAAAGCTGACCGGACGGCCCAACGAGGCGCTGGATATCGCCTGTTATGCCCGCGCGATGGCGCATCATCTGCGTCTGGACCGGCTGAAACCGGAGCAATGGGCGCTGTTACGGGCGGAACGGTTTGGCACCGAGATGGCGGATAATCCGCAGCAAGAGATGTTCGGCGGGCCGATTGCCCCGCCAATTGCGCCCCCGGTCGCGGCACCGGCGGCTGATCAGGGAAATGGCCCCGGCAGCGGGGCCCAACAGCGGGGCCGCAAGATGCGGGGCCGCGTGAGGTAGGATGCAGATGATCGATTATGCCGCGCGGCTTGCCCTGGTGCAGGCAGCGATCACCGGTCTGCTGTCCGGCGGGATGCAGAGCTATGAAATCGAGGGCCAGAAGGTGACCAAGCTGGACCTGTTGGCCTTGGGCGCCGAAGAGGGCCGTCTGGTCGCCAAACTGCGGCGCCAGTCCGCCGCCGGTAGCGGCACCTTCCGCCGGGCCGTGCCGGGATGAGCCGTCGCGTCGGCAAGGTGCCTTTGGCGCTGAATGCTCTGGACCGCGCCATCGGGGTGTTTGCGCCACAGAAGGCCCTGGTCAGGGGCGCTGCGCGCTATCTGCTGAATGCGTCGTCCGGCTTTGCCGCCGCCCGCCGCGACCGCAGCGCCACCAAGGGCTGGTCGGCAAAGGTCGGCGCCAGTGCTGATCATGACACCTTGCCGGACCTCGATCTGCTGCGGGCCCGGTCGCGCGACCTGGTGCGCAATGATCCGCTGGCGCAGAGCGCGATTTCGACCAAGGTGGCCAATGTCATCGGGGCCGGTCATGTGCTGCGGCCGGAAGTCGATGCCGAACGGCTGGGGATTTCGTCGGAAGAGGCCGAGATCTGGGAACGGCTGGCGATGGACATCTGGACCGACTGGGCCTGGAGCCCGGATTGCGATGTGACGCGCACCCAGACCTTTGCCGAATTGGAAGACCTGGTCTATCGGTCGCGGCTGTTGAGCGGCGATGTGTTTGTCATTCGCCGGTTCCGCCGCCGCAAGGGGCGTCTGCTGGCCACCGCGGTGCAGGTTGTCGAGGCTGACCGGCTGTCGAACCCGAACTGGACCAGCGATTCGGCAACCATGGCCGGGGGCGTCGAGATGGACGGGGACGGGGCGGCGCTGGCCTATCACTTTGCCGACCGGCATGTGCTGGACCGCCACCTGTCCGGCCCGGTGACCTGGACGCGGATCCCAGCCCATGACGGCGCGGGCCGCAAGCTGGTGCTGCACATCCATGGCCCGCGCTGGCGGCCGGAGATGACGCGCTATGCGCCGATGCTGGCGCCGGTGATCGAATCGCTGAAGCAGCGGTCGCGCTATTCGGAAGCCGAGTTGATGGCGGCGGTGATCTCGGCCTGTTTTGCGATCGGGATGAAATCGGACGAGGGCGATCTGTCGGATGCGCTGGCCAGCCTGGCCGCATCCACCGGAAAGGCCCAGGCTGACCGGTCGGAAATCAACATCGATGAACCCGGCCTGGTGTTCGATCTGCTGCCGAACGAAGAGGTGATGAATTTCGCGCCGGGCCGTCCGAACCCGCAGTTCACCCCCTTTGTCGATGCGATCTCGCGCGAGGTGGGGGCCGGCACGGATTTGCCGCACGAGCTGTTGGTGAAGCAGTTCCAGGCCAGCTATTCGGCCAGCCGCGCCGCGATGGAAATGGCCTGGATGTTTTTCCGCACCGACCGCGATCTGCATGTGACGCAGTTCTGCGCGCCGATCTATGAAGATGTGATCACCGAAGCGGTGGCGCGCGGTCTATTGAAGGCACCCGGTCTGCTGTCCGATCCGCTGCGGCGGCAAGCCTGGCTTGGGGCGGTCTGGATGGGACCGGCGCGGCCGACCATCGATCCGGTGAAGGATGCCAAGGCCGATCAGATGTATCTGGATATGGGCGTGACCAGCCTGACACGGGTCACCGCCGAGCGATTTGGCGTCGATTACCGCACGGTGCGCAACCGCCGGGCGCTGGATGGCACCGACGCGCGCGAAGCAGCGGCACAGGCGGCCAATGCGGCGCAGATCGTCGCGGCACCGCCACCGGCGGATCCACAGGAAGAAGACACCCCAAACAGTGACAAGGAGACGACCAATGCTGGTTGACCGATCCTCTCGGGTCTGGGCCATGCGGCGCGACGATGTCGTCTCGGCGCATGCAATCCAGTTGCGGGCCGAGCATTTCGACCCGGAAACGCCGCGCGCGCTGGTTGGCGGCGACTGGCTGGAAGGATCGGACTTTGCGCGGATCGTCGATGGGGTGGCCATCATCCCGGTCTATGGCCCGCTGATGCGCATCTTCAGCTTCTGGGCCTGGTCCTATGAAGAGGTGGCGCGCGATCTGAAGCTGGCCGAAGCCAGCCCGCTGGTGCAGTCGATTGTGCTGGATATCGACAGCCCTGGCGGTCTGGCGGCGGGCTGCGGTGATTGTGCCGCCCTGATCCGGTCGATCGAGAAGCCGGTGACGGCCTTTGTCGGCGGGTTGGCCGCATCGGCGGCCTATTGGCTGGCCAGTGCCTGCGACCGGATTCTGGTCGGGTCTGGCTCGATCCTCGGCTCGATCGGCGCGGTGATCGAATATGTCGACATCGAGCCGATGTTCGAGAAGATGGGCGCCCGCATCATCCGCGTTGTGGCCGAGCAGAGCCCCAACAAGCGGCTGGATCCCGAAAGCGCCGATGGACAGGCCGAATTGCAGGCCCTTGTAGATGCCTCTGGCGCCGAATTCGTGGCCGGGGTCGCCGCAGGGCGCGGGGTCGAAGAAGCCGCCGTGCTGGCCGGGTTCGGCCAGGGGCTGGTGTTCGATGGCACCGAGGCGGTGCGCCGCGGGCTGGCTGATGACAAAGGCACCCTTGATCTTATCGTTGCGGACTTGGCGGCCCGTGACATTCCCCCCCCTGCGGTTCCCGCCCCCGCAGCACAGGAGAAGCCCATGGATTGGGATACTGTTACCCTGGCCGCGCTGCGGGAGCATCGGCCGGAGCTTGTCAGCGAGATCGAAGGCGCTGCCTCGACGCTTGCCGCGACGGCCGAACGCGACCGCATCCTTGGCATCGAGGAGATCGATGCCGGTGGTCATGACGACCTGATCACCGCGGCCAAGAAGGACGGCAAGACCACGCCGGAAGCCCTGGCGCTGAAGATCATGAAGGCCGAGAAAACCTCGGGCGCTGCCCTTCTGGCCACCCGCGAGGCCGCGGATGCCAATGCTGCGCTGGCTGCCCTGCCGCCGCGCCAGCAGACCACCACCAGCACCGGCACCATCGAGGATCGTGCGAAGGCCGACTGGGACAAGGATGCCGGAGTCCGTGCCGAATTTGGCGACGACTTCCCCAGCTACCTGGCCTTCCGCAAGGCCGATGCCGAAGGCCGTGCGCGCATTCTGCGCCGCGCGTCCTGAGCCCCCAACCTGAGATCGGAGAAAGATCATGGCGACTCTGTCTGCCGACACCCTGCGCGACTATCAGCTGGGGGACGTCGAGGAATACCCGGCCATTGCGGCCGACATCATCTATGAGGGTGCCGCCGTCGGCGAAAACGGGTTGGGCTATTCCCGCCCGCTGGTTGCTGGCGATGCGTTCCAGGGCTTTGCGCTGGAACAGTGCGACAATGCGGCGGGGTCCGCCGGTGACAAGCGTGTCAAGGTCCGCCCCCGCGGCCGTGTCGTGCTGTCGATTGCCGCGCTGGCCGTCACGGCAAATGACCGCCCGGCGGTCTATGCCTCGGATGATGCCACCTTCACCCTGACTGTCGGGTCCAATTCGCTTATCGGTTATGTCAGCCGCTGGGTGTCGACGGGCCTTGCGGTTGTTGAATTCGACGCTGCGCTGGTGCGCGCGGCGCTGCAAGCCTGAGAGGAGACACCATGAAAGGGCTTTCTTCGCGCGCCATCATCGGCCGCTTTTACAATCGGCTTGAGGTGATGACCTCGGCCAGCTGGATCGGCGGCATTTCGATGCTGTTCACATCCGACCAGGAATCCGAGACCTATAAATGGCTGGGCATGTCCCCGGCGATGCGGGAATGGGTCGGCGGCCGTCATGCCAAGGGCGTGCGGGAAAACGGCATCACCATCGCCAACAAGATGTTCGAGGCGACGATGGAGATTCCGGTTGACTGGATGCGCCGCGACAAGACCGGCCAGATCATGGTGCGGGTCGATGATCTGGCCGGACGGGCGGTCACCCATTGGCAGAAGCTGCTGTCGGATCAGATTGCCGGCGCGGAAAGCACGATCTGCTACGATGGTCAGTATTTCTTTGATACGGACCATTCCGAAGGCAGCAGCGGCACCCAGTCGAATGACATCACCGTCGACATCTCGGCCATTCCGGCCGTGCTGCATGGCTCGGCCACCAACCCTTCGCCGGAAGAAATCCGGGCGATGGTCTTTGCCGGGGTGACGCAGATCCTTGGGTTCAAGGACGACCAGGCCGAGCCGATGAACGAAATGGCCCGGAACTTCCTGGTGATGGTGCCGACCGCCTGGTTCAGCAATGCGGCGGCTGGTCTGAAGAACCCGATCGTCGGCGGCGACAGCAACACGGTGCAAAGCCTTGATGGCTATACCTTCGATGTGGCCGTCAACCCCCGTCTGACCTGGACCGACAAGCTGTCGGTGTTCCGCACCGATGGGTCGGTCAAACCGTTCATCCGGCAGGAAGAGTTCGGCGTCGAGATCGATGCTGTTGCCGAGGGGTCGGAGCTGGAGTTCAACGAGCGGATGCACCGGTATGGCATCAGCGCCTCGCGGAACGCCGGCAACGGCTACTGGCAGCATTCCTGCCTGGTGCAGGCGGTCTGATCGTGGATCGTGTGAGAGTTGTCGCGCCGCAAGGCGCGACACTTCGGGGGCCGGCGCGTGTCGCCCTGACCCCGGATCAGCATCGGCGCCGCAGTGCGGTTCTGGGGCCGTTGTCGAAGAAGGGTCTTTATGACCTGACCGAGGCGGATGGCATCACCTTGAAGCATGGCGAGGAATTCGGCCTGGAGAAGCCGGAGGCCCGTCTCAATGCCAGCCTGTTCGAGGTGATCGACGCCGCGAAGAAGGGCGGCAAGAGCAAGCCGGATGTGGCAGGCGCGGATGAGCCGGAAGGCGACGGGGATGCCGATGCCGGCGCCGATGCCGATGCGGATGGCGCGGCGGCATGAGCGACGTTTTCGCGGCGGATACTGCCGCGATCTTTCAGGGCCCGCTTGCGGTCGATGCCACCTATTTGCCGCAGGTGGGCCTTGGCTATGATATCCGCTGCATCCTGCAGGATCCCGACCAGGTGCTGGATTACGGATCCGCGCGGTTCGCTTCGGCCACTTCGGTGTTTCTGGTGCCGCTGGCGGTTGTCGAAGATCCGGTGGCGGGCGACAGCATCCTGATCGGTGATGTGACTTATGTCATTCAGGGCCAGCCGCTGCGCAACAGCCGCCGGCTGTGGTGGCGGATCGAGGCGCGGGCGGAATGATCGGGATCAATGTCACGATCGAGGGCAGCCTTGCCCGGATTCTGGAAGAGCAGAAGCTGGCCGGCGAGAAGGCGGTCAAGGCGGCGATGACCGCGGCCGGCACGCGGGTCAAGGCGGACTGGCGCAACCAGGTGCGAAGTGCCGGTCTGGGCGGCAAGATGGCCAATACGGTACGGGCAGAGACCTATCCCGTGGGTCGGGGCAGCCTGTCTGCCGCTGCCCTGGTCTGGACCAAGGCGCCGAAGATCATCGGTGCGCATGAGGCCGGAGCGCTGATACGATCCCCGAGCGGTTTATGGCTGGCGATACCGTTGCCTGCTGCCGGACGTGGCCCCGGAAACCGCCGGTTGACGCCCGGCGATTGGGAGAGAAAGACCGGCCGTCGCCTGCGGTTCATCTATCGCCGCGGCAGAAGTGCCATTCTGGTCGATGATGGGACCAAAGCCATGGGAAATGTCATGGTGCGACGGCGGGGACGTGGGGGCTACAGGCTGGCCGAGCCGACCACGTTTCGCAATCGGACAATTCCGATCTTTGCGCTGGTTCCGCAGGTCAAATTGCCCAAGCGGTTGAATCTGATGAGCCGGGTCGATGCCGTTGCCAATGGCATGGCCGGACAAATCGTCAGCTCCTGGAGGTAGGTCATGTCGCAGCGCGAGGCAGTTCTTGCCGCCCTTTATGCCACGATCTCGCCGATTGCGATGATTCCGGCGACATCGCTGCCGGTCAAGGTTCTGCGCAACCAGGCCCTGCCAGTCGCCATTCCGCGCGGTGGGGTGGCAATCCTGTTCGACGGCGATCCGGGCGAGCCGGAATATACGCTGTCCCCGATGACCTGGCACTATGAGCACCGGGCCGAGATGATCGTCGCCGTGCAGACCGCCGATGGCGGGGATGCGGTCTTCGATCTGCTCTGCGCGGCCCTGGGGGCCGCGATGGTCGCGGATACGACCCTTGGCGGGACCTGCGACTGGGTCGAGCCACAGGCCCCGATGCCGGATGAATTGCCCTTTGAAGGGGCTGAAACCATCAAGGCCGCACGGATCGCGGTGATCCTGCACTATGCCACCACAGCCCCGCTAGGCTGACCCGTCCACCCAAAAGGAGAACACCATGGCACGTGCGCAAGGCGCCCGGTCGCAGATGCTGCTGGCAAAGGAAATCACCTATGGCACCCCGCCCGCCTCGGGGTATTCGCGGATGCCGTTTGCCTCGACCACGCTGGGGCAGGAGCAGCCGCTTCTGGACAATGAGTTGCTGGGCTATGGCCGCGACCCGCTGGCCCCGTCGCGCGATGCCATCACATCGGATGGGCAGGTGGTGGTGCCGGTGGACGCCGCCGCCATCGGCCATTGGCTGACCGGCCTGCTGGGCGCGCCGACCAGTTCAGGCAGCGGGCCTTACAGCCATACCTTCGTGTCGGGCGGCTGGGCGCTGCCCAGCTATGCAATCGAGGTCGGCTATCCCGAGGTGCCGTCGTACGAGATGTTCGGTGGGGTCAAGGTCGATTTCATCGAATGGCAGGCGCAGCGATCCGGCCTGTTGCAGGCGACGGTCGGGCTGATCGCGCAAGGCATGGATGCCGACACGGTTACGGGTGGTGGATCGCCCAGCGATATCGTCCTGACGCGGTTTGGCCATTTCAACGGGTCGATCAGCCGCGACAGCGCCACGATCGGCAATGTGGTGTCGATGCAGTTGCGGTATTCCAACAACCTGGACCCGGTCGGCGTGATCCGGTCGGATGGCAAGATCGATGGCGCCGATCCGTCGATTGCCGCCCTGACCGGCCAGATCGTGGTGCGGTTTGCCGACCGCGATCTGCACGATCAGGCGGCGGCGGGCGATCCTTGCACGCTGGAGCTGGCTTGGACCATCGATGCCGATACCAGCCTGACGCTGACCGCCCACGCGGTCTATCTGCCGCAGGTGCGCAACCCGGTCGAAGGCCCCGGCGGCATCCAGAACACCTTCCAGTTTCAGGCGGCGCGCGCCACCAGCCCGGCCCGGATGTTCACGGCGGTGCTGGAAAATGCGGTGGCGAGTTACTGAGAGGGCATTGACGGATGATCCGACTCAACCTGTCGCGCGGCCCGCAATGGCTGGATCTGGGCAATGGCATCGAGGTGCTGGTGTTGCCCCTGACCACGGCGATGATTGCGATGGCGCGCGAATCCGATCTGCGCACCGATCTGCCGGATGAAGCCGGGATCGACCGTAAGCTGGCGGCGCTGACGGCCGCGGTTGCCCGGCTGGCGATCACCGACTGGCGCGGCATCTGCCTGGCCGAGGGCGATGATCCCGCCCCGGTGACGCCGGAGACGATCGATGCGGTGATGGATATCTATCCGGTCAGCCAGGCGTTCTATGGCCGCTACATTGCCAGCGGTCTGGTGCTGGTGGCGGAAAAAAAAGGCTTGGCGCCCTTGCAGAATGGCACTTCGGCGGGGGCGCCGACTATTGCGGAAACTGCGACGGGGTCTGCGCCGCCTGCCCGCGCCGGGAAAACGCGCCGCAAACACTAGAGGGCGGGTTGTTGTGGCAGTTGGTGCTGCGCCTGTCGGGGCAGTGCCGGTTTGTGGGCGGCGGCATGGGCCGGCCCTTTGTCACCGGCTGGGACATGGCGGCGGCGCTGGCGATGGGGCGGGCGCTGGGTCTGCCGGGCCGGTTCATCGCCGACATTCTGCCGGAAATCGAGGCCGTGATGGTGCGCGAATTGCGAAAGGAGGCTGCAGGTGACTGAAAAACGGGTATCCGTGCGGCTGGTCGCGGTTGGCGGCGACAAGCTGAAGGCGGATTTCAAGGGCATCGGGGCTGCGGGCGATCAGGCGATGGCCCAGATCGGCAAGGGCGCCGGTCAGATGCGCGGCCAGGTGCAGAATGCGTCCTATCAGGTTGCCGACTTTGCGGTGCAGGTAGCGGGCGGCACCAGTGCCAGCCGCGCCCTGGCCCAGCAATTGCCGCAGCTCTTGGGCGGCTTCGGGCTGTTCGGCGCCCTTGCCGGCGCCGCCGCTGCCATCCTGATCCCGCTGGGCGCGCATATGTTCGACTTTGGCGAGGAGAGCAAATCGGCTGCCGATCGGCTGAAGGAGCTGAACGATGCGACCGGCGATTATGAACGAGCCGCGGCAGAGGCGGTAAAACCGATCGAAACGCTGATCGGAAAATATGGCGATCTGGCGGACGAGGTTCGCGCGGTGCAGATAGCCGAGGCAGAGCTTGCCCGTGATCGTGCCATCCGGGCCGTCGACAATGGCGTCGATGCCAATGGCAATGATGGCACGAATCCGTTTGCCATAAAAAATGCCGACCGGATCAAATCCCTCCGTGCGGCTGCCCGCAGGGGAAGCATCTCCGGCAGCGGCTACAGCGAAGACCAGGACACCCGAGCGTTGCGCGGCGAAATCGAGGATCTGGCCGATACCTATGATCTGGCGACGGCAAAAGTTGAAGAACTGGTGCTGGCAAACGAAAGGTTGGCGCAGGCCAATGGACCTGCCGAGCAGGCGTTGGCCGCAAGGGCGATGGTTTCGGAGTTGACCGAAGCCTTCGGGTCGGTTCAGGCGGCCGATGTGGCGACCGGTGGTCTGGTTTCGCGGTTGCTGGATGCAGCCAAGGCCGCGGCCGATGTGGCGGCAACGGATATGTCGGGCGCGATCAATTCGGCGGTGTCCAGTGCCGGTGCGCTGGCGCAGCAGCTGGGCATCAGCGTGGCCCTGGCATCGCAACTGATGTCGATGGGCTATAGCGGCAAGAAGGATGTGATCCTCGATCCGCGCGATCCACATTATGACAAGACGGCTGCCACCGCCGCCGGGTTCAAGAGCGAATATGGCACGGTGTCGCCGTTTGATCCGTCGCGCATCCCCAAGGTCAAGATTGGTGGCGGCAAGGGTGGCGGTGGCGGTGGAAAAACGCCCGAGCAGAAGGCCGAGGAAGACGCGCTGCGCGAGGTCGACCGGCTTTACAAGGCGACCCGTACCGATGCCGAGAAATTCGCCGAAGAACAGGCGGCGATCAACGATCTTTTCGCCAAGGGCTACATCGACGCCGATCTGCATGCCCGCGGGCTGATGCAGCTGGAGGAGCGCTATCACGGGTTGGTCAGCGCTGCCGACTTCTGGAAGGACACGCTGGGCGACGTGAAGGATGAAATCCTTGATTTCGCGGTCAGCGGCGAGGCGAATTTCGACAAGGTCGCCGATGCGATCAAGCGGGCGGCACTGCAGATGCTGCTGTTCGGCGAAGGGCCATTTGCGTCGATGTTCACCGGCAATTTCGGCGGGCTGCTGGGCGGGTTCGGCAAGCTGCTGTCATTCGATGGCGGTGGCTACACCGGCAGTGGCGCGCGCAGCGGCGGGCTGGATGGCAAGGGCGGATTTCCGGCGCTGCTGCATCCGCAAGAGATCGTGTTTGACAGGACGCGCGGCCAGGGCATGCCGGTCGCCACGCAAACCACGGTCAAGGTCGAAGCAGTGCCCACCCCCTATTTCGATCTGCGGGTGGCGCAGGTTTCCGGTGTCGGCGACATGCGGGCCGCGCAGGCCCAGCAGCGCGCGCTGCCGACCGCAATCCGTGACATGCAGGCCAGGGGGTTGCGTTGAATCGCGAAATCATCGACTTCCCGCTGCCGATGCTGCGGCTGACATCTGTTCTGTGGGACATCGACTGGGGCAGCCAGTCGGTTGGTCAGGACACCGGCGGCGGTGACCAGGCGGTGCTGAACCGGTTTCCGCGTTTCAAGGCCAGCCTGGGCTTGCGGTTCGAGCGCGATGGCATCGGTTACTGGCGGGCGCTGCGCAGCCAGTTGCGCGGCAAGCAGAATGCCTTCCGGATTCGTATGGCCGACCCGGTGACGATGGATTCGGTCGGGTCGGTGATCGACGGCGACTGGCTGGCGTGGAAAAACGGGCTTTACATCGAGCCGCGCCCGACCGTGCGCTGTGTTGCGGCGGTGCTGGCGGGGGCGACGACGATCCTGGTCGATGAAACCGCCGCCCTGGCACCGGTTCAGGTGGGGGCACATCTGTCCTATGCCGACTGGCCCTTTCTGGTCGAGGGCCGCAGCGGCAGCGGTGCAGCGGTGACGCTGCAAGTTGCGCTGCTGCGCAGTGCGATTCCCACCAATGGCGCCATCGACCTGATTCCGCGCGGGCTGTTTCTGGCCGATGATCCGATGCAGGGCGCGCCCGGCTATGGCCGCACCCTGCGCAGCGCGCCGGAAATGGCGCTGACCGAGTGGATCACCCGATGAGCTTCTTTCCGCCTAGTTTCAACCCGCGCGATGAGGTGGTCGGTGTGCTGACGCTGGCCAATATCAACACCGCAGACGGGGATTTCGGATTTCTGATCGGCCAGGACGGCAAATTCACCGACATCGATGGCAAGGACTGGTGGGGGTCGACGCTGATCGACTCGCCGGAAATCGAGATGCCGATCAACGGGGTGGCGCCCAATGGGCAGATCACCCTGTCGTGGTTTGACGATCCGACCCAGCGTGTGCCGGGGGTCAGCCTGATTGCGCAGATCCGGGCCTTGGGTGCGGATTATGTGCGCGACCGGGCGCTGACCTTCCATGTGCAGCCGTTGACCGACAGGGCGCAGCTTTGGGCGCCGGTGTTGGCGCCGATTCCCTTCGCCCAGGTCCGGATGCAGTCGATCGCCTTCAGCCTGTCGGGCGCCACCCAGCGGTCGATCACGCTGAGTTGGGAGGGTGCCTTTGCCGGTCGCAACACGGCGCGCGGGCTGTATTACACCACCACCGATCACGCCCGGCTGACCGGTGCGGCCAACCCCAGCCTGACCTATGCGCCGATGGACAACCGCCAGCCGGAAAAGCTGTTCTGATGGCCCGGACACTTTGATGGATCGCCTGTCGCTGTTTGTCAGTCACCAGCTGAAGCGCCGCTTCGCCTGGGGGGTGGATGATTGCGTGACCTTCCCGGCCGACTGGCTGGTGGAAAACGGCCATGCCGATCCGATGGGCGATCTGCGCGGCAGCTATGCGACGGCGGCCAGCTGTCAGCGGGCAACCGGGTTCTTCACCGATCCGGTGGGCGCCGTTGCCGGCCGGATGGCCGGATTGCTGGCGGTGGCGCCGGATGGTCAGCCGGAGCGCGGCGATGTGGGGGTGGTGCTGTTTCGATCGCACGGGATCAGCCAATTTCACGGGGCGATTCATCTGGACGACGGTCTCTGGGTTGCCCGCGACATCACCGGACTGGGTCTGGTGGACAGCGCCAAGGTGCTGGCCGCCTGGCGATCCGGGGCCGATCTGCAGGCAGGGGTGGCGGCATGAGGGGGATGGTGCTGTCGCTGGCCCTGGTGCTGTGCGGTCTTTGCCTGTCGGCCGGGCCGGCACAGGCGGGACCGCTGACCGCTTTCATCGGCGGGGCGCTGAATGCGCTGGGGGCCGGGACATGGCTGGCCAGTGGCGCTGTCGGCGCCTGGTCGGCCGGGTTTGCGGTCGGCAACTTTCTGGGCGGCAGCGTGCTGGGCAGGCTGGTATTGTCCTTCGGGATCAATGCGATTTCGGCGGCACTCTACCGGCCGAAGCTGCCGACGCCGCAGGATCAGATCGTCAATCTGTCGCAGCCGCTGTCCTTCATGCAGCGGGTCTATGGCCGGGTGCGCAAGGGCGGGCCGGTGATCTTTACCGGGTTTTCCGGGGTGAAGCGCTACTACAGCGTGGCGATTGCCGCCCATCGCACCAAGGGCCCCGTCACGCATTATCTGGACACCTATCCGGTGGAGATCGATGTCGATGGCTGGGTCACCACCGAACCGGCGGTGAACATCGGCCCGGTGGGCGAGCCGAGCTATGGCCGGATTGCCTGTTATCGCGGGTTGCCGGGGCAGGTGGCACCGCCGTTTCTGACCGGCACCTTCGCCGAGGTAACCTCGGCGTTCGACTTTGCCGGCATCAGCCATGCGGTGATCATTGCCAGCCGGGCACCTGGCGAGGCGGCTTCGCAGGTCTATCCGTCTGGCGTGCAATGGGCCTATGCGCCGGTCTGGGACGGCTGGGACGAGATCTATGATCCGCGCAGCGATACCACCGGCTGGACCGACAATGCCGCCCTGATCATTGCCCATGAGGCGCTGTTCCATGGCAAATCGGTGGATTGGGACAATGTCGCCGAAGAGGCGGATGTTGCCGATCAGCTGGTGACCAATGCGGAAAGTGCGACCCAGAAGCGCTGGACGCTGGGAATAACGCTGGAAGACAACGTGACCTGGGAACAGGCGCGCGATGCCCTGGGGCTGGCCTGCGATGCGTTCTTCTACGAGACGCCGGATGGCAAGGTCGGCTTCAAGCTGGGCCGGTATGAGGCGCCGCTGATCACGCTGGAAATGGCCGATCTGCTGACCGTCACCGTGGCGGAAAAGTCCTGGGGTCCGGATGTGCCGGGCGAGGCGGTGATCAAATACACCGAACCGGCCTTCGACTGGCAACAGGCGAGTTGCGGCGCCATCGTGGTCGATGCCGGCAAGCCCCGGCTGGAAACCGATGCCTGGGCGGCTGGCAGCCACAATCAGGCCTGCCGTCTGGCCAAGCGGATGATCCGCCGCGCCCGTGCCCGCTATACTCTGCAGGCACAGGTCAAGCTGATCGGTTATGAGCTGATCGGCCGGCGGTTCTTCAGCCTGTACCTGGCCGATCTTGGCCTTGAGGCGGTGTTCGAGGTCGACAAGCTGTTGCGCAACGGCGACGGGGTGACCTTCTCGCTGGATGCCACATCGGTGCTGGCCGAGGATTTCGATTTCGTTGCCCTGACCGAGGAACCGGCCCGCCCGGCCCGCGAGGTGGTGGCCAGCGACGATTCGGTGGCGGGCGTGACCGGTCTGGCCGGTGAGGTGGTTGCGGGTACCGGCGGGGTGGCACAGATCGAATGGACCTGGCCGCAGCAGGATGTGTCGCTGCAACAGGAATTGCAGATGCGCAGCCTGGATGGCGGCATGCCGGACTGGCAAAGCCAGATTGCCGCCTCGGGGCAATTGTCGCTGGTGGTGGCGGGTCTGACCGATGGCGCGACCTATGAGGCGCAGATCCGCAACCGCACCAGTTTTGGTCGGGTTTCGGGGTGGAGCGGCAGTGTCTCGGTGCTGGCGGTTGCCAATACCACCGCACCCGCCGCGCTGACCGGATTTGCCGCTGCCGTGTCGGGCGGGGTCAATGGCGTGCTGAGCTGGACCGCGCCGAACGATCCGAATTACAGCGCCGCGCGGATCTGGCGTGGCACCACGGCGACCTTCAGTGCCGCCGTGCTGGTGCATACCGAATATGGCGCGCCCAGTCTGGCCGATGGCTGGACCGACAGCGGCCTGACCACCGGCACCTACTACTACTGGGCCGCCCCGATCAACGGCAGCGGTGTCGAAGGCACTGTTACCGGCCCGCAAAGCATCACCATCATCTGAGGTTTCGACCATGACACTCACGCTGCGCTGGGTCACCGGCCCCATTTACACGCCCGAAGGTACGCTGCCGCTGAGCGGGCGGATCGAGTTCCAGTTGCCGGTCGCCGACAGCGAGAGTGGCCAGATCGTGGGCCCGGTGCTGCGCAGCTTTGCGCTGGACAGCATGGCGAATTTCAACGCTCCGCTGTGGGTGACGACCACCGGCGCGCGCAGTCTGACCTATGCC
>JAGPEG010000200.1 GCA_018057165.1 Tabrizicola sp.
CAGTCGGCCTGGCCGGACAGGATGCTCCAGGCCCGCAGCGTGTCATAAAGCGGCAGGCTCTCGCCCTCCGTCGCCAGCGCCGTATCGACCGCCCTTGCCAGCGCCCCCGGCAGATGTTTCTGCACCGCCGTCTGATAGACCGCATCGGCCCGCACTGCCGCATCGAAGCCCAGAGGGCCCGCGAAAAGCCGGATCGGCGCCTTCTCCGCCGCCCGCGCCACCCCGTCCGCTGCTTCCTCCAGCCGGGTCAGGCGCTGCGGCAGGTCGGGCATCACCGCATCCCGGTCCAGCCCGATATCCAGCGCCTCGGCGTCGAAAAGCCGTGTCAGGTCGCGGTGGAAACGCCATTCCACGAAGCCCGCCCAGCCCGCGACCATGAGGACGAAGGCCAGGATCAGGACCAGCGTGATCCCGGTCCAGCCCGTCCCGAGGTTGCGGTCGAACTTGGTCCGACTGCCTTCCAGCACCGCCAGCCGCCGCTCCATGAAGTCGCGCACGCCCGCGAACTCCGGACCCGCCTCGCCCGCCTTGCGGATGAAGTCGCGCAAGGTCGCCGCCGAAATGTCGCGACCGTCGAAGATCAGCCGATGCGCCCCCGCCCCCCAAAGCGAGACATCCACCCCCCGGTTCTTCCGCGCCGTCTGGTCCAGGAGCAGCCCCAGCGCATAGCGCGCAGGCTGGACGGTCGAGGCTGGCACGCCTGCTCGTTGCAGTTCTGCGTCGAAACGGTCCAGCGCCTCGGCCGCGCGCTGCACCAGAACCTGCGCCTCCACCCCCCGGATCACCGCCAGTTGGTCCACCATCCGCAGGACCGGCCCCGCCGCCCGCTCATAGACCTCCGGGTCAATGCTCCGCCCCCCGCGCTTTGGCGGCAGGACCGTGCGCGGGCTGTTCGGGCCACCAGTCATTGCGATGGGATCAGGCCTTCATCGACCCATTTCTGCAGGGTCTCTTCCCCCACTTCGAAATGCATCCCGTCCTCGCGGTTGTAGCCGCCGCCCCAGTACCAGCCTTCCTCGTTGAAATGCTCGGCCAGAATCACCAGTCCGATCTGCATTGTCCCGTCGGCAAAGGGGTCAAGCTCGCCCTGCAAGGTGATGTCGATCGCGGTGCCGAAAGAGTGATTCGATACCGAGGAGTTCGACCCCCGGATCAGACGGACGCACAGCGCCCCCGCCGTGCCGAGCTTGGCATAGATGTCGGGCTCGTCTTCTTTCAGCTTGGCGACGATCCGCTCCAGGCTGTCCAGCGCGGGCTTCAGCATCGTCGCCTTGATCGGGCCGATCTGCCGGGTCTCGACCAGGGCTTTCAGGCGCGGGTTCGAGATGCCCCGGCAGTCGGTCCCCAAGTCTTCCCTCGGGCGGCCCAGAAGCGCCAGCATCGTCTTGTTGCGCGGCTGGGTCACGCCCTTGTTGAAACGGTCGCGGGCCGCCTTCATCTGTTCGGTCAGGGCCTCGGTCTCGGGCTGGTGCTGTTCATCCTCGCCCGTGGTCAGCCCTTCCGCATCCGCCGTTGGCACATCGCCGGTCGAGGGCGCGACCGGAGCGCGGTTCGCCAACAGGCTCATGTCGTCACGCAACCGGGCGAGGTCGGCCTTCAGCGTGCCGATCTCCGCTTCCAGCCGGGCGCGCTGAGCTGCTTCGGCGTCGAAGGCTTCTTCCAGCCGCGTAAGACGCAGGTCGGCCCCGCTGTCAGCTGATTCCAGAAGCGTCGTCACCACGGCAAAGGCCACGGCGGCGATGATCACGCCGATGGCGACGATGATCGGGGCGATCAGATTGTTCTGCTGCATGGCCTAGGCTTCCCGGATCAGCACGGTGATCACCGAGACATTGTCGGGGGCCCCGCTGTCCAGAGCCTCGCGCACCAGCTTCTGACACGCCTCCTCGGGGCCCGCCGCCTCGCGCAGCAAGGCCTCGACCGTCGGCTCGTAGACGCAGCGCGTCAACCCGTCGCTGCACAGCAGGATCCGATCCCCCACCGCCAGCGGCACGCTGACCAGATCGACCTCCAGCGCCTCGCTGCCGCCCACCGCCCGCGTTACCATATGCGATTCCGGGTGGCTCTCGGCCTCTTCCGGCGACAGCTCGCCCCGGTCCACCATTTCCTGCACCACCGAATGATCCCGCGTCAGCGGCCGCAGATGCCCTCCGCGCAACAGATAGGCCCGGCTGTCACCGGCCCAGGCCACATGTGCCACCGCCCGCGCGATCAGCACCGCCACCACGGTCGAGCCCATCCGCCCCATGCCCGGCGCGCGCTGCCGTTCCAGCACCAGATCATTCGCCTCTTTCAGCCGCGCCACCAGCGCCGGGCCGGGATCGGCCCCGTCCGGGATCTGCGCCAGGCAATCGATCACGATGTCCGAGGCGACATCGCCGTTGCCATATCCCCCCATCCCGTCCGCGACCGCCCAGAGCATCCCCGACGGGTCGGTCAGGATCGAATCCTCGTTCTTCTCACGCACCATGCCCCGGTTGGTCAGCCCGGCTCCGACGGCCACCGGCAGGGCGGGTCCGGCCCCTGGAACCACAGTGATCGGCGTGTTCATGGCCAGAGCCCGCCCAAAGGTGTGAATTGAATGCAGGGGCATCATAGCCTAGACTTCACCCAGTCATAAATCCGTTTTTTGGAAGGTGGTTCGAATATGCGCAACTTGCTGACCAGCCTTGTGATCTGCACCACGCTCTTGCCCGCCGGTGCCTGGTCCCAGGACCTTTCGGAAGAGGAATTGCTGAACCTGTTCCTGGCCCAACGCGACGCCTACAAGGCCGCCGTCGAAGGCAACACCGGGCTGGCCCGCGGGCTGACCCTTGTCACCGCCGATGACGTCGCGATCGCGACCGAGGTCGAGAAGGACCCCGCGACAGCCGAAACCGCCGCAGACGGCACGACCACCGGCACGACCGAAGTCGCCTCGACCGCGTCGGGGACCGCCACCGAAACCGTCGTGAAAGAGACCGAGACCGCGACCCTGGTGAAGATGCCCGCGGATCTTGGCGTCAACATCCGCATTGAGTTCGCCTTCGACAGCGCCGCCCTGGACGAGGCGCAGAAGCCCAAGCTGGCGAAGCTGTGCAATGTGATGAAGGGTTCCGACATCCAGCTCTTCCGCATCATCGGCCACACCGACGCCTCGGGGACCGACGATTACAACGAACGTCTTTCGCGCCTGCGCGCCGAGGAGGTGCAGCGATTCTTCATCAACGAATGCGGCATCGACGCTGGTCGGCTGGAGGCCGTGGGTCTGGGCGAACGCTTCCTGCTGGAAAACGCCGACCCCGATTCCGACCAGAATCGCCGCGTCGAGTTCCAGGCGCTCAGCTGACCGCAAATCCGGGGTCCCCGCGCCCCGGACCCCGGCCGCCGCCGTTGCTTGAATGGGCGGAATGTGGCATTCTTCCTTCGAATTATTCCTATTCTTTCTTTACCTCGTGCGGACGGCCAACGCTTCAACAAATGGGTCTTTTCATGCCTGGAACCTGGTCTCGATCTCTGCTCCTTCTCGCCGCCTTTGGTCTTGTCGGCGCCTGTGATGAGCTTGCGCCCCCGCCCCAAAAGACAGCTCCGGTCGTCGTCGCGCCGGTCAAGAAGAAGGCGGTCGTTGCTGCGCCTGCAGTTGCGCCCGTGGTCAAGAAGAAGCCCGCGACAGTCGACATCGACTTCGGCAACGACGGTGGCGGCGGCGGTGGGTGGCAGGGTTAAGACATGCCTGTCCTGCGCCTCCTGCTGAATGGTAGCGTGGCGACACTGCTGATGGCCGCCGCAGCCCTTACTGCGACGGCGCAGGACAGCAGCCTCGGCCCGTTTCCCGAAGGTCATGTTTCAGCCAGCAGCCGCAAGCTCGCGCCTGATGCAGGCCCGCGCCAGAAATACGCCATCGTCATCGGCAACCAGAGCTACAGCCACGCCCCGCAGCTGCCGAACGCCTGGAACGACGCGCTGGATGTGGCCGACCTTCTTGCCGGTCAGGGCTATGACGTCACTCTGCTGAAGGATGCCTCGAAGCGCGATTTCGAAGGGCTGATGCAGCGCGTCCTCTTCGATGTCGACCGCGAGACCGAGGTCCTGTTCTACTACGCCGGCCACGGCGTGCAGATCGGGTCGGAGAACTACCTGATCCCGACGGATGCCCAGCTTGACCAGGTCGACGACCTGCCATTCGAAACGGTTTCCGTCGGCAGCCTCGTCTCCATCCTGGGCGCGCGGGCGCGGTTGCAGATCGTCATCCTGGACAGTTGCCGCAACAACCCCTTCGCCGGGGTCAAGCTGCAGGACTCGCTCGGCCCCGATGTGCGCGAGGTCGAGACCGGCTTTGCCTCGCTTGCCGCCCCGGTGAATTCCTACGTCGTCTTCTCCACCTCGCCCGGTGAGGTTGCGCTGGACGGCGCGGGCGACAATAGCCCCTTCGCCACCGCCTTCCTGCAAGCGGCCTCGCTGGGATCGATCCCCCTGACCGATGTGTTCGATAATGTGCGCCGCAAGGTCTTTGTCGAAACCGAAGGCGTGCAGGTCCCCTGGGACAGCTCGACCATGGTGGAAGATGCGACCATCGCCTCGGTCAGCGCCACCGCGGATACCACCGCCCCAACCGAGGACAACGGCACCTCCGTCGCCCGTGGCCTGACGCTTTTCGCCGCCAGCTCGGCCGAGCTTCTGCCCGTCGATGCCACGCTTCCGACCCCCGACATCAGCATCGCCGCCCCCCTTGCCCCCGCCGTTCCCATCGGCGCAACCCTGGCGCAGGATCTGGCGCTT